>CALBTT010000021.1 GCA_937967645.1 uncultured Zoogloea sp.
GGAACGCTCCGGCTGGTGCTGCGCGACGACAGCGGCGCCCTGGCCGCCGCCTTGCGCACGCTGGCCGGGGGCGCCCCGTGGCAGGCGCTGCTGGATGGTCGCCCGGTGCCCCGCGAGGCCCTGCTGGATGCCGTGCTGACCGAGTTGGGGGCCGGGCGGCCGTCGATGCCCGCGCCAGCGCTGCCGCCGCCGCAGCTGGAGCTGCCGGTTGCCCTTCCCGCTGCCGAGGCCGGTGGGGTGGCCCCGGCCCTGGCTGCCTTCCATGCCTGGTGCGCGGCCTGCCACTGGACTGCCGAGACCTTTCCCCCCAATTTCCTGCACGGGCCGGCAGAGACCCTGGAAGCCCGTCTGCGCCAGTGTGCGCCGCGCATCTATGTGCGCCTGGCCATGGCCAGCGTGCCGCGCGCCCAGCGCGCCAAGACGCCGATGCCGCCGGAAACCCTGCTGCCGGCCTTCGGCACCCATGCCGAGGCCTGGGCCCGCAGCCCCGAGCGCGCCGCGCTGGAGGCGACCATCCGCCGCCTGCTCGCGGCCGAGAGCGGACGCGAGCCCGATCTGCAGACCTTGCTGGCCGGGGGCTACGAAGCGCTGCGCCCCTGCCTGGCGCCCGCCCGACCCTGAAGGGATGCGATCATGACCTCACGCCCCGCGACACCCCACCCGTGGAAGCTCCGCTTCCTGATCCTGTTCGCGCTGACCGTGGTGCTGCCGGCCAGCCTGGGCGTGTGGCTGCTTGGCCGTTTCGGGGCCGATACGCCGGTGGACTACGCCGATCCGGTGGAGCACTTCAAGTACGGCTCCACCGGTGGCGAGCACGAGATGGGCTTTCCGTACTGGATCTGGCGGGCGCTGCCCGAGGTGTGCGGCCACTACCTGCCGGGGCCGGGCTATCAGTCCATCGGCATGATCTACGAGAAGAACCCGGATGGCAGCCTCAAGGACCTGCCGGTGGGAACCTCCAAGCGCCGCTACCAGGGAGTGGACCGGGTCTTCGTCAATTGCGCGGTGTGCCATACGAGCACCGTGAGGGCCGCCCCCGACACGCCACCACTGCTGGTGCCGGGGATGCCGGCAGCCTTGTTCAACATGAAGGCCTTCGAGGAGTTCTTCTTCCGGTGCGCGGCCGATCCCAAGTTCTCCCAGGAGTACCTGATCCCCGAGATCCAGCGCCAGGGGGCCGAGCTGGACCTGCTCGACCGTTACCTGGTGTATCCCCTGGCCATCGGCATCATGCGCGACCGGGTGCTGGCCCTGAAGGGGCGCTTCGAATGGGTCTTCGAGCAGAAGGCGTGGGGGCCGGGGCGGGTCGATACCTTCAACTCGGCCAAGGTGATCTTCAACTTCCCGATGCACCGGCTGGACCCGAAGGAGTTCGATGCACCGGCGGACTTCCCGTCGATCTGGCTGCAGCGCCCGCGCCGTGAGCCGCGGGCCATGGAACTGCACTGGGACGGCAACAACCCGGACATGACCGAGAGGAACAAGAGCGCCGCCTTCGGCACCGGCACCACCCCGCCCACCATCGACCTGCGGCGCATCCGCCGTGTGGAGGCGTGGATCATGGATGCCGAGCCGCCGCGCTTCGACACCCTGTTCCCGATCGATCCAGGGCTGGCCGAACGGGGCGCACCCCTGTATCGGGAATACTGCGCCAACTGCCATGGGGCCAACGGCCGGGACTTCAGCGGCGACAGGGTGGGGCGGGTCACGCCCCTGGCCGAGATCGGCACCGACCGCCGCCGCCTGGACTCCTACACCTACACGCTGGCGGTGAACCAGGCCACCCTGTACGCGGGCTACCCGTGGCGCTTCACCCGTTTCCGCAAGACCCACGGCTACGCCAACATGCCCCTGGACGGCATCTGGCTGCGCGCGCCCTATCTGCACAACGGCTCGGTGCCCAGCCTGCGCGACCTGCTGGAGCCCGCCGCCCGCCGACCCGCGGTGTTCTGGCGGGGCAACGACCTGTACGACCCGCTGCGCGGGGGCTTCGTGTCCGACAAGGCCGAGGTGGCGGGGCGGCCCCTCTTCGAGTTCGACACGCGTCAGCCCGGCAACGGCAACGGGGGGCACGAGGGCAAGGCCTACGGGACCGAGTTGTCCGCCGACGACAAGGCGGCTCTCGTCGAATACCTGAAGACATTCTGAGCGGGAGGACACCATGAACCGCTTCAATCCCTGTGATCGCAGGATCTGGTTGCGCATCGCCGGCGGGCTGCTGGCGGTGGTGCTGGTGGCGGGCGCCTACCTGGGCTGGAGTCGCGGCTTCCGGGAGGCGCCCCAGCCGGCCTGGGTCTTCGAGACGGCGGACAGCCGCTACCGCTATGGCTCGATCGGTGCGGAGCACGAGGCCGGCATTCCGTACTGGATCTTCTACGTGCTGCCCCGGGTCTTTCCCGAGAAATTCCGCCAGGATGGCCAGGTGGTGGCCGGCGGCTACGCGGCCCTCGGGGTGGCCTGGGAGCAGGGGCAGGAACTGCCCATCGGCTTCACCAAGAAGACCATCGGCTTTCCGCGGGTGGGCAACAACTGCGCGGTCTGCCACACCACCAGCTACCGGGTGAGCCCCGATTCGAGCCCCGTGTTCGTGTCCGGCGGGCCGGGGCATACCCTCAACCTGCAGAGCTTCTTCCGCCTGCTGATCGACTGCGCGCGCGATCCGCGCTTCAATGCGGACATCCTGATGGCCGAGATCAACCGGGTCACCGACCTGGACCTGATCGACCGCCTGCTCTACCGCTTCGTGATCATCCCCATGACCCGCGCGCGCCTGCTCGAGCGCGAGGCCCAGTTCGCCTGGATCTACCGCCCCGACTTTCCTGACTGGGGGCGGGGGCGGGATGATGGCATGAACCTCACCAAATACCTGCTGATCCAGGCGCCGATGGACGAGACCTACGGCCCCGCCGACATCCCCGCCATCTGGAACCTGGCCAAGTACAAGGCCGAGACCGGGCAGCTGCCCAACTATGCCGGGGACACCCACGATGTGCATTCGGTGATGATCGATTCCGCCCTCGGGGTGCTGGCGGCCGCACCGGCCGACCCGGAGGACTTCCGGCGGCAGATGGCCTGGTTGCAGGACTTCCTGTCGAAGCTGCCGCCGCCCCGCTATCCCTTCCCGGTGGAGGCGGACAAGGCCGCGGCCGGCCAGGCGCTCTTCGCTGCCGAATGCGCTGCCTGCCATGCCGGCAGCCGGGTGGGAACCCGTATTCCCCTGGCCGAGGTGGGGACTGATCCGGGCCGCCTCGAGACCTGGAATCCCGAGGCCGCCAAGGCCGCCAACCGCATCGTCGGCCGCATGGGCATCCAGCGCGAGGGCCTGGTGGAAGCACCTCTGCCCGGCTACAAGATCCCCTTCCTGGACGGGATCTGGCTGAGGGCCCCCTACCTGCACAACGGCGCCGTCCCGACCCTGCGCGACCTGCTCGAACCGCCGGAGCGTCGGCCCCGGGTTTTCTGGCGGGGCTACGATGTGTATGACCCGGTGAAGGTGGGCTTCGTCACCGATGGCGAGGAGGCCCGTCGGGCGGGCACCCGTCTCGATACCGCCGAGCGGGGCAATGGCAATGGCGGACATGATTTCGGCACGGGCCTGTCGTCGGCCGACAAGGAGCGCCTGCTGGAGTACCTCAAGACCCTGTAGGCCCTGTAGGCGCTCAAGGCGTCCAGGAAAGGCTGGCGGCGCCCGCCGGGAGGACCTAACATGGGTGCCCGCGCGGCCGCCATGGCTGGCGCGGCCACAATAACAGCATCATGATCCCCAAGGAGTTTATCCATGTCTTCAACCGTTACCCTGGGTGGCAACCCCGTGCAGGTGGAGGGCGATCTGCCCCGCAAGGGCCAGCAGGCGCCGGCTTTCACCCTTGTCGCCAAGGATCTGTCCGACACCGCCCTCGCCAGCTTCGCCGGCAAGCGCAAGGTCCTGAACATCTTCCCGAGCGTCGATACGCCGACCTGCGCCACCTCGGTGCGCAAGTTCAACCAGTCCGCCAGCGAGCTCGCCAACACGGTCGTGCTGTGCATCTCGGCCGATCTGCCCTTTGCTCAGAGCCGCTTCTGTGGCGCTGAGGGCCTGTCCAATGTGGTGACCCTGTCCACCCTGCGCGGTGCGGCCTTCAGCAAGGACTACGGCGTGGCTCTGGCCAGCGGCCCCCTGGCCGGCCTGACCGCCCGTGCGGTGGTGGTGCTGGACGAGAACGATAAGGTCCTCCACAGCGAGCTGGTGCCGGAGATCAAGAACGAGCCGGACTACGCCGCGGCGCTGGCCGCCCTGGCCTGATCGGACGGATTCGGGAGGCAGAGGCATGCCGGAGGCTGTCCAGCTGGAAGAGGCGCACCTCGAGGCGTTGGTGCGGGCTTTCTATGAACGTGCCCGCCAGGATCCCGTACTGGGCCCGATCTTCGCCACCATGGTGGAAGACTGGGAGCATCACATCCGGGTGGTGACCGACTTCTGGTCACGCATCCTGCTGGGCAGCCAGCGCTACTCCGGGTCGCCCTACACGGCCCACCTGCGCCTGCCCCTGCAGCCCGAGCATTTCGATCGCTGGCTGGCTCTCTTCCGTGAAACGGCTGCGGCCTGCCTGCCGCCGGATGCGGCGGCGACCGCGGTGGCCAAGGCCGAGATGATGGCCGCCAGCTTCAAGGCGGGGCTTGCCGCAGCCAATCTCTCCGCGCCTTGATGGCGCGCGGCACCGGGTCGCGTCAGTAGGGGTAGTCGACGACCCGGGCGCCAACCATGCTGCCGACCACCGCACCCACCGCCGTGGCGGCGATGCGACCGCTGCCGCGACCGATCTGGTTGCCGATCACACCTCCGGCAATGGCACCGACGGCCTGGCCGACCACCCGGTTGTCACGGTAGCGGGGGCGGGGCGGCGGGGCGTCGTAATACACCGGCTCGGGCTCGGCGTAGTACACGGGGCGGTCGCGATAGACGATCCTGTCCTGATACACCACTTGCGGGGCCGGATAGACCACCGGCGGAGCCTGGTAGATCACCTGCGGTTGTTGATAGACCACGGCCGGGCGGTCGCGCCAGTGGTGGTGTCGGCCGCCATCGTCGCAGTCGTCACGCCAGCCCCGGTCCGCAAAGGCATTGGCGCTGGCGGTGGCCGCCAGGGCCAGGATCCAGAATTTGTTCATTGTGTCGCTCCTGAGAGAGGTCGTCCGCCGCGGTGAGGCGGCGGGCTGCCGGCCACGGCCTGGAGGGGGGGGGCCGGAGGGCTCCGGTGCTTACTTGGCCGGAGCGGTCTCGGCAGGCTTGAGCTCAGCCGCGTGCTTGGCCGTTTCGCCGGCGTGCTTGTGGGCGTGGGCGGCCTTGGTCTTGGTGGCTTCGGCCTTGGCGGCGCCGGTCTTGGCGCCATCGACGGCCTTTGCCGTGTCTGCCTTGGCGGCTTCGACCTTCGGGGCTTCGACCTTCTTTTCGAGGGTCGCCGCCGGCTTGGCGGCAACGGCGGGGGCCGCGACCGGACCGGCCGTGGGGCCAGCAGTGGGGCCTGCGGCGGGCGCCTGGGCAAAGGCGGTGGCGGCGAAGGTAGTGGCGGCGAAGGTGGCGGCGGCGGCGAAGATCTTGTTCAGCATGTGTGCTCTCCTGGAAGGAATCAGTCTTGGTTGCCGGGCGGCGAGGGTGCCTGCCCTTGCATCGAGTAACGCGACCGGATTCCGGAGGTTGTCTGCCGAGATGTAAGACCTTGTTGACTTGTAACGGGAGGCCGGGCCTCAGGGCTGGGCCCGGGTGGTGCCGGCCGGGGCGATGGCCGCCTGTCGCCGCTGCATCTCGTTGATGACTGCCGAGAACTGTTCCGCCGTCTCGTGGCGGACCAGGGCGGTGCCGACCCAGGGCGGGAACCAGAAGCCCGGCAGCACCTCGGCGTGGTAGCGCAGGCGTGTGCCTTCGTCGGTGGCCTCCAGCTGCATCAGGCTCTCCATCTGCCTGACGTTGCCGCCGCGGCCGTGGGCCCGGATCTCCCGTTTAGGAATCAGTTCGATGTCCCGGATCGACTCGAACTCCGTCGAGAACGGGCCGTAACGGGCCACGCCCTTCTGGCTGACCTGCAGCAGATTGCCCTGGCTGGAGAGAACCTGGCTGCGCGTCAGGTTGGGGACGAAGCTGGCCATGTGCTCGAAGTCGGTCAGCACGGCCCAGGCCATGGCCGGGGGGACGCGGGCCAGCATGAGCAGGTCGACGGCGAAGCCGCCGTTCGCGATGCGCTCCACACGGACGGACGCCTCCGCCACGGCGGGGGCATCGCCGGCCATGGTGGGCATGGGCAGGAGGCAGGCGACGCAGCTCGCGACGCAAAGTGTCCGGATGGAGGGCCAGCGAATCATTGGGGGGCCGTCTAGCTTCTGGGAGTGTCCGGAGTCGAAGCGTAGTGGGTCCCGCCGGGCGCTTCAAGGGGGCGAGCTTACTGGACGATGAATGACGTGAAGAACACCTGCTTGACCGGCCCCTCGGCGGCGATCCGTTTGCCCTTCTTGTCCGTCCGGGCGGGGGCGCCGACGACGCTGTTTACCGCGTCCCTGATTTCGTCCACGAGGGTTTCACGGCCGGATGTGAGCCTGAGGTCTTCGCCCGTGTGCGACGACAGCACGAGCAGGATGTCATGCCGGATCTGCGGCATGTAGGCGGTGATGGCGGCGGCTGCCTTGGGGTCGCTGAGACGCAGGGCGATGACGAGCTGGATGAAGCGGGATTCCTTCCCGGTCTTGGAGGCCAGGTTGGTCGTGATGGCTTCCAGGGGGACGATGTCGCTGACGCCCCCACCGCCTTCGTTGGCCATGGCGTGTCCGGTGGGGACGAGAAGGCAGAGGGCGAGGGCCGCGGCGCGCAGCGCAGGGATGGGATTGAACATGGATGTGACGGTGTTGGCTGATGGCAGGGCGGGTGCCCAATCTAGTCGCTTGGGGCGGGGCCGTGATGATGCAGGTCAAACTTGTTGCCCTGCACAATCTCACGGCCCCGTCCGTGGGCTCAGGGTGAGGGCGCGACCGCGGCTGCGCTCTTGTCCTCGAGGTGCGGAATCAGGATCGGCCCCATCGATTTGAGGATCTGTACCGGCAGGGCCGAGGTGAATTGGTAGCTGGCCGCGTCCGGGCCCATCACGTAGGCGGTGAGGGTGCCGAAATGGCGCGGGCCCAGGTAGAAGACGAAGGTGGCCGTACGGTTGAGGGCGACGCCGCGCCCGCGCCCCTGGCTGATGACGATGCGGTTGTCACCCGTGCCGGTCTTGCCACCCACCGGGAGCGTCTTGCCGTCGGCCAGCTTGAAGGCGCCGGACAGGCGCCGGGCGGTGCCACCTTCGACCACCTCGGACAATGCACTGCGCAGGGCTGCTGCCACTTCCGGGGCCATCACCTGTTCGCCGGTGCCGGTTTGGCGGGCAAAGCGGGTTTCATACGGAGTGCCCGTGGCGAAGTCGATACGGTCGATGCGCAGGGTGGGCTGGCGCACGCCATCGTTGACGATGATGCCCATCAGTTCGGCCAGGGCCGCGGGACGGTCACCTGAACTGCCCAGCGCGCTGGCGAGGGAGGGGACCAGGTGGCCGAAGGGGTAGCCGACCCGGGCCCAGCGGCGGTGGATGTCCACGAAGGCCTCGATCTCCATCATGGTGTAGATGCGCGAGTCCCTGGCGCCCTTGTGACGTGAGCGGAACAGCCAGCGATAGACTGCCTGGCGCTCGTCGGCGCTGGCGGCAACCACATCGCTCCAGCGCGCCTCCGGATGGGCGATGAGGTGGCCGACCAGCCACAGTTCGAGCGGATGCACACGGGCCACATAGCCGCGATCGGTCAGGTCGTAGGCTTCCGGCGCGTTGCGTTCGTGGATCTTGGCCAGCGCGTCGTCGGAAAAGGCCCGGCCCGCCAGACGCTCGCGCAGGAAGGCGCCGAGCTGCGCCGGTGTGGCCTGGGGTTCCAGGTAGCGGAACACGGCGGCGAGCCGGTCGGCGGTCGGGTTCAGGTCGTCGAGGAAGTCCTCGCGGATCTGCTCCGGGGATTTGCCGTTGTATTTGTGCCAGAAGCGCCGCAGGAAGGTCTGGCCTTCCCGGTCGGCAAAGCGGGCCAGGTAGTCGGCGCGTTGCGGGTTGCTGTCGTCCTCGAGGAGGTGGGCCGTCTGGCTCGGGCCGTTGTACATCGTGTAGCGGACGATGTCGCGCATCAGGCGCACGAAGGGCAGGTTGATCGAGCCCTGCAGGGCTTCGCGCAGGGTGGGTACGCGCCCGTTGTCCTCGGCGCGGAAGTTGTTGAAGGTGTGGGCGCCACCGCCCGTGAAGAAGCTCTCGGCGGGGCTCGCCGAGTAGTGGCGCTCCAGGGCCGCCTGCAGCATGACCGGCAGGCTGCGGTCGGTGGCCTGGGTCAGGTGCTCGACGGCCCACAGAGAGAGCCTGTCGCGGGAGTCGATCTTCAGCTTGCGCAGCTCGGCAGGGCTCTGGCTGGAGAGCTTCTGGTGCAGCTCGGAGATGATCTCCAGGTAGGTGGTGAGGACCCGCAGCTTGGCGGTCGAGCCGAGTTCCAGCTTGCTGCCTTCGTTGATGTCGAGGGGCTGGTCGGTGGTGTCGGTCTGCACGCGGACCCGGTTGCCGTCCGGCATCCGCTCGACCAGGTTGAAGCTGTAATGCACGCCTTCCAGCTTGGATGGCACGAGCATGCGTTCGCCGAGCAGGCCCTGCTTGCGGGCGAACTCGGGCGTGTGCAGCTGGTTGAGGAAGTCGCTGACCTTCGTCTGCAGTTCCCCGTCGAGGGTCGTGGCCACGCTCAGGTCGAGGCGGTCGAGCTCGTAGAGGGACGCGCCGAGCATGCCCGCCAGCCGGTTGCGGATGGCTGTGGTGCCCTTGCTGACGTGGGCAGGCTGCAGCGGGGGATCCGCCACCAGGTCGCGGAACCTGAGCGGCTGGGCGAGGGCTGCGTCGCGCAGGGCGGGGCTGATCAGGCCGTGCTCGGCGAGCAGCCGGAGGTGGCTCTCCGAGAGGCGGGACAACGCTTCCCGGCCCTTGAAGGGCAGGTAATAGGTGGGGCGGCGATGGGCGATCAGCAGGGCGACGACCTGATGCAGCACCTGCCCCTGAGCGGCCAGCTGCTCGCCGGTGCCGTCCGGGGCGGACAGCAGGGCGTTGGCCTGCTCGAAATCGGTGCCGAACCACACCCACAGGCCGTCACCGATGCCATTGACCTCGCCGTGGCCGGGGGCGGCCGACAGGGGGACAGTGTTCAGGTAGTCGAGGAGCAGGCGGCGGCGCGTGGGCAGGGTCTCTTCGCCGTCGAGGTAGGCGCGCACGCTGGCCGAGGCCATCTGGCGCAGCTTTTCGCTGGCGTTCGGGGTGACACCATCCGGGGAGTGGCGGTATTTCTCGATCTGGGTGGCGAGGGTGCTGCCCCCCGGGGCGTCGAAGTCCTCGCTCACCAGGCGGCCGACGCGGCCGAGCACGGCGCGGGCAAAGCGGACCCAGTCGACGGCGGGGTTCATCCGGGGGCGCGTCTCGTCGAGGAGGTCGCGGTTCTCGATGAACATCAGGGCCTGGGCCATCCGGGAGGGGACGGCCTCGAAGTCCGGGTAGTGCCGGTAGGGGTAGCGGAAGTCGTACAGCGAGTCGCCGCGGCTATCCACCAGGTCGAGCCCGGCCCGGGTCTTTTCATGGAAGGGAGCGAAGTAGCCGCGCGCGGTGTAATCCATGAGCGCATCGGAAAACCGTGCCTGGCGGACGCGCTGGAAGCCGTAGTTGTTCAGCTGGCCAATGAAGGCGGGCAGCCGGGTGTAGCCCAGGCGCTCGTCGAAGGGGCCGTGGGCCGGGTAGTGCACGGTGCCGTCCTGCCCCTCGACCATCTGGTAGGTGAGCTGGGCTGCGTAGCGGGTGAGGTGCTCGGCCTGCAGCCGGGAGGTCTGGATCTCCTCCGCGACAAGGAAGCCTCCACCGATCAGGCCGAGGACGACGAGGCCTGTAAGGGTCCAGCGCAGGCGATGGCGCGGACGGCGGGGCGCAGGGGGCGGGGAGAGGGCTTCAGGTTGGGTTGGATCAAGTTCTGACACTGCGTGACGGTCGATATTGCGGCGCAGTAAGTATCCTGGATCCTGGTGTGAATCGTTCATTTTTCCGCGCGCTCGAATGAAAAATAGATCGCCTGGGTGTGGCAGCGGGTCAAGCGCGGGCGCGTGTGCCCGTTTGCCCGGTGCATAGGCTGCTCAGTCCGGGGACGACAGGAGGTCGGTATCGTTGGCGGCGGTCAGCAGACGCCGCGCATCTTCCTCCGACCTGCAGCGGAGCCAGGTCCCCCAGGCATCGTTCGGCAGGATGACCACCGACCGCTTCTCGTCCTCGGGCTTGTGCATGCGTCCCATCAGCGGATGTCCGTCGGCATTGACGGTAAGCATGCTCATGGACCACTGGGGCAGTCCGTCATCGCGGGTCCGTCTCTCCCAGATGCCGGCAATGCCCATCGGCTTGCCGTCCCGCTGTTCGATCCGCCAGCGCACGGCCCTGCCGGTTTCGTAGCAGGGCTCGTAGATGGCCGCGGCGGGGATGATGCAGAGCTGCCCCCTGAGCCAGGCGCGACGGAACGAGGGCTTTTCGCCGACGGTTTCCGAGCGGGCATTGTAGGTGCTGCGGGCGATCTTCGTGTCCCGGGCCCAGGCAGGGATCAATCCGAAGCAGGCCGGCACCCAGATCCGCGGGGCGAAGTTGGTGACGATGGGTACCGTGGAGCCCGGGAACGCCTCGCCGTAGGCGAAGTCGGGGGGCGGCAGCGGGAAGGCGGCCAGATCTGCGGGTGAGGAAGGGCGATAGTGTGCGCACATGAGTGACAACAGGGGCCGGGAGGCTGAGCATCGGATCCTGCCGAATGCCCGTTTTGGGCTGAGTTCCGGGCGGTGAGGCAGGAGTGGGGATATAGTAAAGGGCACATCACGACGCAGCTAAGAGAATTGCGTATCGAGGCAGAGAGAGCAGCATGAAGCGTTCCCGGAAGATCAGTTTCGCCGTACTTGCGCTGTTGGGGGTGTTGATCGGGGCGGACATCTATTTTGAGTACCGCAAGACGGCGGCCCGTGAAGAGGAGCGGCTCACGCTCCTTGCCAATGCCCTGGATGCCAATATCAGCGAGCAATTACGGGCCACCTCCCGCATGATGGATGCGCTTAGGGAGGATATTCCAGGCCAGCTGGCGGAGCGGGATGGCGTGCAGCGTGTCAGCCGGAGGATGACGATCCTCTCTGAGGCGATGACCGGCATCCGGACATTGCTGTATGTCGATGCCGACGGCGTGGTTGTTGCCAGCAACAAGTCCCAGCTGATCGGAATGAATTTCACGGGGAGCGAACGTTATTCGACGATCCGGGGTAGTCATCGACCGGATACGCTTTACGTGTCGCGCCCCTTCAATACCCCCCTGGGGAATTTCACGATCAGTCTGGGCAAGACGCTGAGTACGGAAAAAGGAGTATTCAAGGGCTATCTGCTGGCGATTGTCGATCCGGATTTCTTTGGCGTGCTGATGCGCTCCATGCGTTACGCGGAGGACATGCGCCTGTCGGTGGCCCATTCGGACGGGGATGTGGTCTACAGCACGCAGACACATCCGGACATCCGGGGCGTGTCCCTGTTGAAGCGAGCCGATTCGCCCTTCGTCCGGCACATGCAGAGTGGCCGGGAGGCGTCCTTCATCGTGGATGTGGCGACCGCCACGGGAGACCGGCGCCTTTTTGCGATCCGCACCGTCCATCCGGCCGGGGCCCTCGCCGACAAGCCGCTGGTGATCGCCGTGAGCCGCGACGTGGCCGGGGTATTCGCCGAGTGGCGTCACGTGGTCGCCGAGATGGGCGCCCTCTATGTTGTCAGCGTGATGGGCACGCTGGTCGGTTTGCACGTCCTGGGGCGGCGCAAGCACGCGTTCCGGAACCTGCAGGCGGAAAAGGAAGCCCTGAGGAAGGGCGCCGAGGAGAAGATCCAGGAGACCAACGAGCAGTTTCGGGCCTATTTCAACAATCTCGCGGTGGGGGCCGTGCAACTGGATGCGGATGGCCTCTATCAATTGGTCAATGACCGCTATTGCGAGATGACGGGCTATACCCGGGAGGAATTGACAGGGCGCATGCAGCCATCCGATATCACCCACTCCGATGATGTGGATGGGGAGCGTGTCCGGATGGAGGCCTTCTGGTCCGGAGAGAGTGATGTCCTGGATGTCGAAAAGCGTATCGTCAGGAAGAGCGGCGATACGATCTGGGTGCATGTGTTCGCCCATGCCGTGAGGGATGAGCGTGGGCGGATCAAGTTCTCCTCGGCCGTCGTCGAGGACATTACTCAGCGGCGGACGCTCATGCATGCCCTGGAGGATGCGCGTGAACGGGCCGAGGCTGCGAACCGGGCCAAGACCCTGTTCCTCGGCAACATGTCCCATGAGATGCGTACGCCCTTGCACCACATCGCCGGTGTGGCGAGCCTTTTCCGGAAGGACCCGCTGACCGACAAGCAGTCGAAGCGCCTGGCGATGCTCGAGGCTGGGGTCAAGCGCCTCGATACCGTCATTGGCGGCATCCTGACCCTGGTGGATATCGAATCGAGATCCACCAGCATCCGGTTGAAGATACTCGACATGCCTAAATTGGTCGGGGGCGTCGTGGAGAGTGCCCTCGAACGTGCCCGGCCCAAGGGCCTGCAGGTCACGCATCACATCGAACCGCTCCCGGAGCCCTTGATGGGCGATCCGGCCCACATCACCACGATCCTTGCCTGCTTCTGCAACAACGCCATCACCTTCTCGGAGAAAGGCACGATCCGGATACGTGTCGCGTGTGTCAGGGAGGAGGCGGGCAGTGCCTTGGTGCGCTTCGAGGTGCAGGACGAGGGGATTGGCGTGGCCGGGGAGCACGTCGCGCGGCTCTTCGAGCATTTCGAGCAGGCAGACAACTCGAACACGCGGCGTTATGGGGGGACCGGCGTGGGCCTGGCGATCGTCCGGCAGTTGGCCTGGATGATGGGCGGCGAGGCGGGTTGTGACAGCGTGCAGTGCGAGGGGAGTACCTTCTGGGCGACCGTGATGCTGGTGAAGACCGTGGCGCCGAACAGCCCGGCCGGCCTGGAGGACTACCAGATCTGACACGCGGGCCCGGCCCCGCAGTGATCGATCAGCCCTTCAGGGCTGCGGCCAGGTCGGGTTGGCGCAGCGAGTTCAAGTCCGCTGCCACGGCTTCGACCTTTCCTTCCACGCCCGCCCAGTCCTCGGCGATGAGCTTGAGGTGAAAGATCTCGGTCTCACCGTTGGCGGTGACGGCCCGCCAGAGGACGGTGCCAGACAGGTCGTAAATGGGCCCCATGGTTTCGCTGAAGAGTCATGTCTGCCGATATCCTAGGGGGGCGCGCGCTCGAGGGCTATGACACGCTTCACTCTCGGGCGCCCCCTGGGTTCCGTTGCGTCACATGCGCCGGGTCATCGACAGGTTCAGGTCCGGAAGCGGGAGATGCTGGCCCGGATCTGTGTCGACAGCACTTCCATCTCGCGTGCCGTATCTGCCGTTGCAGTGGCCTGAGTGTGGTTCTGCACGGCCTGCTCGGCGATGGTCTCCACATTGCGGGCAATCTCCCGGTTGGCCGCACTCTGCTCGCGCAGGGCGTCGGAGATGCCGATCACCGCCGAGCTGACCCTGCTCGCACCGGACTTGATGTCGGCAATCCGGCCACCCGCCTCGCCAGCGAGGGCGACGCCTTCCTCGACCTGACCCTCGCCTTTCTTCATGCTCACCACGGCGGTTTCGGCGCCATGCTGGATGTCGTCCACCATCCGGGTGATCTCCTGGGTGGACAGGGAGGTGCGCTCGGCCAGCTTGCGGACTTCGTCGGCCACCACGGCGAAGCCGCGCCCGGCCTCGCCGGCCCGGGCGGCTTCAATGGCCGCATTGAGCGCCAGCAGGTTGGTCTGGTCGGCGATCTCACGGATCACATTGACGATGCGGGAGATCGCCTTCGACTCATCTCCCAGGTGCAGCACGGCTTCGGCCGACTGCCTGACCGTGTCTGCGATCATGGACATGCTCGAGATGGCCTGGTTGATCACCTCGATGCCCGATTCGGAGACGTCACCGGATGTCTCGGCGAGCCCCCGGCACGATTCGGCGTGATCGGCGACCTGCTGGATGCTGCCGGTCATCTGATCCACCGCGCTGGCCATCACGACGGCGGATTGGCTTTGGGTGCCGGAACTGGAGGCGACCGCGTCCGAGGCGACCGACAGCTTGTGGGCATTGTCGGCCAAGCCTCGGATGCCCGCGTCGATCTCGCCGATCATGCTGCGCAGGTGGGCGCTCATGGCGTCCAGGGCGCGTAGAAGCTCGCCGACCTCATCGGTGGAGTCGGTTTCGATGTGCTGGGTCAGATCGCCTTCGGAAACCCGCTGGGTGACGGAAACCGCGCGCTGTAGCGGTCGGGTGATCCAGCGCCGGCTCATTACGATCATGGCGCAGACGAGCACGGCCGTTGCCAGGAGGGCCGCCACGGCGATCTGGATCTGGATCATCCGTACTTCGTGGACAAACTCGTCGGCATAGGCACTGGTTGCTACCAGCCAGCCCCATTTCTCGAAAGGCTGCATGGCGACGAGCTTCTGCCGGGCTTCCTTGTCGCCGGCGTTCTGCCACCAGTAGTGGCTGATGCCCCGCCCCTGTTCGAGCAGCCCCCGGATCACGGCGACCCCGTTCTTGTCCTTCACATCCAGCAGGTTCTTGCCTTCCGCAGCGGGGTGGATCATGGCCATGCCAGGCTCACCCTTGGCATCCAGCACGAAGGGGTAGCCGGTCTCTCCGACCCGCACCGCCCTGACCTTGTCCTTGAGCGCCTTGATGCTGTCGGTGAGGTCCAGCCCCACAAAGGCAATTCCGATCACCTGACCGCTTTCGTCCCGGATCGGGACATAACGGGTCATGTAATCCCGGCCGAACAAGGTCGCCTTGCCGACAAAGGGCTTGCCGGCCAGTACCAGCGGGTAGGCCGGATGCTTCTGATCCAGCATCGTCCCCATGACCCGCTCTCCCGCCTTGTTCTTCAGGGAAGTGGCAATCCGGTAGAAGTTGTCGCCGTCCCGCGCGAACAGGGTCGCCACACCACCGGTCAGGCGCGAGAACTCATCCACCAGGGTGAAGTTGTTGTTGAAGACGACATCTCCCCCCTTGAGCGCGGGGATCGATCGCTCACCGGAGGTGACGGGGTGCGCCGGATCCAGGCTCATCTTCCTGGGGAGGTTGGCTGCGAAGGTTGTGCCGAGCAGGCTGGCCGACTCCTCGAGGGCATTCGAGAAGGCTTCCATCATGTCGGTGATCTGCTGATTGGTGGTTTGGAGTTCGCGTATGCCGCGTTGCTCCAGCCGATCTCCCAGCCAGAGGGTGAGGGAGAGCCCGGCGATCAGAAAGACGATGAAGATGATCAGTGCGAGTGCAGCGTTGAGTTTGCTGGCAATGCTGGTTCCGAAGCCGCCACGAAATGCTCCCATATTTTTCTCTTATCTCAAGTGGGTTAAGGATTTCCTATCGGCATGGTGAATGCCCAGCTTGAGCGGTGCGAGTCGTAGAGATGGAGAAATGCGGTGTGAGTTGAGCTGTGTCAACCCCGGCGGCTGATCCTGAGCCCTGCCTCGATGGAAGAGGTGTCCCTCAGCGGCCCTGGGCGGTGAGGGCTGCCCTTCGCCGTCTTTCCAGGATGAACATCAAGCCCATGCCCGCAACGGTCATTGCGACTCCTGCGGGTGAAAGTGTCGGTATCTCCGTGCCGCTCGCCCTGAGCACGAGGTGCAGGGTGCTTTCCTTCTGGATGTTGTAGTCAGCCAGTGTCCGGCCGTCCTCAAGTTGCTTGCCTGCGAAGATCAGGCGCTGCTGGTCTGGAGGAATTCCTTCCTTGTCCTGAATCTTGGCCTTCACGTTTTCGATCGTGTCATTGGCCTCGACTTCGAGGGCGATGGTCTTGCCGGTAAGGGTCTTGACGAAAATCTGCATGATTTCTGGTTGCTGACGATGTGGGCTGGGCGGATTCTAGGGGTAGAGCATGTGTAGCAAGGTGAATTCCTTGCTGGTGGGCATCGAACAGCCGAGCGAAGGGTGGGTCCCGGGGCCACGGGTCGTGGGAAACTGATAGATTGATACCAAAACGGTAGCATGCTGGATTGAGACATGCACATCATTGCACTGCGAGCACTACGCGAATTCTGGGAGAAGCATCCGCAGGCGGAAACGCCTTTGCGTGCATGGTATGCCGAGGCAGGCCGGGCCGACTGGGCAACACCGGCGGCCATCAAGGCTGCGCACCGGAATGCCAGCTTCCTGGCAAACAAGCGTGTGGTGTTCAACATCAAGGGCAATGATTACCGGCTGGTGGTGGCTGTGCGCTACACCTCCACCATGATGTTCATCCGGTTTGTCGGCACCCATGCCGAGTATGACCGGATCGACGCCGAAACCATCTACGAGCCGCAATGGAACTGAAGCCCATCCGAACCGACGCCGAGCACGCCGAGGCCCTGGCCGACATTGAACGTCTTTGGGACGCTCCCGAAGGCAGTGCAGATGCAGACCGGCTGGAAGTCCTTGCCATGCTGGTGGAGGCCTTTGAGAAGGCGCATTTTCCGATCGAAGCGCCCGATCCCATTTCCTACCTGGAGTACATCATGGATGTGCGCGGGCTCACCCGGAAGGACTTGGAGCAGTACATCGGGCCGCGTGGCCGGGTGGCCGACATCATGAACCGTACCCGCCCCTTGTCTGTGACGATGATCCGCCGTCTGTGTGCAGGTCTGGGCCTGCCTGCCGACGTGCTGATTCAACCTTACGCGCTTCGCGAGCCCACCGCCGCCTGACCGAGCACCACCGCCGCGCCCAGGTCGGCCTGCTGAGGCGCGACATATTCTCCCGCCCGAGTGTCTGCTCGCGCCAGGTCCACCAAGGAACGGGATAAAAAGATCGTCCTCGCAGGGGCGGGGGGTATTCACACAGGCCTTAGGCCGAGGCGCAGGCCTCGCGCGCCTCCCCCCGTCCCTGGTCCCCGTGCCAAATGAACAGCTCCCCCACAGGGGAGGGCGAAGCGGACCGATCGCCTGGAATTGGCTACACCGTGGCTACATGGCCCCCAGAAAGCACAAGGCCAACCCCGAAGGGTTGGCCTGAGTGTTTGAAACGTATGGTGGGCCCAACAGGACTTGAACCTGTGACCAAGCGATTATGAGTTGAATGGTTTTGGTGTTTTTTGGCGTTGATCGGAATTTTTGAATTAACATATGTGATTGAAAAATAATGATTGAAGGCTGGACGTCCATTGATCGGTGTTGATTGACGTTGCTATAATCGGGAGCAATGAGGGAGCAACGGAACTGGCTGTTGCTCCCGGCAGCGAGGAGCAATGACCGTGGCCCGCGAAACCGAACGCATCCGCCTGACCCTTGACCGCATCCGCAAGCTGCCGCTCCCTGTGGGGTCTCAGGCGGTCTATGTGTTCGACGATGACCCCAAGCAGCTCTGTGTTCGTGTGACGCCGGCCGGAGCAAAGTCCTTCGTGTTCGCCGGCAAGCTGAACAAGGTGCCGCTGCGAGTCACCATCGGCGACGTGAAGGTATGGAACCTCGACGACGCCCGCACCGAGGCCCGGCGCCTTCAAGGCTTGATTGACCAAGGCATTGACCCGCGCCAGGAGAAGGCCGACAAACTCGCCGCCATTGAGGCCAAGCAGGCCGAGTCGGCACGGCAGGAAGTGACCGTTGGCGAAGCCTGGGCCGCCTACGTCCTGGCCCGCTCGCACAAGTGGGGTGAATCCTCGCAACGCGACCACGCGCAGGCCATCAAGCCCGGTGGTGAGCGCATCACGCGAGGACGCAAGGCGGGGCAGGGGGAATACACCTTGCCCGGCATGGTGCATCCACTGCTGCCTGTGCGCCTGTTGGACCTGACCCCGGCTCGCATCACGGCATGGATGCAGGACAACAACGCCCGCGGGGCGACGCAGGCCGCAAAGATATTCCGCCTGCTCCGGGCCTTCCTCGGCTGGTGCGCCGAGCGCCCGGAGTATGCCGGTCTCGTCCGGGCGGACGCGTGCAGCACCAGTGAAGTGCGGGACCAGGTGCAGGCGGCCAAAGCCAAAGGCGACAGCCTGCAGCGGGAGCAACTCCCCCTGTGGTTCGAACACGTGCGGGCTCTGCGCAATCCCGTGCATGCCGCCTACCTGCAAACCTTGCTGCTGACCGGCCCGCGCCGCGAGGAGCTGACAGCCCTGCGCTGGGATGATGTCGATTTCCAATGGAAGACCATCACCATCAAGGACAAGGTGGAGGGGCAGCGCATCATTCCCCTGACGCCCTACGTTGCCGCTTTGCTGGCCGGCCTACCGCGCCGGAACGAATGGGTGTTCTCCAGCCCCTCGGCTGAGTCGGGACGCCTGCAGGAGCCCCTGAAGCCCCACAAGAACGCCATGGAGGCCGCCGGCCTGCCGCCCTTCACCCTGCACGACCTGCGCCGTTCCTTCGGCACCCTGGCCGAGTGGGTGGAGTGCCCGGTAGGTGTGGTGGCCCAGATCCAGGGGCACAAACCGTCCGCCCTGGCCGAGAAGCACTACCGTCGTCGGCCTATCGACCTGCTGCGCGTGTGGCACGTGAAGATTGAGGCCTGGATTCTGGAGCAGGCCGGTATCGCGCAGCCGAGCGAAGAGCAGGCGGCTGGACTGCGGGTGGTGAAATCCTGATTGACGAAGTGTAACTTATAATCTACAACATGATTGAGATTCGCGATTACCTGACCCCGGACGGACACGACCCCTACAAGGCGTGGCTTGCCGACTTGGCTGACAGGATGGCCAGAGCCCGCATCCTGGCGAGAATCGGAAGGATGGCCGGCGGAAACTTCGGGGACTGCAAGCCGCTGTCCGACGGCGTGTGGGAATTGCGCATCGACCATGGCCCTGGCTACCGTGTGTATTACGCCAAGGCCGGCAAAGAAATCGTGCTACTGCTGATTGGTGGCGACAAGCGCCGCCAACAGGCCGACATTGAAACCGCGCGGTCCTACTGGAAGGACTGGCAAGAGAGGAGTGCCCCATGAGCAACGCATCCCGCCCACACGATGAAGCCGTGGTCGAACTGCTGCGCGAAGACCCGGCCTTTGCTGACGAATATCTCGCTGCGAGCATGGAAGCCATCGATGAGCCGGGCGGCCAGGAGGCCCTTCTGCAGGCTCTCCGGCACGTCGCCGAAGCGCAAGGCATGGCCAAGGTCGCCGAACGTGCCGGCCTGCCCCGGGAAAGCCTCTACAAGAGCTTGAGCGCCAAGGGCAACCCGACGCTGAAGACGCTGCTGGCCGTGCTCAATGCGGCCGGCCTCCGCCTGTCCGTGACTCGCGACGAGCATCACCAGGGCGTAGCTGTAGTCTGACCATGAGCACCGCATTCGAGAGCATCAAGCGCGGACTGCTGGAAGCCATCGAGCGCGCAGAGGGAATGGCGCCGGAGACTCGCGTCCATCGCCCGCGCCCTGTCGATGTGAAAGCGCTGCGCACCAAGGTAGGCATGACCCAGGAGCAGTTTGCAGCGCGCTTCGGCTTCTCCACTGCGACTCTTCGCCATTGGGAGAGGGGCGACCGTGCCCCGCATGGCCCGGCTCTGGTGCTGCTGAACGTCATTCAGCACAACCCCGCCGCCGTCATCGAGGCCCTGACGGCCTGACCGAGCACCACCGCCGCGCCTAGGTCGGCCAACCGAAAAGCGGGATACCTTCACCCGCCTGGCGCGGCACCCCATTGAAGGGCGCTTGAAGGAGCGCGAAAGATGACGATGAAGGTGCCAGGGGTGAAGCGCCCCATCAAGACTACCCTCCTGACCGATGCGACGCGGGTTCATGCGGATTGGTATAAACCCATTTCCCCACCATCAGCACCGACTCCGCCGAATTGGGGACGGTGGCTCTACGTTCCGAGTTTGGAGCTAGGCAACGCCATTGCGCTGACCCTCGACATTGACCCTGCCTGTCTTTCAAGCCGGAAGCATCTAATCCCGGACGATTTCAAGACTCGACTCGTCGTGGCTATTGAGCACCTCCGGCCCCGTGGCATGCTGTCAGAGTTTGCTGGAGAGGCCCGGCAGGACTCCATTGTGGTGACGTTGCAGGCGGTCGCCAAGCTGGCTAATTTTTGCCGGTGGACACTGCCGCCCGAGTTTCCGAAGCCTGAGCTAGTGCCAGCCCGCACCGATGCCGAGCCAATGCAGGAAGAGGCACAGCACCTGGATACTGGGATCGCAACGATATCGCCTGCATCGAGGCCAGTGCAAAAAAGGCTGCGTGATTTCGTTCGCGAAGCGGTAGATCAGGTAGCAGTGTTTTGCGATCAAAATGAAATTGCATTTGATCGCAAATCGATGCCGGGTGACGCGGGGGATCTTCTATGGCTGCTGGGCAAGTTGCACCCAGACAAATTCAAAGACATGAAGGCTAAGCCCTTTCAGGCTCATTACCAAGGCGTTTGTTCTTGGCCGCGACCTGCTGGACATCAGGAGGGCGCGCGTTCGTTGTACTTGAGAGCGTTTCCTGAGCTTCGTCGCCATCTCGCTGGCGCTACTCATATCCGTAAGTAGCTGTTTCATAAGGGTTCATGATCCTGGGTGATCCTAGATCCGGTATCCCCAGGTATCCACACGTTGAAAGTGTGTGATTAATGTTCGTGTCGTCTCAACAACAGGACGACACGAAATGAATACCCAGTTCCGCATTATCAGCAATCCGCGCAAGCTCGACACCCTCGAAGCTGCCGAGCGTCTGCGCATCAAGCCTCAGACCATCCGCCGCTCGCTCTGCATGAGCGGTCACTATCTCGGTCTGCGTCCGACCAAGCTGCCGAACGGCCGCCTGCTGTGGGACGCCGCCGCCGTTGATGCACTGCTGAACGGCGAGGTGGCCCAATGACCGCCTCCAAACGTGATAACGCCCGCGGCCAGGCGGGCGAAATCGGCAAAGCTAAGCAGAATCAGTGCCTTCACTTTAGCACTACAGACCTTTTCCCGGAAAGCCTTCCCGAGCCCGCCGCGGCTCATCACCCGCGCATCAGCACTTCCGGCGAAGCCCAACGCCAGCGCATTGTGGAGATGCTGCGCTCCGGTCATAAGCACACGCTCGACTTCCGCCGCGCCGGCATCATGCAGTCGCAGACCCGCATCTTTGAGCTGCGTGAGCTGGGCTATGGCATCCCGACTGTCGGTCGTGTGACCGTCTTCGACGATCAGGGTTATCCGCATCACGGCGTCGCCGTTTATGCGCTCATCGCCGAGGCTGCGCAGGAGGTGTCGGCATGAACACCATGTCCAACATTTCTCCACAGGCGGCAGAACAGCGAGCCGCTGAACTTGCCCACGACCTGCTCGCCGAGCTGCTGCGCTCCGCAAGCCAGGCCCAAGCGGTCGAATCCATCGCCCACCACCTGACGATAGCGTTTGCCGAGGCAGATGGCCCTGTATGGGCAACTGCTGGCGGCCTGGCGGTGACTCTGGCGCCGGTCCTTCAGGCAGGGATCGAAGCGCTTCGGAAAGGTGGTGCGTGATGACCCAAAGCCGCTCCGCGCCGGCGTTTCAAGAGTACGCGGCCGCGATGATGTCTCGCTTCGAGTACAGAACGCTCACCCTCGCCCAGAGGGGGCTGCTGTACTCCATGCGATTGGAGTGCTGGGTGAATCAGTTTCTTCCCGATTCGCCCGAAATCATCGCCCGTATGCTCGGCTTTGATCGCGCCGAAATTGCCGCCGACCTCCCGTTTGTCATGTCGTTTTTTGATGTGCAAAACGGAAGGATTTTTGCTCCCGATCTTGAGGCCTATCGAAGCCACCTGAACAGCATCCGCGAGCGCCAAGCGCAAGGCGGCAAGGCGGGTGCCGAAAAAACAAATGCTCGCAAAAGCCGCACCGGCAAAGGCGTTCGGTGCAAGTCGGGTAAGCCGACGACTAACCCGTCGAGCGAGTCGGCAGGCATCCCGGCGGGTGACTGCCGGGTTCTTAGTACAGTACAGCCCAGTCCAGCCCAGCCAAGAGGGAGGAGTGTTGTAGGGGGTACTGGAGATGGTGGTGTTCTCTCGGACATCACCCTGTCCCCGGACTGGGAGGTGGATCATGGCCTTTGATCTCCGCCCCTACCAATCCGCTGCCCTCGACAACCTCCGCTCTGCCCTGGCCCGGAAAAAGCGCACGGTGCTGCTGTACTCGCCGACGGGCTCGGGCAAGACCGAGATGGGCATGGCGATGATTCGCGGCGCCGTGGGCAAGGGCAAGCGCGTGGCCTTCATCGCCAATCGGGTGGAGCTGATCGCGCAGGCCTCCCGCCGCTTCCTGGCCGCCGGCATCCCTCACGGCATCCTGCAGGGGCAGAACACCATCGCCCTCGAGTCCCAGGTGCTGATCTGCAGCATCCAGACGGTGGCGAAGCGTGGCCTGCCTCTCGTGGATCTGATCGTGGTGGATGAGGCGCACGGCTGCGCCGGCTCAGAGGCCTACCGCAACCTTCTCCTGCGGGAGCGCAACCTCGTGCCGGTGATCGGCCTTTCCGCGACGCCCTTCACCCGGGGCCTGGGCAAGGTGTTTCAGGAGATCGTCCCGGCGGCCACCATCCGCGAACTGATCGACCAGGGCTATCTGGTGGATGTTGATGTGTATGCCCCCTCGGAGCCTGACCTGTCGGGCGTGAAGGTGGTGGCCGGCGACTACCAGCAGACCCAGCTCGGGGAGGCGGTGGATAAACCCGATCTTGTGGGCGACATCGTGGCTCACTGGCTCAAGCTCGCACGGGACAAGCAGACGGTGTGCTTCGCCACCAACATCCCGCACAGCCTGCACATCGTCGAGCAGTTCCGCGCGGCGGGCGTCACGGCTGAGCACATCGACTGCTACACCTCGGAGGAGGACCGGGCTGCAATCTTGGGGCGGGTGGCCCGGGGTGAAACCACCGTGATCTCCAACGTCGCCATCCTGGCCGAGGGCTGGGACTGCCCAGCGGTGGAGGTGATGATCCTTGCCCGTCCCACCCGTTCCCTGGCTCGGTTCATCCAGATGGTCGGGCGAGTGCTGCGGCCAGCGGACGGGAAGGAGCGGGCCCTGCTGCTCGACCACTCGGGCTCCACCGCAGAGTTGGGCTATCCCACCGATGACCTGCCGCTCGAACTGGATGACGGCAAGCCCAATCAAGCAGGCCGGCAGCAGAAGGAGGAGCCCAAGCCGAAGAAATGCCCCACCTGCAGCTTCATGAAGCCGCCCAAGGTCCATGCCTGCCCGCAATGCGGCTTCGAGCCCCAGCGGCAGAACGCTGTCGAGGTGGAGGCCGGCGAACTGGTGAAGCTCGAGCGCAAGGGCAAGAAGCCGGTGAGCCCGGACCGCAAGCAGCACGTGTTCAGCCAACTCCTCTCGGTGGCCCGCCACCGGGGCTATTCCTCGGGCTGGGTCTCGCACAAGTACCGCGAGATGTTCGACGTGTGGCCGCGCGGCTTGAATCAGGTCGAGGCTGCGCCCACGCAAGAGCTGCTGTCTTGGCTCAAGTCCCAGCAGATCCGCTTCGCAAAGGCCCGCGAGAAAGCCGAGGTGCTCCATGGAGCGGCTTGACGTTCGCACGGCAGCACGTGGGCGCTGGCGCGGCATTCTGCTGGGCCTGGGGGTGGAAGAACGCACCCTGTCTGGCAAGCACTGCGCCTGCCCGATGTGTGGGGGCAAGGACCGTTTCCGCTTCGACGACAAGGACGGCCGAGGCACGTACTACTGCAGCGGCTGCGGGGCTGGTGACGGCGTGAAGCTGGCGATGGGCCTCACCGGTCAGGGCTTCAAGGAGACGGCCCAGCAGATCGAGCGGCTCGCAGGCGTCGTTCAGCCCAACGCCACCCGACCCGAGCGCCCCACCGAGGACAAGGTGGCGGCCCTGCGCCGGGTGTGGTCGGAGTCCGCGCCTATTGCACGCGGCGACGAGGCCGAGCGTTACCTGGTCGGCCGTGGCCTGAAGCTCTACGACCTGCCGGAGTCGGTCCGCCTCCACCCGGGGCTCGCCTACCGCGAGGAGGCAGGCGCCATCATCGGTCGCTTCCCTGCGATGGTGGCCCGGGTGGTCAGTCCGGACGGTCAGGGCGTGTCCCTGCACCGGACCTACCTGCAGGACGGCCAGAAGGCGCCCGTGGCGTCCCCGAAGAAGCTCATGCAGGGCTTGCTGCTCCCTGGGGCCGCGATCCGCCTGACGGCCGTCTCTGAGGTGCTGGGCATCGCCGAAGGGATCGAGACGGCCCTGGCCGCCTTCGAGCTGTTCGAGGTGCCGGTCTGGTCCTGCGTCAGCGCGCAGGGCATCGAGAGCTTCGAGCCTCCGGCCGGCGTCCGCGAAGTGATCGTGTTCGCCGACAACGACACGAACTTCGCCGGCCAGGCCGCGGCATATCGGGCCGCCCACCGCCTCAAGCTCAAGGGCTTCGAGGTGGAGGTGGTCGTCCCCGAAATAATCGGCGACTGGCTGGATGTGCTGCGCCTGCGGGCCACTGAAAAATCAGAAGGAAATCACTCATGACCAACAAGCGAATCCCGCCCGCAGCCTGGAAGCCGGGCGAGTCAGGAAACCCCCGCGGAAAGCCGAAGGGCGCTATCAACAAGACCACGCGCTTGGCCCTGGAGCTGTTCGAGGGCGGCATCAAGAACATTGCCGAGGTCGTCATCAAGCAGGCCCAGGAGGGCGACCTCACCGCGGCGCGGCTCGTGCTCGACAAGCTTGTGCCCAACGCCCGGGAGCGCGCCGTGGAGCTACCTGGACTGCCCAGCACGGAGAACCCGGCGGGCGTGGCGGAGGCACAGGCCGCCATCCTCCATGCCGTCGCCTCCGGTGATCTGACCCCGGGCGAAGCTGCAACCCTATCCGGGATCGTCGAGAACCGCCGCAAGGCCATCGAAACCCAGGAGCTTGAGCTACGCATCCAGGCGCTGGAGGAGAGGCCATGAAGGCAACCAAGCATCGGGTAAGGGCCGCATGTGCGGCCAGAAAGGAGTCCTGAAATGTCCGTTCAGTCCCTACACAAGCGTGTGCGCCGGTTGTCTCTGGAGGCCTCGCCGGCCGTGTCGATCGCAGAGCGCCTCCGTGGTGCTCGGCAGGCGATGGCTCGTGAGGCTCCCGCTGATCGCCTCGCACGCCTGGAAACAATGAAGCCCTCAAAGCTCCGGGATCGGCTTATCCGGGCGTATCGCCGCCAGATCGAGGGGGGGAAGTGATGGCGCCGATAGAGCTGGCTGGAAGGCTCCCTGAAGCCGTCCGCCGCGCATTGATCGAGGCCTCCCAGGTAGGGGCGCCCGAGTCACTGGAGCGCCGCTGCGCGATTGATGGTGCCATCGCGCATGCTCGCCTCCGGCATCCCCAGTTCTTCAAAGTGGAGGAGCAGCATGCGGACCGTAGCGGTGAATGATCGGGGGCAGCGGATTGGCGAAACGCATCCGCAGGCGAAGTACAGCAATGGGGAGGTGTCCGCAGTGCTCGCGCTGCGCGATCAGGGGCTGAGCTACTCGCAGATCGCCAGGGCCTGCGAGATGCCGAAATCGACCGTTGCCTGCATCTGCCGTGGCGACCGGCGATGTCAGACGCCGGCCAGGTATTCGATGGCGGAGCGATAGGAGAACCCGGCCGAGCGCCGGGTTTGTCTTTTTCGAGGGGGTGCGCGTGCCGCATTCCGCGACAGCTACAGTCATTTCACGACAACCAACGCCGCCAACCATGCCCGATCTGATCACCCTGGATGAAGCAGCTGAGCGCTTGAAGCTCTCGCGCAGAACGATCGACCGATACGTGGAGCGAGGCGTGTTCTGTGCGCTGTACGCCTTACCCACCGGCCAGATCCGTGTCGATGCGAACGATTTGGACGCCTGGCTGCTTGACCTCCGCAAACCCCCCACTCGGAGCAATCCCCATGACCAGCAAGCTTGACCAACTTGAACATGAAATCGCGCTTGCCGAGCGCGCGGTGGCCGATGCCACCAAGGCCAACCACGCCGCGGGCGTCGAGCTGGCCAGGACGCCGGCCAGCGCCTCGGCCCTTCAGGATGCCCGCGATGCGGCTCAGAAGCTCGCGGCAGCCGACGCTGACCTCGACATGCTGCGAAAGGCCCGTGTTGCCGCCCAGGCTGCCGACGCCGACGACGCGAAGGCAGCTGCCCGCGCCAAGGCCATCGCTCACCTGGAGGCCGTGGAGCGATTGCAGGCGGAGCGCATGCGGGCGGCTGTGAAGATCGACAAGATACTGGATGCCTTGAAGGCGGCCTGCGCCGATTGGAAGAGCCTTTGCAGCGAGATGAAAACCGAGGCTCACGGGTTCTTCCGAATCACTGTGTATGGTCGCGGAGGGCATGACTTCGCCATCAGCGTGACGGCAAGCGATATCAGCAGCGCGATGGCTGCTGAGCTGGATAGCGCCACATCCGGCATGAATGATCACCAAGCGTTGCAGTTCAACTACCTGCGTCAGAAAGCTGGTCAGCCTGAGCTGGCAACGAACGCAGCGCAGTGCATGGGCAATGTTCTCCTGACCCGCATGCGCGAGGTCGCCAAGCAGCAGGAGCTGCTGAAGTGATCGACCTGAACGTGCTTTACGACGCTCCGTCGTCCGCTCCGGCCAGCCCTGCGCCCCAGGACGTTGCGCCGGCCTCCGCGCTCTATGACGCCACCCCTGGGCCTGCACAGCAATCCCAGACCGCTCCTTCCGCGCCCAGCGAGTCGGCGCCCCAGGCCCCGGCGGAACGGCAGCAGGAGGAGCAGATCCAGGCCTTCTACGGTGATCCGGACGAGGCGCCGGCTGTCGAGGTGCCCGAGAACATCAAGGCCATGCGGGAGGCCGATGGCGCCCGTCAGATGTACTCACCCCAGGGGACCTACTCGGCCGTACTGCCCGACGACATGCTGGCCGGCGATGAAGCCGCGCAGGCCATCCCCGAGCCGGTGCAGCGCGCTGCCATCTCGGAGCTGCGGGAGATGGCTGCTGATGCGGCGCTGTCGAACGACGACGTGCGCGCCCTGCAGGGGATCGCCCGGCGGATCACCGCGGAGCCGACCGAGGCCGAGCGTATCGCCTGGCGCGAGCAGGCCGTCACCCGCCTGAATCAGACCTATGGCACCGGCGCCGCCCAGGCCTTCCGGGACGCCCAGGCCTTCATCGCCCAGGACCCGCGCCGGGCCCGGATTCTCGACGCCAAGGGCCTTGGCGACCATCCCGACACCGTCGCCCTGGTGGCCCGCCTGGCCCGTCAGGCACGCATTCAAGGAAAGCTGAAATGAGCCAGCCTGCCTGCGAGGTTCGGGACGTTGCTGCCGGTGCTCTGCTTGATCAAGCTCAGCCGCTGTTCGAAGCCCACTGGGACGAGATTGCGCTCAACAAGGGGGTGATGGTGCTGAAGCCCGACGTGGAGCGCTATCGAGCCCTGGAGGCGTCCGGCGTCCTCTTTGCGCTCTCCGCCCATGTCGGAGACCGCCTCATCGGATATTCGGTGAATTTCCTGATGCGGCATCTCCACTACGCGGATCTCGTCTATGCCCAGAACGATCTGTTGTTCATCGACAAGGACTATCGCGCCTCACGTGCCGGTCTGGCGCTCATCCGCGCAACAGAAGTCCATGCCAAGGCCAAGGGCGCCCAAATGGTGATCTGGCATGCCAAGCCGGGCACTTCGCTCGAGGCACTTCTCCCGCGGATGGGCTACAGGGTTCAAGACATCATGTTTTCAAAGGAGGTTTGATCATGGGATTTTCTGCCGTCGCAGCCGTCATGGCTGCCAGCACCGCCTACCAAGCGTATTCCGGCAACAAGGCCGAGCAGCAGCAGCGTTCCGCCCAGCGTCAGGCCCAGCGCCAGGCTGAAGCCACGGCTCAGGCCGCCGACGAGGCCAACAACAAGGTCAACCAGAAGCGGCCCGATGCCGCCGGCGCCCTGGCCTCGGCCATGCAGGCGGGCAAGTCCGGCGCATCCGGGACCATGCTCACCGGCCCGGGCGGCGTCGATCCTGGCGCCCTGTCTCTCGGCAAATCCACGCTGCTGGGGCAGTGAAATGAACCCCCGTGATCAGCCGCCGCTGGCCCAAGACGAAGAGCAGGCAAGGGAGCACCTTGATCGGGCCCTCAGTCGCCATGGGATGGCAGTGCGTGAGTCCATCCGTGGTGAAGCCCTCAGCCTCATCTCCGAGATGTTTGGCGGGGACTCCGACCAATCGAACGAACCCAAGGACGGGGCCGTCAGGCCCGATCCGTTACTGCAACTGGAGACGAAATGACAATCCGCGACGTGAATTTGATCTACTCCAAGGCGCAGGCCGTTCTCCTGGCCGGCGACACGGCATCCACCAACATCTTCGACACGGGCAGCGCCCTGACCTCCGACATCGGTCTCGGGGCGGATGACGTGTTTCTCAGCGTCATCTGCAACACGACCGCCTCGGGCGGCTCGGCGACGGTGCAGGCCGTCCTGCAGGACTCGGCGGACGGGGTGAATTTCGCCGACGTGATCGGCGGCGCCGTGTTCCCGGTCGCCAGCGTCATCGCCGGCGCGGTGCTCCTGCAGATCCCGTTTCCCACCCGGCTGCGCCGCTTCACCCAGGTGGCCTATCGAGTCGCGAATGGGACGCTCACCGCGGGCAAGTTCGACGCGTTCGTGAGCATCGGTGTGCAGCGCAACCTGTCGCGCCCGAGCGGCTTCACCGTCGTCTGATTGAGCGGATGTTTTTCGGCCCCCCTTGACACCCGGGTATCCGCGGGAGCATTCTCATCACGTCGCCGCAAACAACGGCGACCGGGCTTGGCGGCCCGAGTGTTCAGGCGGACGACCGCCTTAGAGCGGTTTTTTTGCGTCCGCAGCATGGTGTCGCCTATGGGCGAGCCGTGTGGGAGGGGAAACCCTGCCGGCCCTGAACCCGGTCCGCCAACCTGCACGGTTTCGCCCCCCAGCTTGGCGGCTGGGGAGCGGAGAAACAGACCGCTAGTTCAGGAGATCCACCATGTCTCACCTTGCCCTTGTTGCGCCCGCGTCCAAGCGGGGCACTGCTTCCCACGACTTTTTCCGCTCCATGGACGGCAACCTGTTGCAGGTCCGAGAGGGCATTGATTTGTCCGCCTCGCTCCTTCAAGCGTCGCTCCTCTTAGATACTGCCCGCGCGGCAGCCTTGAGCGTTGCGGATGACCACCAGGACAACGTTGCCCAGGGCGCGGCCTACCTGATCGAGCTGGCGCAGGGGCTCGTCGATGCCGCTGAGTGCGGGCTGAGCCCGGTTCAGCCGAAGACCGAAGAGAGCCCGCTGGGCTTCCTGCGCGAGGCCCTTGCCGACAGCCGGAAGCAGGCCGGCCAGGCGCGCACGGCCAAGATGCGGGCCTATCACGACGGCCGGGCCTCTGCCTTCCAGATCGCTATCGCTGCGCTGGAGGGCTGATCATGACGATTCAACGTCTCTCGACACCCGTCCGGGTGGGGATGCCCATGCCTGCTCATCGTGCGCTGATCGTCCGCGAGCAGCTCGACATCGGCGACCGCGTGCGCTCCCTCCACGCCGGCCGTACGGGCACCGTGATGAAGGTCTATCCCGACGGCTCCGCCTGCATCACCTGGGACGACAGGCCGGCGCCGTTGTGTCTCGGGCATGAGCGCATGCCGCGGTCCTTGCTCATTGTCTTGGGTTCATCCGTCACCGAGAGCGAAGGGGGTGAAGCATGAGCCGGATCACTGATGCATTTGCGGTGTTGACCGTCCGGGCTGCAAGCAGCTTGACGCTTGAGGAATTGGACGAGCTGTCGAAGCTCACCGGAGTTGCCGGCGAAGAAGCTCAAAACCTCTCCCGGGTTTGCGAGGGGCTGGCTGGGCTTGTCCTTGTTGACGGTAGCTCGGAGAGCGTGATGGCTGGAAGTTTTCAGGAGTCCGACACCGTGGCTTATTTGCTGTCCCATCTCGCGCATAGCCTGGATGTCATCTCCGGTTTGATCGATGCAGGCGAGGCGGCCCAGTACCGGGCGCGGGTTCTCCGAGGGCAGGAGGTGACCCCATGACCACGCTCACCCTCTATCGGCTCCTGCGCCGCTTCACCGGCCCAGCCCGCGCCTACAGCCTCACCTTTGCCAGGAGGGGCGCGCAATGAACGCTGACATCACCTTCACCGCAAGCGACAAGCTGTACAGCCTCCACCCGGATGCTGATGCGCTCACTGTCTCTGATCAGATCGACGCAAGGCAGGCCCAGCTGACGGCGCTTCTGGCTATGACAAGGGGGGCCGCAGGTGAGGTCTTCCGGACCATGACCGACCCCCTCCAGGAGAGTTACATGTGGGCGTGCGAAATGCTCGCTATGGAGGTTCAGGAGTTGCTGAGCGCAAGGGCTGACATGGAGAGGGGGGCAGAATGAACACGCTGAACGAAGGTATCTGGACGCTGTGGAACAAGGCGCGGGGCGCGCTTACCGATGACGAATTGCTTGCTCTCACGGAAGGATCATCCTTGGCCGAGTGCCAAGCCAAACAGGCTGCAAGGGTCTGCGACAGCCTGGGAGCGCTGATCTCCAACGATGAAGCCAATGGCACCGTGGAGGACGGCAAGAGCGTTGCCGCCATGGTCTGGATGCTGGGCAATCAGTTCGACATGATCGCCTCGCTCTACGAGATCGCAGACCGAGCGAGGGAAGAGCTTCACGAGCGCCTTGGGATGGGCATTGATCTCCTGAGTGCGCGGAAAAAGACCCGTGAAGAGCAGGGAGCGCCGCCGCAAGGCTGACCCACCCCCATCGGGACGGCCAGGGCGCTCCATGGCCTCCCTTACCCCTCAATGCGTTGGAGGTGCCATGCAGACCGAACGCTATGGAACCCGAGATCAGGCGTACTCAGCCTGGCACCGGGCGCAGAGTACCCGCCGCTATGTCGGCATCGAGGAGGCCGTGAGGCTCTCCATGATCGATCTGGACGGCGCCCTGTACGTCGAGTACGACGACCGGGACCGGGAGCCCCTGGCGCTCATTGAGACGGCCAGGGACGTGGGTCAGGCAACCAAGGCTTGCACGGTGACGGAACGCCTCGCCCGGCGCTCCGGGCTGCCGGCCTATGTGGTCCTCTACCAGTTGGGGAGCGAGGCCAACCCGGCAGACGTTTCGCAGCCCGACATCCTGATGTTTCGCGTGCGGCGGATCTGGCCGCAGCCGGAGGCTGCCTGGAGGCTGCTCACGCCGCGGAGTTGGGCAGAGGCGTTGCTGCAGATCAGGCGCTGGGCCTGCGCGAAGCTGGATGGTGTGGCGGCGAACGATCCGCGGTGGTGATGGTGCTCCGCGGCTACTGATTCGGATCTCTCCGACCGCACCAGGATGAAGCGACAGTAAGGAGCCCGGCCACGTGCCGGGTTTTTTGTTCATGGCGACGGCGGGGCCTCTCATGCATCGGAGTTGAACGCTGCGGGAGCAATAGAGGAGCAATGACCCCGGAAAGCAAAAGGCCAACCCTGGAGGGTTGGCCTAAGTGCTTGATGTTGCTGGTGGGCCCAACAGGACTTGAACCTGTGACCAAGCGATTATGAGTCGCCTGCTCTAACCAACTGAGCTATGGGCCCGGAAAGAGGAGTGGCCGCTCGGGGCGGCCCGAAGAGGGTCAGGCTTCGTTGTCGAGGAAGCTGCGCAGGCGCTCGGAACGGCTGGGGTGACGCAGCTTGCGCAGGGCCTTGGCTTCGATCTGGCGGATCCGTTCGCGGGTCACGTCGAATTGCTTGCCGACTTCCTCGAGGGTGTGGTCGGTGTTCATTTCGATGCCGAAGCGCATGCGCAGCACCTTGGCTTCCCTCGGGGTGAGGGAGTCGAGGACTTCCTTGGTGGCGTCACGCAGGCTGGAGTACAGCGCCGCGTCGGCCGGAGCCATGGTGGCGTTGTCCTCGATGAAGTCGCCCAGGTGGGAGTCGTCGTCGTCGCCGATCGGGGTCTCCATGGAGATGGGCTCCTTGGAGATCTTGAGGATCTTGCGGATCTTCTCCTCGGGCATTTCCATCTTCTCGGCCAGGGTCGCGGGATCCGGCTCGTTGCCGGTTTCCTGGAGGATCTGGCGGGAGATCCGGTTCATCTTGTTGATCGTCTCGATCATGTGCACCGGAATCCGGATGGTGCGGGCCTGGTCGGCGATCGAGCGGGTGATGGCCTGACGGATCCACCAGGTGGCGTAGGTGGAGAACTTGTAGCCGCGACGGTATTCGAACTTGTCCACGGCCTTCATCAGACCGATGTTGCCTTCCTGGATCAGGTCGAGGAACTGCAGGCCGCGGTTGGTGTACTTCTTGGCGATGGAGATCACCAGACGCAGGTTGGCCTCGGTCATCTCGCGCTTGGCGCGGCGGGCCTTGGCTTCGCCGGTGGACATCTGCTTGTTGATGTCCTTGAGGTCCTTCAGCGGAATGCCGATGCGGTCCTGCAGGTCGATGAGCTTTTGCTGCTCTTCCAGCACGGCGGGCTGCATGCGCATCAGCACCGCAGTATTGGCGGGGCCGTTGGCGATCTCGGCCTTGAGCCAGTCGAGGTTGGTTTCGTTGCCCGGGAAGCTCTTGATGAAGTGGGGGCGGGGCATGCCGGCCTTGTCCACGCACAGGTTGAGGATCTTGCGCTCGTGGGTGCGGGCCTGGTCGACCATGTGGCGCACCGCGTCGCACAGGCGTTCGGTGGTGCGGGCGGTGAAGCGGATGTTCATGAGCTCGTTGGAGATCTGCTCCTGGAGCTTCATGTAGGTCTTGTCCTGGGGGCCCTTCTTCTGCAGGCTGACGACCATCTTCTCGTAGAGGTCGCGCAGGGTTGCAAAGCGCTCCAGGGCTTCGGCCTTGAGCTTGATCAGGGAGGCGGACTGGGCGCCACCGCCGGCATCGTCTTCCTCGTCTTCTTCCTCTTCGTCATCGTCCACGTCGAGGTCGTCGCCCTCGGCGAGTTCCTCGATGGCTTCGACGGCGTTCGGATCGATCAGGCCGTCGATCAGCTCGTCGATCCGCATCTCGTCCTTGGAGATCTTGTCTGCGGCTTCGAGGATGTCGGCGATGGTGGTCGGACAGGCCGAGATGGCCTGGATCATGTGCTTGAGGCCTTCCTCGATACGCTTGGCGATCTCGATTTCGCCTTCACGGGTGAGGAGCTCCACGGTGCCCATTTCGCGCATGTACATGCGCACGGGGTCGGTGGTGCGGCCGAACTCGGAGTCGACCGCGGAGAGGGTCTGTTCGGCTTCGGCTTCGGCCTGTTCGTCGTCCACCACGGTGGGGGCGACTTCGGACATGAGGAGGTCTTCCGCGGCAGGGGCCACGTCGAAGACCTGGATGCCCATGTCGTTGAAGGTGGTGATGATCGATTCGATCTGCTCGGCGTCGACGAGGTCGTCGGGCAGGTGGTCGTTGATCTCGGCGTAGGTCAGGTAGCCACGTTCCTTGCCGAGTGCGATCAGGCTCTTGAGTCGGGTGCGGCGGACTTCCGCCTCTTCAGCCGAGGGGGCCTCGGCAATCATCGGAGCGAGTTTGTCCTTGACCTTCGCTGCTCGCGGCTTGGCAGGCGCTTTGCGCGGTTGTTTGGCTTTTTCCGTGGTCATGACTGTCCTCGATGTGTCGTCCGATTTGTCGTTGATCGTCTCGGCGGGCGAATTGCGCGAAACCGAAAATTATATTACGAATCCGATACTTTGGGTCGTTTTTTAAGCTTTTCTTTCTGTACCAGCAGCTCCGCCAGGCGCCTGCGGCCGGCCGGATCGAGCCCGCCTTCACGAGCCTGGGCGTTGAGGGCGAGGAATTCCTGCTCGACCTGCGTGGCCTCGAGCTTGTAGAGCGTGTCGTTGAGCAGGGGTTCCAGAACCGTCTCGTCGAGGGGCATGTCGGCGAGCTGCGCGGCGATGCGGCCGAGGGTGGTGGCGTGCGGAGTGTCCCGGTAATGCTCCAGCAGGGCGCCGATGCCGTGGGTCGGCAGGTCGCCCACGCTCATGGCGTCGGTGATGGCGATCAGTGCGCGGCCCTCGGGCGTGTCGTGGGGCAGCAGGTCGATGGGCATGCGGGCCGCCAGCACGGGGTGTTGCACCACCAGGCGCAGCAGGGTCTCGATTGGGGTCAGTGGCGCGGTGCGCGGTGCGAGCTTTGGCAGCTCCCTGCCAAAGCCCTTGCGTCCGCGGAAGTTGCCGTTGCCGCGCCGGCCTTCTCCTTCGAAGGGCGTGTCCGGGTCGAAGCGGCGCGGCGGCGGGCTGGCCTTCAGGCCGAAGGCTTGCTCGACCTCGGCCTGGGTGAAGCCGGCTGCTTCGGCCAGCATCTTGATCACCTGCAGGCGCAGCAGTGGGGCGGAGATCCGGGTGACCAGGGGCTTGGCTTCGTGCACGAGGCGGGCGCAGCCTTCGGCGGTGTCCAGGTCGATGTCCTTGCGCAGCTCGGCCAGCAGGAACTCGGCGAGGGGCAGGGCTCGGCTCATGGCGGCACGGAAGGCGTCGGGGCCTTCGCTGCGCACGAAGCTGTCCGGGTCGTGCTCTTCGGGCAGGAACAGGAAGCTGATGGTCTTGTTGTCGGCCAGGTGCTCGAGGCTGACCTCCAGGGCGCGCCCGGCTGCGCGGCGTCCGGCCGCATCGCCGTCGAAGCAGAACACCACCCGGTCGGTGAGGCGCAGCAATTTCTGGATGTGGTGCGGCGTGGCGGCGGTGCCGAGGGTGGCCACTGCGTTGCCGACGCCGAACTGGGCCAGTCCGACCACGTCCATGTAGCCTTCCACCACCAGCACGCACTCCTGATCGCGCACGGCCTGGCGGGCCTGGACCAGGCCGTAAAGCTCGCGGCCCTTCTCGAAGATGGGGGTTTCCGGCGAGTTCAGGTACTTGGGCTCGCCCTTGCCGAGAACGCGGCCCCCAAAGCCGATCACGTTGCCGCGCTGGTCCTGGATGGGGAACATGATGCGGTCGCGGAAGCGGTCGTAGCGGCGGGCCTGCTCGTTCTCGAGGACCAGGCCGCATTCGAGCAGCTGCGCGGCGTTGTAGTCGGCGAAGGCGGCCTGCAGCGACTGCCAGCCCTCCGGGGCGTAGCCGAGGCCGTAGCGGGCGGCGATCTCGCCGGTGAGGCCGCGCCCCTTGAGGTAGTCCACCGCGACCGGGCTGCGCTTGAGCTGCTCCTTGTAGAAGCGCGCGGCCTGGGCCATGACCTCGGTCAGGGATTGTTCGTGGGCACGGTCCCGGTTGCTGCTGAAGTCGTCATCCGGGACGGTCATGCCGACGTTGTCGGCCAGTTCTTTGACCGCGTCGATGAAGCCCAGGCCGCTGTATTCCATCAGGAAGCTGATGGCGCTGCCGTGGGCGCCGCAGCCGAAGCAGTGGTAGAACTGCTTGGTCGGGCTCACCGAGAAAGAGGCGGACTTCTCGCCGTGGAAGGGGCAGCAGGCGAAATAGTTCGCTCCGCCCTTTTTCAGGGGGAGATAGCGCTCGACGACCTCGACGATGTCGACGCGTGCGAGCAAATCCTGGATGAAGGACTGCGGGATCATGATGTGGCGACGGCGCCCGTGGCGCCATCCTCATGAATCCTAGTTGCCGAGTCGGGCTTTGACCAGCTTGGAGACCTCGGCCATGTCGGCCTTGCCGGCCAGCTTGGGCTTGAGTTCGGCCATCAGCTTGCCCATGTCGGCGGGGCTGGCGGCGCCGGTGGTGGCGATGGCAGCGTCGATCAGGGCGGTGATCTGCTCGGTGCTCAGGCCTTCGGGCTTGTAGGCGGACAGCACTTCGATCTCGAAGCGTTCGGCGCTGGCCAGGTCGAAGCGCTGGGCGCCTTCGAACTGGGAGACGGAGTCACGGCGCTGCTTCAGCATCTTGTCCACCACGGTCACGATTGCGGCATCGTCCAGTTCGACGCGCTCGTCCACTTCCTTCTGCTTGATGGCTGCGAGCAGCAGGCGCAGGGCGGAAAGGCGGGCGGTTTCCTTGGCGCGCATGGCGGCCTTCATGTCATCGTTGATGCGGACCTTCAGCGACATTGCGTGGGGATTCCTCTGTGATGGAGCGGATGGCCTGCGGTGCCCGGCAAGGGCCCCGTTGGCGCGGAAAAGCGCAAACGCCACGCGCTCGCGCAGTTGCGCGTATCGCGTGGCGATCGGGAAGCGTGTACCTGGGTGTTGCTTAGTACATCTTCGGGGGCAGGGTCTGGCTGCGCAGGCGCTTGTGATGGCGCTTGACGGCGGCAGCAAGCTTGCGCTTGCGCTCGGCGGTCGGCTTTTCGTAGAACTCACGGGAGCGGAGTTCGGGCAGCAGGCCCACTTTTTCAATGGTGCGCTTGAAGCGGCGGATGGCAACTTCAAACGGCTCGTTTTCTTTGACGCGAATACCCGGCATTGCGTGCTTCCTCGAAAATTCTTGGACGGAAAAAAGAAGAGTATAACCAGTTCGCCCGGGTCTACCAAGTCCACTTTTCGCTTTGTGGGTGGGCTGGGGGTAAAATCCGGTTTTTTCTTGCGGATGCATCATGCGCATTCTGGGTATCGAGTCCTCCTGCGACGAGACGGGCGTGGCCATTTATGACACGGAGCGGGGCCTGCTCGGGCATCGTCTGCATTCCCAGATCGATCTCCATGCGGCCTACGGGGGCGTGGTGCCCGAGCTGGCGTCGCGGGATCACATCCGGCGCCTGCCCATGCTGCTCCGTGAGTTGCTCGAGCACACAGGGCTGAGTCTGGCCGCGATCGACGGGATCGCCTATACGGCGGGGCCCGGGCTGGCCGGGGCGCTGCTGGTCGGGTCGAGCGTGGCGGAAGCGCTGGGTGTGTCATTGGGCATTCCCGTGCTGCCGGTCCATCATCTGGAAGGGCATCTGCTGTCGCCGCTGCTGTCGGCCACCCCGCCCGAGTTTCCTTTCGTAGCCCTGCTGGTGTCAGGCGGGCATACCCAGCTGATGCGGGTAACGGGCGTCGGGAATTACACCCTGCTCGGGGAGACGGTGGATGACGCGGCCGGTGAGGCTTTCGACAAGACGGCCAAGCTGATCGGCCTGGGGTATCCCGGGGGGCCGGCGTTGGCCCGCCTGGCGCAGGCGGGCACGCCGGGGCGCTTCAAGCTGCCGCGGCCGATGCTGCACAGCAAGGATTTCGATTTCAGCTTCAGCGGTCTCAAGACCGCGGTGCTCACCGCCGTCGGCACGCCGGGCTTCTGCGAGGCCGACAAGGCGGATCTGGCGGCCGAGTTCCAGGCGGCGGCGGTGGAGGTCCTGGTCGCCAAGTCGATGGCGGCCCTGCGTCATACCGGGCTGAAGCAACTCGTGGTGGCCGGTGGGGTGGGGGCCAATCTGGCTCTGCGCAGCGCCCTCGACCAGGCCGCTGCGCGGCGCAAGGCGCGGGTGTTCTATCCGGAGCTGGAGTTGTGTACCGACAACGGCGCCATGATCGCCTTTGCCGGTGCCCTGCGTTTCATGGCCGGTGAGCGGGGTGGTGGCACGGACGGGTGCTTCGCAGTCCGGCCGCGCTGGAACCTGATGGATATCGCTGCACCGGTGGCGGCCGGGTAGCCTCCGGCCGGCGGTTCAGGCGTCCTTCTTCTTGCTGCCGATGCGGCTTTCCTGGCCGCTCAGCAGGCGCTTGATGTTGTCCTTGTGTCGCCATACCAGCAGGCCCGACATGACGCTGATGGAGAGGATCCATTCCGGGGGAAGGCCGAGCAGGAAGGCGATGCCCGGAGAGGCGATGGCGGCGCACAGGGCGGCGAGCGACGAGTAGCGGGTGGTGAAGGCGATGCCGAGCCACACGCCGAGGGTGGCCAGCCCCAGCCAGCCGCTGGCGCCCAGCAGTACGCCTGCCGCGGTGGCGACCCCCTTGCCTCCCTTGAAGCCGAGGAAGACTGGAAAGAGGTGGCCCAGGAAGGCGGCCAGGGCGGCGATGGGGGCGGCGCTGGCGGTCAGGCCCAGTTCAGGGCCGAAACGCATGGCCAGGAACACGGCGAGCCAGCCTTTGAACCCGTCGCCGAGCAGGGTCAGGACTGCCGCGAGCTTGTTGCCGCTGCGCAGGACGTTGGTGGCGCCGGGATTGCCCGAGCCGTAGCTGCGGGGGTCGGCCATGCCGAAAAGGCGGCTGACGACGACGGCGAACGGGATGGAGCCGATCAGGTAGGCGGCGAGCAGGAGCGCGAGTTGCATTCGTTGAGTGTGGCGCGAGCTAGAATGGCGGCGATTTTAGCTGGGACAGACGATGGATTTCATTTTTATCGAAGCACTGCGGGTCAAATCCCGGGTGGGCATATATCCGCGGGAGCGGGTGACCGAGCAGACGCTCGAGTTGAATCTGACCTTCGGGGTGCCGGATGCCGCGGCGGAGCATGACGACATTGCCGATACGATCGATTACGCCAAGGTGATCGAGCGGATCCGCGAGGAGTTGTCCACTCATCAATTCAATCTGATCGAAACCCTGGGCGAATTCATCGTGAAACTGCTTTTCGATGAGTTCGGCGCCCCGTGGGTCAAGCTGGCGATTGCAAAGATTGGTGTGATGAAGGATGTGCGGCGGGTTGGTGTATTCATCGAGCGGGGCAGGGATGGATCGCCTCCGCCCGAGCATGCTCCCACCGCCGGACTGCCGCGCTGATTGCGGGCGCGTCGGAATGAAGGCAGGGCACGCCCGGCGTTGGCCGTGGGGTGCCCTGTTTGTTCCTGTCCTCAGGCCGCTTCGGTAGCGGCGGTATTGGCGCGCAAATCATCCAGCGGCTTGCCCTGGGCCAGCCAGTCGATGACCCACTGAGGCTTGCGACCGTGGCCGGTCCAGCCGATGGCAGCGTTCTCGGGGTGCCGGAACTTGATGGTGGAGGCGGGCTTGGCGGCCTTCTTGGCCGGCTTGGCAGCGGCCTTGCGGGGCGCGGCCGGGGCGGGCTTTTCGGCGCTTTCCTGGCCGAGCACTTCAGTGAGGCTCATGCCGTGTTCCGCGGCGAGCTTCTGCATGCGCTTGAGCAGGTCCTTCTTGGCCGTGTCGGAGCGGCGACGGATTTCGGTTTCCACCTTGGATTGCAGGCGGCGCAATTCGGTGAGAGAGAGGGACGAGAGTTCCATGATGTCGTGTCCTTTGGACATGGGCAATGGCAGCGAAGGACTTGCCCGATTGTAGGTAGAGGCTGAGGTGAGTGCCGGCCTTTATTGCGCCTTTTATTTTGCCATCAGCTGGCCGGAATTTGGCAAGTCTTTTTTATTTCATTTTATTCCAGGGCCACATTCACGAGCCCGGGCTGCAGCATCCGGACGATATCGTGGGGATGCACGCCGACGAGAAAGCCCCTTTTGCCGCCGTTGATATATATCAACGGCAGGTCGAGGATCGATTGCTCCATGAATACCGGCATGCTCTTGCGGGTGCCGAAAGGTGAGGTGCCGCCCACCATATAGCCGGTATGGCGCTGGGCCACTGCCGGCTCGCAGGGGCTGATCTGCTTGCGTCCCGCCTGGCGGGCGAGTTCCTTGGTGGAAACCTTGCGATCGCCATGCATCAGCACGATGAGAGGCTGCCGGGACTCGTCTTCCATGATCAGTGTCTTGACGACGGCATGCTCATGGACATTCAGCTCCCGCGCCGAGACCCGGGTGCCGCCGTGCTCTTCGTAAGCGTAGAGGTGGGTGGAGAAGGCCGTCTGATGCTGGCGCAGAAAGCGGGTGGCCGGGGTTTCGGGGGCGGACTGAGACGAGCGGGACATGTTTCTGGGGTTTCCGGTAAAGGGCAGTGACTGGAATTGGAGCGCGCCTTTGCGGTGGGGTTCCGCGAATTGATGTTTCAGAAGCCCGGCAGCCGCGGGGGCAGAACGCCCTCGTGGCGCAATAGCCAGTGTTTCGTCTCGAGAAGAAAGCCGCCGTTGTCGTGGGCGAAGCCGCCGATTCCATTCTGGCCGGTGACCCGGTGGCAGGGAATGACCAGCGGAAAGGGATTGTCTCCGCAGGCCTGTCCGACGGCCCGGGGGCTGCTGTCGAGCTGCCGGGCCAGTTCGCCGTAGGTGCGGCTCAGGCCTCTGGGGATGTGTGCGATGGCATCCCAGACCTGGCGACGGAAAGGCGTTCCGCTCAATGCCAGCGGCAGGCTGAAGGAAAAGCCGGGATCGGCGAGATATCGCTGGATTTGCTCGACAGCCATTTCTGCCAGGATTTCGCAGGGGGAGGTCAAAGGGGTTTCGGGCGCAAGGAAAACGATTTCCTCGATCAGTCCGGTCGTGCAGCGGATGCCGATCCGCCCAAATGGGGCCGGCATGATGCAGGAAAAGACGGCGGGAGGCCGCGCGCTGGCGTGACGTGCTTGAGCAGGCATCTCCGGATTCTGCGCTGCCGCCGGAGATGCCGCAATATGCTCAATTGCGGCCGAGCAGGCCGCTCCGCAGGTCGGAATCCACCGGTTTGTCTCCCAGCCAGATGCGCAGCAGGGCGCGCTGGAAGTCCTCGCCGGGAATATCCCTGCCGCGTTGCTCATTGCCGACCAAAAGGCGGGTGCCGTTGCCGGGCAGCCATTCGAGCCGGATTACCGTATTGGGTGCGGCGGTACGCAGGCTGAGCAGGGCGGTCTTGAATTCATCGATGCGGGGCTGCAGGCGGGCGTATTCCGCGTCCGTGTGATTCTTGCGCAGGCCGTCCACCAGGCCCTCTGCAAACTGCTCGGCGGTGAGTTCGCGCAGTGTCACGATCTGTATGCGGCGGGGGCCGGGTTGGGCGAGGAGGGCTTCGAGGCTGTCCGCCTTTCTGGGTGAATACAGGCCGATTGCGTAAACCTTCAGCATGAAGCGGGTGCGCAGGCCGCCGCCATTGAGCTGGAGTTCGGAATTGGCGAGGCTGATCCGCTCGTCGAAATGAATGCCGGCAATGTCGGCGGAGCGGGCATCCTGTCCGGCGAATAGGGTGATGGCGAGCAGGGCTGCGCGAATCATGGGTTTCATGGCTGTCTCCGGTCTTGTTGGTATGGATGTGCAAACGCCCGTCTGCCGCAGTTGCATGCGGATCAAACGGGCGTTTGAATCTTAACCGGGAAGCCCCCCGGGCAGATGTTTTTTCGGGGGCGCTCAGGCGCGCACGTGGCCGTCCCCGAAGACGATCCATTTCTGGCTGGTGAGGCCTTCGAGTCCCACCGGGCCGCGGGCGTGGATCTTGTCGGTGGAGATGCCGATCTCGGCCCCCAGGCCGTATTCAAAGCCGTCGGCGAAGCGGGTCGAGGCGTTGATCATCACCGATGCCGAGTCCACCTCGCGCAGGAAGCGCATGGCCCGGGTGTGGTTCTCGGTGACGATGGACTCGGTGTGCTGGGAGGAGCAGGTGTTGATGTGGTCGATCGCCGCATCGAGGCCGTCCACCACCTTGATGGCGATGATCGGGGCCAGGAACTCCTCGGTCCAGTCGGATTCGACGGCTTCCTTCAGCTGGGCATCCGGCACGCCGGCCTCCCGCAGGATGGCCAGGGACACCGGGCAGGCGCGCAACTCCACGCCCTTGCCGGCCAGCATGGTGCCGAGCGCCGGCAACTGGGTGGCGGCGATGCTGGCATCCACCAGCAGGGATTCGGTGGTGTTGCAGGTGCCGTAACGCTGGGTCTTGGAGTTCTCGACGATGGCGAGAGCCTTGGCCGGATCGGCGAACTGGTCGACATACACGTGGCAGTTGCCGTCGAGGTGCTTGATGACGGGCACCCGGGCGTCGTTGGAGATGCGCTCGATGAGGCCTTTGCCGCCGCGGGGCACGATCACGTCGACGAACTCCGGCATGGCGATCAGCTCGCCCACGGCGGCGCGGTCGGTGGTTTCGATGACCTGGATGGCGGTCTGCGGCAGGCCGGCGGCGGCCAGGCCGGCGCGCACGCAGGCGGCGATGGCCTGATTGGAGTGCAGGGCCTCCTTGCCGCCCCGCAGGATGGCGGCGTTGCCGGACTTCAGGCACAGGGCTGCGGCGTCGGCGGTGACGTTGGGGCGGGCCTCGTAGATGATGCCGATGACGCCCAGCGGCACGCGCATCTTGCCGACGGTGATGCCGGAGGGGCGGCGCTTGAGCTCGCCCATCTCGCCGACCGGGTCGGGCAGGGCGGCGACCTGCTCGAGGCCCTGCGCCATCGCCTCGATGCCCTTTTCGGACAGGGTCAGGCGGTCGATCATGGCGGCTTCCAGGCCGTTGGCGCGAGCCTCTTCGAGGTCGCGCTGGTTGGCGGCGGTGAGCTCGGCGCGGCGGGCGCGGATCTCGGTGGCCATGGCGAGGAGGGCCGTGTTCTTGGCGTCGGTGGAGGCGGCCGCCACCGCGCGGGAGGCGGCGCGGGCCTGACGGCCGACGGTCTGCATGTAGGTCTTGATGTCCATCGTGTCTCTTCTCTATACGGGGGCGGCGGTCAACGCCGTGCCGGGGTGTCGCGGGCGGGTGCGCAGACGCGCAGGCAGAGCTGCAGGAATTCGTCCCAGACGTCGCCGCCGGCCAGACCCTTGATCATCCGGTCAATCCGCGCGGCGTGCAAGATCGCGGTGCGCAGCTGGGCGCCGCCGAGGCGGGGCAGGGCGCGTTGCAGGGCCTGCTTGCGGCGGTCGTCGAAGATTCGTTCGGCCTTCATGAGCCCTTGAAGTTGCTGGCCTTCGTCGAGACCCTGGCGCAGGTTGGCCAGGCTGCGGACCTCGTTGGCGAGGGCCCACAGCACCAGGGGAGGGGCTTCGCCTTCGCCCTTGAGGCCTTCGAGCAGGCGCGCGCAGCGGGCCGCATCGCCTTCCAGAAGCGCGGTGCGCAGCTTGTCCACGTCGTAACGCGCCACGTTGAGCACCGCGTCGCGCACGGCGTCCAGGCTCAGCTCGCCAGGCGGGTGCAGCAGGCCCAGCTTGAGGATCTCCTGGTGGGCTGCCAGCAGGTTGCCTTCCACGTGGTCGGCGATGAAGCCCAGGGCCTCCGCGCTGGCCTTCTGCTGCTGGTTGGCGAGGCGGCGGGCGATCCACTCGGGCAGGCGGTCCCGCTCCGGGGCGTTGAGTTCGACCGCCACGCCGGCTTCGGCCAGGGCGGTGAACCAGGCTGCCTTGCGGGTGGCCCAGTCGAGCTCGGGCAGGGTGATCAGGGTGACGACGCCATCATCCAGGTGGCGGGCGTAGCGCTGCAGGGCTTCGCCGCCATCCCGGCCGGGCTTGCCGTTGGGGATGCGCAGATCGACCAGCTTGCTGGCGCCGAACAATGACATGTTGCCGGCGGCCGACTGGAGGCTGTCCCAGCGGAAGCCCTGGCCGGCGACCAGCACCTCCCGCTCGGCGTAACCCTGGCGGCGGGCGGCCGCGCGGATGGCATCGCCCGCTTCGAGGACCAGCAGCGGCTCGTTGCCGTGCAGGATGTAGAGGGGGGCGAGGGCCTTGTCGAGCTGGGCAGCGAGCTGCTCCGGGCGGAGTATCACGGCTTCGGCGCGGCGTCCGGCATCTTGGCCGCAGCCAGCCGGCGCATCAGCTGCTGGACGAGATCGCCTTGCATGTCGCGGTAGAGCAGGATCTCTTCCTGTTCCTTGGCGAGCACCTGGGAGTCGTCGAAGGCCAGGTCACGGCGCAGCAGGATCTCGTTGGGCGCCAGGACCTCCTGGCCGTTCCGGTCCACCAGGCGGAAGGCGTAGCGCAGGCGCAGCTGGTATTCGCGGACCCGGCCCTGGGTGTTGAGGGCCAGGATGACCTTTTCCTTGGCGTCCGCCAGGACTTCAAGGCGGACCTGCGCCTCGTCCTTGTTGCTGACCACCTGGGTGCTGGTGCTGGCGCGGATCTGGCGCCGGATGGCGGCGGCCAGATCGGAGTACTCCGACATGCCCAGGTAGAGGGTGTCGAAGGGCAGCGGCCGGTGGCCGCGCAGCTGGAAGCCGCAGCCGGCGGCGGCCAGCAGGGGCAGGGCGGCCAAGACGGCAAGGGCGCGGCGTCGGCGAGCCTGGGGCGCGTGAGTCATTGAGACAGATCCTCCTTGAGGCGCTGGCGTTCCTTTTCGTAGGCCTCATAGCTGGGGGGCGCCGGGTCGCGGCTGATGTCGCGGCCCGGTTCGTGCTGGCGGCGGAGGTTCTCCTGGCGGAGCCCTTCGTAGAATCCGCGCTCGCCCGGGGTGTTGGCGCAGGCGGCCAGCAGGGCGACGCAGGGGATGAGGACGATGGAGCGCATGGAAAACCTCCGGGGGTTCAGCCAACGATATTGACCAGGCGGCCGGGAACGACCACCACCTTCTTGGCGGGCCGGCCTTCGAGGAACTTGACGGTCGCCTCGTGGGTCAGGGCGGCGGCCTCGATGGCGTCCTTGGCCGCTTCGGCGGGCACCCGCAGGGCGCCGCGGAGCTTGCCGTTCACCTGCAGCATCAGCTCGATCTCGTCCTGGGCCAGGGCAGCGTCGAGGGGCTCCGGCCAGGCGGCCTTGAGGATGTCCTCGCCGTAGCCCAGTCCGGACCACAAGGCGTGGCTGATGTGCGGGGTGAGGGGCGACAGCACGCGCAGCAGGATGCCGAAGCACTCCTCGATCACCTCGGCCGCCAGGGCGCCCTGACGGGGCGCCTTTTCCAGGGCGTTGAGCATCTTCATGGTGGCCGAGGCCACGGTGTTGAACTGCTGCTTGCCCAGGTCGTAGTTGGCCTGCTTGAGGAGCAGGTGGATCTCGCGGCGGAAGGCGGCCAGGTCCTCCGGCAGCTTGGCGCCGGTGAGTTGGCGCTGGGCACCGATCTGGCCGCGGATCTCGCTGGCGAACAGGTGGCCGAAGCTCCACACCCGGCGCAGGAAGCGGTAGGCGCCTTCGACGCCGGCGTCGGACCACTCGAGGGTCTGCTCGGGCGGGGCGGCGAACATCATGAAGAAGCGGGCGGTGTCGGCGCCGTACTGCTCGATGAGCGATTGCGGGTCCACGCCGTTGTTCTTGGACTTGGACATGGTGGTGAGCTCGTGCTCGAGCACCGTGCCGTCCTTCTTGAGGGTGGCGCCGGTGATCTGGCCCTTGGCGTCCTTCTGGACGTCGAGCTCGCTCTCCCAGTAGTAGTTCTTGCCGCCGCCCTCGGGTTTGTGGAAGAAGGCGTTGTTCAGCACCATGCCCTGGGTGAGCAGGTGGGCGAAGGGCTCGCGGTAGGTGACGAGGCCCAGGTCGCGCATCACCTTGGTCCAGAAACGGGAGTACAGCAGGTGCAGGATGGCGTGTTCGATGCCGCCGATGTACTGGTCCACGGTCATCCAGTAGCCGGTCTCGTCATCCACCATCTTGTCCTTGCCGAAGGTGGTGGCGTAGCGCGCGTAGTACCAGGACGAGTCCACGAAGGTGTCCATGGTGTCGGTCTCGCGGCGGGCCGGCTTGCCGCAGCACGGGCAGGCCACGTTGAGGAAATCCTCGCGCTTGTGCAGCGGGTTGCCGGAGCCGTCCGGTACGCAGTCTTCGGGCAGCACCACCGGCAGCTGGTCGTCGGGCACGGGCACCGAGCCGCAGCTGTCGCAATGGATGATGGGGATCGGGCAGCCCCAGTAGCGCTGGCGGGAGATGCCCCAGTCGCGCAGGCGCCATTGCACCTTCTTCTCGCCGATGCCCTGGGCGGCCAGGTCGGCGGCGATGGCATCCACTGCCTGCTGGTAGTTGAGGCCGTCGTACTTGCCGGAATTGACGCAGACGCCGTCCTTGCTGCCGTACCACTCTTCCCAGGCTTCGGTGGAGTAGGACTTGTCGTCGACCGCCACCACCTGCTCGATCGGCAGGGCGTACTTGCGGGCGAAGGCGAAGTCCCGCTCGTCGTGGGCGGGCACGCCCATCACGGCGCCGTCGCCGTAGCTCATCAGCACGTAGTTGCCGACCCACACCTCGACCTGCTTGCCGGTGAGGGGGTGGGTGACGAACAGGCCGGTGGGCAGGCCTTCCTTCTCCATGGTGGCCATGTCGGCCTCCATGACGGAGCCGTGCCGGCATTTCTCGATGAAGGCGGCGAGCTCGGGCTTGCCCTTGGCGGCATGCAGGGCCAGCGGGTGTTCGGCGGCGACGGCGCAGAAGGTCACGCCCATGATGGTGTCGGCGCGGGTGGTGAACACCCACAGCTGGCCGTCACCGATCAGGCCGGCGTCGTCTGCGATGTCGTGCTTGAAGGCGAAGCGCACGCCGGTGCTCTTGCCGATCCAGTTGGCCTGCATCAGCCGGACCCGCTCCGGCCAGCCGCCCAGGGTGTCCAGGTCGCCCAGCAGCTCATCCGCGTAGTCGGTGATCTTGAGGTAGTAGCCCGGGATCTCGCGCTTCTCGACCAGGGCGCCGGTGCGCCAGCCACGGCCGTCGATGACCTGCTCGTTGGCCAGCACGGTCTGGTCGACCGGGTCCCAGTTCACCACCTGGGTCTTGCGCTCGGCGATGCCTTTCTCGAGCATGCGCAGGAAGATCC
>CALBTT010000022.1 GCA_937967645.1 uncultured Zoogloea sp.
TTGAGCGCGGCCCACACGCACCCGCCGCCCTGCTCGTCGACATGCAGCCGGCCATCGGCTTTGTAGACCGGCTTCTGGACGAACACGAAGCCCACGCCGAGCAGGATGCTGAACGCGGTGATGGCGGCGATGAGCCAGCGGTACTCCATGACCACCGCGATGATCTCGCCAATGGCCAGGCCTTCTTCTTCTTCGGCGCCGGTGGCTATCTGCTGGCCGGGCATGAGGGCCTTGGATTTGAGGGTGTCGTTTTCCATGGTCGGGCGGGTGTGTGTGTTTGGTTCTGGGCTGGCGGGGGTTTGATTAAACCCGGCTGGCGATGTCTGGGTGGCGCGCTCGGGGGGGGGCTCGACGACTGCAAACCCCTCCCCGGCCCTCCCCTTGACAGGGGAGGGAGGCGGTGTTGAGCGGGCGTGCTCCACTCCCCGGCTCTCCCCTTGTCGGGGGAGGGGGGCGGTGGTGGACGGGTGCAAACCCCTCCCCGGCCCTCCCCTTGTCAGGGGAGGGAGTGTGGGGTGCGCGCTGGGCGCGGCTCCCCACTACTAAGGGGGGACAGGGGGGGCGTCCGGTGGTCATGCGCTTACTGGCGGCCGCCGAAGAGCGGGTAGCGGGTAAGGCTGGTCTGGTAGAGCGTGGTGGCCGTGGGCAGGATGTTGCTCATCACGCGGTTCCAGCGCACCACGTCGGCGGCGTCTACATAGACGATGTCGCGGGGACGGAGGTTGAAACGGTCGGCCAGCAGCATGGCGTCGGGCGAGCTGCCGTCCAGGTGGAAGAGCTCGGGCACGTCGCTATCCCCGCGCATCACGTAGATCCACTTGGGGTTGGAGCGCTCTTGCGCGATGTAGCCGGTGTCTGCCAGGGCCTCGGCCAGGGTGGAGCGCTTCTTGGTCATGACCAGCGAGCCGGGCTTTTGCACTTCGCCCAGCACAAAGATCTTGTTGAAGCTGCGGTCCTGCACATTGAGGATGTCGCCGGGCTCGAGCAGGGCGTTCTGCTCGGTGGCGCCGTCTTCGTACATGGCCTGGATGTCCACCCGATAGGTGGTGCCCTTGCGGGTGAGCAGCACACGACTGTGGTCGGCCTCGGGGCCAAAGCCGCCGGCGCGGTTGACGGCCTCCAGCACGGTCATGGGGATGTCGGTGACGTCCTGCTGACCGGGCTTGAGCACTTCGCCCACTACGTACACACGCTTGCTGCGGAAGGCAGCCATGCGCACGTCCAGTTGCACCTTCTCGATGTACTTGGCGAGGCGCTGGGACAGCAGCTCACGGATCTGGCGGGTGGTCTTGCCATTGACGTTGAGCGTGCCCACATAGGGATAGAAGATGGTGCCGTCTTCGGCCACCACAGTGCCGGACTGCTCGGCGGAGCGGTACTGGCCGGCCGGGGTGGTGAGCTCGGGGTGGTCCCACACCACGATGGTGAGGATGTCACCCGGCCCGACCTTGTAATCCAAAGGGCTGGGCTGTGCCGGATTCGTCTTCTTCGCAGCAGCACCCGCCTTTGCCACGGCCTCATCCGACAGGCCGGCCTTTTGCGGGGCGGCGGCCTTCATCTGCTCGATGATCAGCTCGGCAGTGATGGGCTTGATGGCGATGTTGTCCGGTACGGTCTCTTCGCCCTGCTTGACCGGCAGCTTGACGGCGGACTTGTTGTCGCGCAGCGAATAGGCCTTGTCGCCCGGCACGATGGTGGCACAGGCAGAGGCAAGGGAGGCGGCGAGGATCGCCAGGATCAGGCCACGGCCCTGGAGGGCACGGGCGGTACAGGGCTTGGAGTCTCGTTGATCGATCATGGTCCGATAGTCAGTGTGGGCGGCCGGCCTTTCGCAACGCGGGCTGAGCACGGGGCCGGCTGCGTGCCGGCAGGCTCTCTCCGCGCGGGCCGGCCTGGGCCCCTCGGGTTCGATTTAGGGGTAACGACTCCACGGGGCAGGCACACCAACAGGCATGCGCCAGCCGCATGGTTAACATGATGTGAACGGGATGCTGCGCCGAAATGCTATCACGCTGCCGATGACAGGTTTCCGCAATAGGTCACGATGCCAGGCGGTTGATCCTGCCGGCGCTTCGCACAGGGGCATCCAGGTCACGAAAGGCGGCGCAGCACCACTGCAACCACCACCAGCGCACCGGCCAGCAGGATGGCGCTGGAGCTGCCGCCCTCGGTGGGGATAAGGTCGCCGATCACGCTGCCGGAGGCCTGGAAATCCGGGCTATTCCGCGCCACGGCCGGGGTGAGGCGCGCACCACCCAGGCTGGTGCTGTTGAAGATGGCCTGAACATCCGACACCTGGACGTGGGAGACCTTGCCTCCCAGCATGGTGGTGATGTCGTGTGCATGTGCGTTCGTGCCGCTGACGCCTTCGCCCACGGCAGCGGCTGCGCTGCCGGCGCTGACCAGTGTTACCGCAGCCAGACTGCCAAGAATGAGTTTACGCATGGTGGACAAGCCCCCGCCAAAATTTGTGATGTATGCAACACAAGCAACAAGCGCGCCGGTTTACATGTCATGAACATGAAGTGTAGCTAAAGTCACACTAATTCATTATGTTGCGCTGTAACATAAAGTTGCCGGAAAGATGCACAAACTGGGTATCCAAAGCCCTGTGTAAAATTTTCCGACACCCGCGCACCCAATCAGGGCACTTTGTTACATGGCGGTGCATACCCAATGCCGGCGTGCTGCGGTAAGATGGTGCAGGTGCCTGTATTTAAAATGATTTCATCACCTGTCACATTTTTTGCATTTGTGCTGTGAAATTCTTGTCATTAACAGATTTGTAGGCTTATGCACGCACAGACCCTGGCCGAGCATGGAACCCCTTCTCATACTGCAGCGCAGCATCCTCTAGCCATGTTCCGAACAATCGATACCCACCAGAACTTTTTGCGCCCGAGCTACACGCTGACATCGGCGGTGGAGGCCCTGCTTGATCCGGTGGTAGCGGTGCTGACGCTGGCCCTTTGCGTGTTGGTCAAGGACCCGCTGGCCGGGCCCCATTACGTGCTGCTGGCGGTGCTGACCTTTGCCATGCTCTTCCCTGGTAACGTGGGGTTTCACGAGCGGCCGCGCCGGGTGGTGCGCAAGGTGGTGACCAACTGGCTGCTGGTGGTGGTGATCATCGGAGGCTTTGGTTATGCCAGCGGCTATCTGCGGCATTTTCCGCAGGGCGTGATCTGGGCCTGGGGGGTGCTGACCCCGGCGGTCATGGTGCTGGCTCATTTTGTGGCCCGGGGGCTGCTGCTGCGGGCGCTCTCGGCCGGCAAGCGCCAGCGCACCGCGGTGGTGGCCGGGGTGAACGATGTGGGCCTCAACCTGTGCCGCCAGTTTCAGGATGACCCCTACCTGGGCACCCGCGTGGTGGGCTTTTTTGATGACCGCCATCTGGACCGCCTGCCCGATACCGGCACCCTGCCCACCATCGGCAAGATGACCGAGCTGGCGTCCTTTGTTAAAGAGAACCACATCGACCATATCTACCTGGCGGTGCCCATGGCCAGCCAGCCGCGCATCCTGGCCCTGCTGGACGACCTCAAGGACACCACCGCGTCTATCTTTTTTGTGCCGGACATCTTTGTGACGGACCTGATCCAGGGCCAGATGCACAGCGTGGGCGGCACCCCGGTGGTGGCCGTGTGCGAGACGCCCTTCACCGGCTTCCGCGGTGTGGCCAAGCGCCTGTCGGACATCGTGATTTCGCTCATCCTGCTGGTGCTGCTGGCGCCGATCATGATCGGCCTGGCAATCGGGGTGAAGATGTCGTCCCCCGGCCCGATCGTCTTCAAGCAGCGCCGCTACGGGCTGGATGGGCGGGAGATCCTGGTGTACAAGTTCCGCTCGATGCGCACCACCGACAACGGCCCGGTGGTGAAGCAGGCCACCAAGGGCGACCCGCGCATCACGCCGTTTGGTGCCTTTATCCGCAAGACCTCGCTGGACGAGCTGCCGCAGTTCATCAACGTGCTGCAGGGCCGCATGAGCATCGTCGGCCCCCGCCCCCACGCGGTGGCCCACAACGAAACCTACCGCAAGATCGTCAAGGGCTACATGGTCCGCCACAAGGTGAAGCCGGGCATCACCGGCTGGGCCCAGGTGAGCGGCTACCGCGGCGAAACCGACACCATCGACAAGATGGAGAAGCGCATCGAGTACGATCTGGAATACCTGCGCAACTGGTCGCTGAGTTTCGATCTGTGGATCATCTTCAAGACCGTGGCGGTGGTGTTCAAGGACAAGAACGCGTATTGATGTGTTGGGGCTGCGGGGGCTGTAGGGGCGGCTTCAGCCGCCCGCCGAGCGTTGTTCGAAGTCCGCGGGCGGATGAATCCGCCCCTACACCTACGCTGCCCGCTTCAGGTGCATGTCTACGTGAATGTCTTCGAACGGGCAGACAAGCCCTCCACGCTCAGTACGCTCGATCAGCCCCAGATCTACCAACACACCCGCGTCCTCGTGGACACGCTTTACGTCTCGCTCCAGCCGGCGGGCAAGCTCCCGCACAGCCAACTCCCCAGCCCCCTGCAGGGCGTGCAACATAGCCCAACGCTTTTCGGTCAGACGGGAGAAGAATGCAGCCGGAGTCTCGAAGTTAAGGGTCTCGCCTTGGTAGCTATCGGCAGCAAAGGCCCCCCGGGCAGCGGCCCGTAGCGAAGCACGCCAGTCGGGATTGATCGTCACCGTCAACGTCCGCTTTTCCATCGCTCCACCTCCTGAATGAAATCATCGATCAGCCGGTCTACATCCACGAAGACAAGACCAGCGCCGCCCTCTGCGATATTACGGAAGCGAGTTATCAACTCGGCTTTCATCTGGGCATAATGGGCTAACCGCCCAAAGTGTTGTCAATTGCGACAACACTTTGGGCACTGGATTGTGATCGTAGGGGCGGCTTCAGCCGCCCGTCGAGCGTTGTTCGAAGTCCGCGGGCGGCTGAAGCCGCCCCTACGTTTATTTGGAACGCTGATGGAATCGCGCCTTACTGAAATCGAGATCAAGCTCGCCCTCACCGAAGACCTGGTGGATACCCTCAACCTGACGGTGCATCGCCAGCAGGAGCAGATCGACGCGCTGCAACGCCAGATCCGCCAGCTCTACCAGCAGATGCAGTCCGCCACCCCCAGCGCCGAGCCGCGCGACCTGCGGGACGAGATTCCGCCGCATTACTGACCCTTTGTGCGGGCCTGTAGGGGCGGCTTCAGCCGCCCATCGGGCGTTGATCCACCTCCGCGGGCGGCTGAAGCCGCCCCTACGGGGTCCTACAACCCCTTCTTGATCTTGGCGTACATCGCGTCTGGGGCCAGATCGATCTCTCCTGGCCACGTTACGGCACCGTGCTCAACGAAAACTTGGTCAAAGAACGCCGGATCAGCCAGCGCGCCAAACACGCCAGCTGCTGGCGACTGGATGAGGCCCGTCAGGTCGGCAGTCCCCTCGGTGCCGTCCACGAACCGGACATGCAGCCGGAAGCCCGGCAAGGCGGCCACAGCCACGACACGCCACGGCATGCGGGGCTGAATCGGCGGAGTTACGGCAAGGGGCGAATTTTGTGTGGCTGAAGATTGCGGGCGCATAGGTCCCAGTCCTCCATGAGTTCGACGCGGTGTTCCTGCGCCCATTCGAGAATCAAGGCAAGGGCTCGCCGGGGCATTTCGCCCTCCATGATCTCCAAAGTCCGGATGTCGATCAGCACTTCATGCTCCGCGTAAAGCGCATGGAAGTGCGGGGGAGCATGATCGTTCCAGAACATTTGGATCAATATCCCGTAAAACGTGCTGATAATCGGCATCCGGCGCCCCCTCGGCCACAATCGAGTCCGGTTTCATGATAACAAGCGATCGCGTCGCTCAACATACCTGCAAGCCTGCTCGGGCCTTCGGAACAGTTGTGTAGGGGCGGCTTCAGCCGCCCGCAGGCTGGTGCTTGATCAACGCCCGATGGGCGGCTGAAGCCGCCCCTACATCGCCCCTACATGGCCCCTACAGGTGTCTACGGGGTGGGTCTATAATCCAGGCCTTGCGATGTGGCCGTTCGAGCCGCACGCCCCTCCCCCGAGAGCATCACCATGATCCATTCCCGTAAGCAGCTCGAACTCCTGGCCCCGGCCCGCAATGCGGACATCGGGATCGAGGCGATCAACCATGGCGCGGACGCCGTCTATATCGGCGGCCCGGCCTTTGGCGCGCGCGCCAACGCCGAGAACACCGTGGCCGATATCGAACGTCTGGCCCGACATGCGCACCGCTTTGGTGCCCGCGTGTTCGTGGCGTGCAACACCATCCTCCACGACGAGGAGGTGGACGGCGCCAGCGCGCTGATCCGCCAGCTGTACGAGGCCGGCACCGACGCGCTGATCGTGCAGGACATGGGCCTGCTCGAGCTGGACCTGCCGCCGATCCAGCTGCATGCCAGCACCCAGACCGACATCCGCCACGCCGACAAGGCGCGCTTTCTGCAGGATGTGGGCTTTTCGCAGATCGTGCTGGCGCGGGAGATGAGCCTTACCGAGATCCGCAAGGTGGCGGCGGCCACCGACTGCACGCTGGAGTTCTTTGTGCACGGCGCGCTGTGTGTGGCGTATTCGGGGCAGTGCTACATCAGCCATGCCCACACCGGCCGCAGCGCCAACCGGGGCGAGTGCTCGCAGGCCTGCCGCCTGCCCTACGACCTGGAGGACAAGGACGGCAACCTGGTGGCGAGCAACCAGCACCTGCTGTCGATGAAGGACAACAACCAGAGCGCCAACCTGCGCGCGCTGGCCGAGGCGGGGATTTCCAGCTTCAAGATCGAAGGCCGCTACAAGGACATGGCCTACGTGAAGAACATCACCGCCCACTACCGCCTGTTGCTGGACGAGATCATGGAGGCGAGCCCGGAGTATTCGCGCACCTCCGCCGGGCGCAGCACCTTCTCGTTCACCCCGCTGGCCGACAAGACCTTCAACCGCGGGGCGACCGATTATTTTGTGAACGGCCGCACCCACCAGGCCGACATCGGCGCCTTTGATTCGCCCAAGTTCGTGGGCGAGCCGGTGGGTAGCGTGATCCGCCTGGATGGCAAGCAGCGCCGCTATTTCGACACCACCAGCGCCGTCGAGCTGCACAACGGCGACGGCATCACCTTTTACGATCGCAAGGGCGAGCTGGTGGGGCTGCGGGTGAACCGCGCCGAGAAGATCGGCGAGGATTTCCGCGTGCATACCGCCGAGCCGCTACCGGCCGACCTGTTTCCGGGCACGGGGCTGTTCCGCAACCGGGACCATGAGTTCGAGCGCATGCTCGAGAAGAAATCCGCCGAACGCCGCCTGGCCGTGGACCTGCGGCTGACCGAGACCGCCGAGGGCTTTGCCCTGACCCTGACCGACGAGACCGGCGTGTCGGCCACCGCCACCCTGCCCCACGCCAAAGAGCCGGCCAAGGACACCGAGCGGGCCCTGGCCGGGCTCAAGGACAGCCTGGGCAAGCTGGGCGCGACGATCTTCAGCGCCCGGGAGATCACCCTGGACCTGAGCGCTGCCTGGTTCCTGCCCGCCGGAGCGGTGAATGCCTTGCGCCGCGATGCCGTTGAGGCCCTGGAGGCCGCCCGCCTGGCCGCCCTGCCCCCGCTGCCGCGCCGGGCCGCGGTGGAGCCGCCGGTGCCGTATCCGCAGACCGAGCTGAGCTACCTGGCCAATGTGCTCAACCAGAAGGCACGGGATTTCTACCACCGCCATGGGGTTGAGCTGATCGAGGCGGCCTACGAGGCCAACGAGCACACCGACGACGCCTCGCTGATGATCACCAAGCATTGCCTGCGCTACAGCTTCAACCTGTGCCCCAAGGAGGTGAAGGGCATTCGCCCCGATCCGATGACCCTGATCAACGGCAAGGAAAAGCTCACCCTGCGCTTCGACTGCAAGCGCTGCGAAATGCATGTGGTCGGCCGCATCCGCCAGTCGGTGCTGGACACGCCGGCGGTGCCGGTGAAGTTCCACGCCAAGGTGCCGGACGGTTTCCACGCGCCTCACTGACCCGCTCTCACGCCCCCACACCACCACTCGCATGAAAATCGCCATCGCAATCGTCCTCCTGCTCGTCGCCATCCTGGTCGGGCCGGTGGTCTGGCAGTTTGCCCACTTCGACCCCAAGGCCGTGCCGAGCACCGGGCTGCCCTGGCAGATCGAGGTGCTGCCGGGGGGCGAGACCAAGGTCTTCGACCTGACCCCGGGGCACAGCACGCTGGCCGAGGCCCGCGCCCGCTTTGGCGCCGAGATGCAGCTGGCCATCGTGGCCGAGCCCAACGAGGCGGGCAATGTGGAGGGCTATTACGAGCAAGCCACCGCCGGCTTCGTGGCGGGCAAGCTGATCGTCACCGCCGACCTGCCCAAGGACGTGATCGAGGGCATGCGCGAGCGCGCCCCCAAGACGGAATACATGCAGAGCACGACCCGCAAGGCGACCCTGGCCGAGGCGGACAAGGCCGCCGCCCTGGCCGCCCCGATCCGCGCCATGGCCTTCATCCCCAGCGCCCAGCTGGATGAGGCGGTGATCCTCGAGCGCTTCGGCCAGCCCTCCGAACGCATCCGCGTGAATGACCACGTGGAGCACCTGCTCTACCCGGCCAAGGGCCTCGATGTGGTGCTCGACACCAAGGGCAAGGAGCTCCTGCAGTACGTCGCCCCGGCCCGCTTCGAGGCGCTCCGCGCCCCGCTGAAAAAGATGTAGGGGCGTGTAGGGGCGGCTTCAGCCGCCCATCATGCGTTGATCAAGCCCCGCGGGCGGCTGAAGCCGCCCCTACAGGCCCCTACAGGCCCCTACAGGCCCCTACAGGGTTATCTGCATTCATGGCTAGCCAGTCCGTTGACCGCCGTCGCTGCCTCAGTTGCAACCGCTGGGGTGGCGCGCGCGCGCCGGGGGCGGAGCCGGGCACGGTGGAGTATGACGAGGACAATGACCGCGGGCCGTGCCAGGAGGGGCCGTGGCATGGCAGCAGCCGGCGCGGGCCGCGCAATGCCTGTGGCCAGTGGCTGATGTGGGTGGCGCTGGCCCCGGTGGCCGACACATCTGGCGCTGCGGCGCCGGGCGCCGTATCCTCCGGGCCCGCCCCGTCCGAATCGCCGAATCCATGAGCCTGCCGTCCGAGAGCCCGCAATCCGAATTCCTGGTGGCCTGCCTGTGCGCCGCCTGGTGCGGCACCTGCCGCGACTACCAGGCGGGTTTCGAGGCGATGGCGGCGCGCTTCCCCGGCGCCCGCTTCCTGTGGGTGGATGTGGAAGACGATGCGGAGCTGGTGGACGACTACGACGTGGAGAACTTTCCCACGGTGCTGATCCAGCGTGATGACAGCGTGCTGTTCTTCGGGACGATGCTGCCTCATCATGAGCTGCTGCAACGGACCCTGGAGAGTTTCCAGGCCCAGTCTCCGGATGAGAGCCGGCGCTACGCCGTGTCCGATCCGGAGCGCCGGCGCTGGCAGGATGACTACAACCTGGCGCGCGCCCTGGCGAAGCGCCCGCAAGAATAACGACCCACCAATCGGAGACACCTATGGATGACTGCGTTTTCTGCCGCATCGTGCGCGGCGAGCTGCCCGCCTCGAAGATCTATGAGGATGAGCACACGCTGGCCTTTATGAACATCGTGGCAGCCCATCCGGGCCATGCGCTGGTGATCGCCAAGCCCCACGTGGAGAACCTCTACGGCCTGGACGACACCCTGGCGGCGGCGGTCTTCCAGGCCACCACCCGGGTGGCCCGGGCGGTCAAGGAGGTCACCGGCTGCGATGGCACCACGATCTTCCAGGCCAACGAGGTGGCCGGCGGGCAGACGGTCTTCCATTTCCACCTGCACGTGCTGCCGCGCTTCACCGACGACAAGCTGCTGCCCTTCTGGCCGGCCAGCGCGCCGCCCCGCGAAGCCCTCGACGAGATGGCCGCCCGCCTGCGCGCGGCGCTCTGACGCCCCACGCCTCCGCGTAATACGGTATGCCGCGCCCGCCCCTTCATTCGGGCGGGCGTAGTCCGTTAAGCCTTTCCTGACGACGCTTTTCGGGGCCGCCACGGCCCGCGCTCCCATGCAGACTCCCTACCTGAGCCAAGAGGCGCCCTTTGCCATCCTGCTGATGCTGGCGGGCGCGGCCCTGATCTTCGGCCCCCTGCGCGCCTGGCGCCGCTCGCTGGTGAACACCGGGGTGTTCTTCGTCGTGTGCCTGGCCGGCGATCTGCTGGCCGGCCTGCTGAATGGCCAGCTGCAGCCTGCCGCGCTGCGCTGGCTGCGCGAAATGGCGGTGTTCGGCGAGGGGCTGGCGGTGATCCGCTACCTGGGCCTGGCGCTGTTCAACGTGGTCACGCCGCGGATGCGGATCCATATCTCGGGCATCCTCGCCGACATCCTGGTGATTGTCGGTTACGTGGCCTGGGCCTTCCTGCGGCTGAACCTGGCGGGGATGCAGTTCTCCCACCTGTTCGCCACCTCCGCCGTGCTGACGGCGGTAGTGGCGATCTCGATGCAGGACACCCTGGGCAACCTGCTCGGCGGGCTGGCGCTGCAGATGGACAACTCGCTGGAGATCGGCGACTGGATCCAGATGGGCGACGTGGCGGGCCGGGTGAGCGACATCCAGTGGCGCTACACCGCCATCGTGACCCGCAGCGGAGAGCGGGTGGTGATCCCCAACAGCCACCTGATGAAGAACCGCTACTCGGTGATCTGCAACAAGCGCCAGTCGGTGCCGCTGCAGCGGCGGGCGATCGGCTTCAACGTGGATCTGTCGGTGCCGCCTTCGCGGGTCACCAACGCCGTGCTGCAGGACGTGCTGACGGCACGCATCCCCAACCTCAGCCTGACTCCGCCGCCCCAGTGCCTGCTGATGGATTTCGGGCCGGGCTTTGCGCGCTACCAGCTGCGCTACTGGCTGATGGACCCGGGCCCCGATGAGCTGACCGATTCCGACGTGCGCCACCACCTGCTGGCGGCGCTGCAGCGGGAGGGGATCCGCCTGGCGGTGAGCGACCAGACCATCCACCTGGTGCAGGAGGGCGAGGCCCACCGCGAGGAGGTGCGGGCCCGTGAGCTGAACCGCCGCCTGCAGGCCATCTCGCGGATCGACCTGTTCTCCCGCCTGTCGGAAGGCGAGCAGCTGGAGCTGGCCGGCCGGCTGGCGAATGCGCCCTTCGCCGAGGGCGACGTGATCACCCGCCAGGGATCGATCGCCCACTGGCTGTACATCATCGTCAGCGGCGAGGCCGAGGCCTGGTGGCAGCCGCCCGACGGCAGCCCGCAGCGCCTGCTGGAGCGGCGCGGCCCGGGCAGCGTGTTCGGCGAGCTGGGCCTGATGACCGGCGCGCCCCGCCGCGCCACCGTGATTGCGGTGTCGGATGTGGAGGCCTACCGCCTCGACAAGGCGGGTTTTGAGCACATCATTCGCGCCCGCCCCGAGATTGCAGAGGGCGTTACCGGTATCCTGCAGCAGCGCATGGCCCATTTCCAGGCGCTGGAGCAGGGCCATGCCGATGGCCAGCCCTCGGGCAGCAACAGCCCGCCCTCCGACGTCGCCGCCCTTGGGCGCAAGATCCGCGAGTTTTTCGGGCTGTAGGCCCGGCGCCGCAGCCCCGCACTTCAGCCACATTTCACCCGCAGTTCAGATCAGAAAGCCGAGCTTCCATGGCCTCACCCAACACCACGCCCTCCACCCTCAGCGCGTCCCTGGAGGCCGCCTTCCAGGCCCGCCAGGCCCTGATGGCCCGCCTTCTTGCCGAGGGCACCGATGCCTACCGGCTGTTTCACGGCACCGTGGAGGGCCGCCCGGGCCTGACCGTGGACCGCTACGGCAGCGTGGTGCTGGTGCAGAGCTTCCACTCGCCCCTGAACGACGCCGAGGAGGCCGAGCTGGAGGCCTACTACGCCAGCGTGCTGCCGGGCACGGATGTGATCTACAACGACCGCAGCCATGCCAACTCGCGCATCGCCAACCCGCTGCCGCCGGAGCGCCTCGCGCGGGCCGAGGCGCTGCGCGAGTTTTCCGAGTTGGGAGTGAAGTACAACGTGCAGGCCCGCCACCAGGGGCAGGACCCGTGGCTGTTCCTGGACCTGCGGGCGGCCCGCCGGAAGGTGATGGCGGAGGCGCCGGGCAAGTCGGTGCTGAACGTGTTCGCCTACACCTGCGGGGTGGGCGTGGCGGCGGCCAAGGCCGGCGCGGCGCATGTGGTGAACGTGGACTTCTCGGAGTCCAGCCTGTCGGTGGGCAAGGCCAACGCGCGCCTCAACGAGCTGCCGATCCGGGTGCGCTTCGTGAAGAGCGATGCCTTTGCGGCCCTGCGCCAGTACGCCGGCATCGGCCAGCCGAAGCTGGTACGCGGCAAGCGCATGCCCCCCTTCCCGGCACTGGAGAAGCATGCCTTCGACCTGGTCTTCCTGGACCCGCCGCGCTATGCCAAGAGCGCCTTTGGTGTGGTGGACCTGATCAACGACTACCCGGCCCTGTTCAAGCCCGCCCTGATGGCCACAGCCCCGGGCGGCACCCTGGTGTGCTGCAACAACGTGGCCCAGGTGGACCGGGACGCGTGGGCGGACCAGCTGGTGCGCAGCGCCCGCAAGATCGGCCGCGAGGTGCGCGAGCTGGAATGGATCACCCCGGAAGAGGATTTCCCCAGCAGCGACGGCAACCCGCCGCTGAAGACCGTGCTGCTGCGGGTGTAGGGGGCGATGTAGGGGCGGCTTCAGCCGCCCACCCCGCGCGGATTAAGCACAGTCGGTTGAATCGAGCCCGCGGGCGGCTGAAGCCGCCCCTACATGGCCTGTATGGACGTGGGTGCTGGACCGGGAGTCCGCGGGCGGCTGAAGCCGCCCCTACATGGCCTGTATGGACGTGGGTGCTGGACC
>CALBTT010000023.1 GCA_937967645.1 uncultured Zoogloea sp.
GCTGAACTCAAGGCCAACTTCGCGGCCGTGTTCGGGCATGGCATCGGCAAGTTCGCGCTGATCGCAGCAGCGCTCGTTGTCCTCGTGCTAGGGGCCTTTGCAGTGCGCGGCTTCACCAGCAAGCCATCGGCCGACAAGGACAAAACACAGGTCGATGTGCCGGGCGCACCGCCCGCCAAGGTCAGTGTCGATCCCATCGACGAGCGCGAGGCGCAGCGTCGTGCCGAGATCACCGCGAAGGAAGCCGAGGCCGCTGCTCGCAAGGGTCAGACCTACCAGCCGGACTTCAACCCGGCTGTGGTGGCAAACCAAGCTCCGCAGCAAGGCCAGCCGGGCTACACCCAGCCGACGGTGAACGTCGCCGACACGCAGCAAGCGCGCCCCGGACAGCCGCCCGTTCCTCCGGGCACGCAGCCGGGCCAACCGCAGCAGCGGCCGGTACAGATCACCGTGCCTGCCGGGCAGTCGTCAGCCAATGGCGGCGCAGGTGCGCCTAACCAGCAGAACCAGCAGCAAGCCAATGCACAGCAGCAGGAAGAGCAACGTCGCCAGCAGGCCGAGCGCGACAAGCAGCTTGCGGCCCGCGACAAGTACGTCGATCAACTGCGTGGCGGCGTGAAGGAGCAAGTCGAAGAACTGATGGGCGGTAAGGGCAAAGACGGCGGCATTCGTGGTGCTGGCTCGTATTCCGTCGTGAGCTACCTGCCCAAGCAGAGCACCGCCAGCGGCGCTTCCGCGACGGCTGGTGGTGGCGATCTGAGCATCACTCCGAGCGCACCGAGCGCGAACAAGAAGCCGCCGATCTTCAAGGCTGGCAAGGCGATCTTCGCGACGCTCGATTCGGAGGTGAACACCGACGATGGCGGCGAAGTGTTTGCCACCGTTCACGGCGGCAAGTACGACGGCGCAAAGCTGATCGGCAAGATCGAGCAGGCACCGCGCAACATCCGTCTGCGCTTCTCGATCCTGTCGCCGCAAGACGATCGACCGACGCTCAACATCAACGCCATCGCGATCCGCGAGCAGGACGCGAAGCAGGGTGTGGCCGAAACCATCGACAACCACACGCTGGAACGCTACACGGCACTCTTCGCGGGTTCGATCCTGTCCGGTATCGGCAAGGCTGCAATGCAGCCGCAGGGCGAAACCATTGTGCTGCCCAACGGGCAGGTGATCGTGTCGCAGCCGGAATTGACCAACAAGCGCATCGCCATGTATGCGCTGGGTGAAGTCGGCATCAATGCAGGCGCGGAGGTTCGCAAGAGCTTCAGCCAGCCACCGACGTACATCACGCCTGCCAACAAGGGCATCGGCGTGATCTTCCTGACCGATGTCAACGAAAAGTGAGGGCCTGAGCCATGTTCAAAAATATGTCATTCGGAAAGATGATGGGACTGTTCGCAGGCTTCCTCGTCTTGATGATCGTCGTCGCCGTGGTCATCGTGAAGATGAACCAGAAGAGCGCCAACACACCCGGCAAGCAGGTCGTCACCAAGACCTACAAGCAGCGTGACCAGCAAGCCGGTGCAGCCGCACCGGCCGCAAGCGAGCCGGTGGCTCTGCAACCGGGTGCCGCTGGCACTGGCGAGCAACAAGCCGCGTTCCAGCCCGTGCCGCAAAACGGCGCGGCCGTGGCAGGGCAGGGCGTGGCAGTGGCTCAAGGCGTCGGCTCGGCGGCGACCGCCGCCGCTGGCAACCAGATGATGGGCTTGCCCGCACCGCAGCAAGCAGCCGCTGTGACCAACGTCCCCGTCGATCTGGGCCAACGCCTGACCAACATCGACAACTCGCTGTCGAGTCTGGATGCGCGAGTGACCGCGCTGGAAGGCAAGCGCGCTGGCACGAGCAGCACCGCTCGCAAGACCAGCACACCTCGCACCACTCAGGCCGCAGCGAAAAAGCCCGCAGAGGACAAGGAAAAGTCCCTGTCCGACATGCCGGGCTACAAGTCGATGGCCGTGGTGAGCAACCGCGCATGGGTGGCCGCACCGGATGGCAATGAGGACAGCGTGACCAAGGGCGAACTGCTGCCCCGCGCTCGCGTGCGCTCCATGAATGTCGAGACGGGCGTCGTCGTGACCACCACAGACCAACGTATTGATCCACGCTGATTCGGGGCGTAGGAGGGAGATTCCATCATGGGTGGTACTGGTATGCCCGATCTAATGACGATCCTTGCGAATTTCAGTTCGCAGATCGGCCCGATCATCATGATGCTGCAAGGCATCTGTTCCTTGATGGGCCTCTGGCTTGTCGGGGGTGCCCTCATCGAGATGTGGGGAGTCACGCACGACAACGCCCTCAAGTACGTCCCGAGCAACAAGAGGTTCTCCATCGGCAGCGCGGTCGTGCAACTCATCATTGGCGCACTGCTGGCGGCGATGGGCACCTTGCAGCTTGTCGGCGTGATGTCCCGCACGCTGACCGAGGACTACGCAAATGCGCGTTTCCTCAGCTACACACCCACGGGCAGCACGTTCGACGAACAGCGTCTCGCGGCAATGGCCGCACTGCTGGGCATCATGCAGATCGTCGGCTTCATCGCGATGGTCAAGGGCTGGCTCACAGTCAATGCCACCGCGAACGGGCAGGCGCGAGCCAGCTTGGGTGTGGCCTCCGCGTGGCTCATTGGCGGCGTGATCGCTTGGAACTTCAAGTGGTTTACCGACGTGCTGAACTGCACTCTCGGCTTCAACATCATCGGCATGTTCGTGCCGTTTGGTGTCGCTTCTTCGTGCTCGTAAAAGAGCTTTTCTTCAACCGTTTTCTTTGGCGCAACCTCAACCTCAACCTAGCTAGGAGCTTTTGCAAATGAAACTCATGACCTCTGTGAAGAACGCGGCGCAAGCCGCTTGGTACAAGGCCGGTGTCGTGTTCACCACGATGCTCGGCTTCCTGATGGCGGCCCCCGCGCACGCCCTCAACAAAACCGACCTGACCCAAGACACCTCGGGCGGCAAGAAGTTCGACGATGTGGCCGCCAACATTGACGGCGCTGCGCAGACCGGCGCATCGCTCATCATCCAGTTGGTGTCCATCGGCGGCTTCGTCGTCGTCGCCATCTCGCTCTACACCCTCTGGCAAGCCTCCAAGGATGAGCGCGAGAAGCCGATGTCGGCCATCGTCGGTCTGTTCATCGGCGGCGCAATGGCAGCCGTGGGCACGATCATGTGGATCATGAAGAACACCGTCGTCGGCTGATCCAACTCAGTAGGACGGGGCGGACGCGCCCCGTCCTCTAACTCGTCAAAGGACAACCGAGGATGCGCCAATCCCCTCAACAGAATGCTAGCGACAAGGGCGGCCTGCCGCCTCTGTCGCTGGCATTCGCCGACCGCTGGGCCTGTCAGCCGATCATCGGCGTCAAGCGCCAGATGTTCCGCATGGACGACGAGCACGCACACCTTGCTGACGCAGCATTCCAGACGGTGCGTGACGCCGTACTCAAGCGTGACAACTACTCCTGCCGCTTCTGCTCCTTCAAGGGCGCGAAGTATCAGGAGGTTCACCACTACGACAACAACCACCAGAACAACGACCCGAACAACCTGCTGACGGTCTGCAACCTGTGCCACCAAGTCCACCATGCGTTCTTGTGCGGCACGGCCAACGCTGGCTTCTTCGCGGTGATCCCGGAGTTGACCCAGACCGAGGTCAACCACATCTGCCGCGCCATGTTCGTGGCGCAAATGATTGGCGACCAGAACGTGAAGGACAAGCTCACCGGCCTGTACGCGCTTTTCCGCGCCGGGGCCGACGAGTTGAAGCTGCCGTTCGAGACGGACATCAGCGCACCCACGACCATTGCGCAGGTGCTGGCCGTCATCGACCAAGAGCCGTTCGACAAGCGCGCTGAAACGCTCTCGAACATCCGTCTGGTGCCCACGAAGGAAGCGTTCCACGCGGGCCAACTCGAATACTACGCAGTGAATCAGCGTCAGCAGTTCTCGCCTGAGAACTGGGGCGCTCTCGCTCGCCAGTTGATGGGGGCTTGACGCGATGCGATGCGGCGTGGTGCTCTTCGATTCGGCCAACAACATCTCGGTGGGTGACAAGACCTTTGCCTCGCTGGACTCCGGCTGGGCCTCCGTGAGTGGCGAGGCGGCCGTCAGGATCACGTCGATCCATGACCTTGACTCGGCCGTGCTCTGGATCACCAACCTCACGGAAGAGCAGTTCTACCGTGCGGGCCTCAACGGTCACGCCAACTTCCGCAGCGAAGGCTATCTGCGCTCGACGCTGCGGCACATCTACACCGAACTGGGCGTTGATCCCCAGTTCGTCAGCCCGGACGTGGTGGCGTCCGTGCTCTCAACCGTTGCGCAGCGCGTGCTCGACCAGTCCGAGAAGCACTACAAGGTGACGCCGCGCAGCATCAAGGCACTGAATGAGGACTTCGCATTCGCACTGAATGCGCCGCGCTCACAGATCGCAGCGGATATGTACTCGCTGTTCGAGGGTTCCGCGCAGCACGCCTACGTGCGCACGGTGCAGACGAACACCTACATGAACCAAGGCGCAGCCCTCACGCTGCGCCGCAACCGCCTGCTGCACGCACGCGAACTCCTGTCGCTGCCGGTGCCGCCTGACACGCAATGGGAGTACATCCCGCGTGAGAAGCTGCCCGCCAGCCAACACGACATCGAGACGATGCTTGAGCAGTCAAACACGGCCTTCCTCGTGCGCTGCAACGCTCGCAACATCAATCCGCTGGTGGCAGATGTGTTCTCGGTGGGCAGCGGGGCCAAGGTGATCCGCGAGTGGCTGACCGACATCGAGTGGCAGCAAGCACGCGAATGGGCCGACATCGAATACAACGGCCTTTTGCTGTGCCACGCACCGTCAGCACCCATCCCGCAGGCTGAGGCTCTGCCCAACGCTCCTTATGCGCAGCTATCCATCACGTCCGGGCTGATCGCCGAACAGGTTTGGACAGCCATGACCATGAAGCGTGGCACGCGAGGCGAAGCGGCTCGTTATACGGCCGCCGCCGCGTGGTTCCGGGCGATGGATCGCACGGTCATGTTCTCCCACGCCCAGAAGCTCCATGCCAAGGGCCTGACTGTCTGGGGGTACGGGGGCGGGAACGTGGTGATTCTGTACCCAGAAGGCGGCCTGCAACACGCTTTGGAAGTCTCCACCCACATGGGGCTGCTGCCCCCGGCGAGCAAGCTGCTTGAGGCCAACAGGGCAGAGGTGGCGCATGGCGTCTGAGCACAGCGACGAATCCGTTGAGGTCATCGGGCCTGAGCGGATGTATTTCATCGAACGGTATCTGCGGCAGAGCGGCGACTACAAGTCGATGCTCGCCGTCGATGCAATGGTACTTCGCGACGATCTTCCGCCCGCTGAACGGGCGGCTCAAGTCGGCGCGATCATTCAAGGAGCACTCAATGGCAAGCGGTAAGCTGGAAGCACTGGCGCTTCACCTCATCAGCATTCTCAAGACCGACGCAGCCGACTACTGCGATCTGGAAACCGTCGATGGCAACACCATCGTCGCGAACGATGGCTCGCTGGCGAGCATCATCAAGTTCAACGGCACGAAGTCCGTTCTCGGGCGGGATCAGTTCGAGCGGATGGTGGGCCTCATGGAGCGGTCGCTGACGACTTACTTCATGACCAAGGGGCACCAACTGCAAGTCGTGTTCCGCCGCGATCTGGACGCGAGCGCGACGCTCAACAGCAACGCGCAAGGCCAGCACATGACTGCTGACCGCCTGCAACTCGCGGTGCATGACCTGATCGACGAGGGCGTGGACAAGTACATGCAGTACGTCTACGACGAAGAGTGCTATCTGGTGTTCTGGTCGCGCCCCGCGCTGCTCGACCCGGCCGAGTCGCGCATGTCCCGCGACGAAACCAACGAGTTCCGCAAGGAGCACCAGTGGCCGACGATGAAGGAAGGCCAGAACCTCCTTCGTCCGATCCGCTTCCTCTACGACCGTCACCAGTCCTTCGTCTCGAAGGTCTGCGATGACCTCGGCTCGCCGGAGTTCGGCTGCTCCATCGAGCGCATGAACGTCCAAGAGATGCTGCGCACCGTTCGCAAGAGCGTGTTCCCGGACTACACGCACGACAACTGGAAGGCCGCGATCCCCGGCGAGAAGGTGCCGATGCGCTGGAAGTCCAACGACGACATGGGCGACGCCTC
>CALBTT010000024.1 GCA_937967645.1 uncultured Zoogloea sp.
GAGATGGTGATTCGTGACTGGAGTTCAGACGTGTGCTCTTCCGATCTGCCCGGGCGGGGGCCGGCGATGGAGAGGCGCGGAAGGCTCAGGGGCGGGCGGCAGAACATGGCGGCAGGCTCGATGGATTCCGCGGCGGGGCGCAGGCGCGGCGGAAGATCTTGTCGGTGCCGCCAGATGCGCCGGGCGGCTTGCTTATGAATATTTCTGGAAAGCTTATTCAGTATTCGGGAAAGGGGGCGCCCTTTCAACCTGCTATGGCCGTCAGCGCAGGGCGGGGGGCGATGCGTCGTCCACGTGAAACGGCCCCCGTTGCCGGGGGCCGCAGCAGGCGCCAACCTTGCTGAGGAGAAAACGGTGCTGCCGGATCAGAACGTGCGGTTCACCGAGGCGATCCAGGTGCTGGCGTTCATGTCCTTGGTGGTGCCATTGCCGGCCAGGCTGGGGTAGTTCTTCCAGTAGTCGGCACCGGCGGTGGCGGTGTAGGCCAGGCCGAGGGTCCAGCTGCCCGGCATGGCCTTGGTGATGCCCACCTTGTAGTCGCTGTAGTCCAGGCCCTTGGAGTGGGCGATGGTCTGGCGGCCGGCGTGCAGGGTGGCCGTCCAGGTGGGCAGGAATTCGTAGGCGATGTTGGCCTCGATGTACCAGGAGCCGTTGGTGTCCTTGCTCGTCACGCCGGCATTCGGCTTGTTGGGGAAGGCGCCGAAGCCGGCGTTGTTGCTGCTGAAGCCGAAGTAGCCCACGTCGGTGATGGCGCGGGAGTACTTGATGTTGAGCCACTGCCAGGTGCCGGACAGGTAGAGCTCGGTGGTGTCGTAGGTCTTGCTGGCGTAGCTGCCGGCAGGGGTGATCTTGTCGTAGTTGGCCTTCGGGAAGATGAACTGCAGGACGCCCACGTCGTAGGCGAAGTCGCCGACCGCGCCGCGGTAGCCGCCGTAGAGGTCGATCTCGACGTTGGCGTTGGCATACAGGTTGGCGCTGGTGTTGGACAGCCAGGTGCCGACGTAGAAGCCGGAGGCGTGGGCGTAGTCGAAGCCGCCCTGCAGCGCCGGGTTGCCCCAGGTCTGACGGATGCCGCGGAAGACGTATTCCGACACCACGCCGACGTTGGAGGTGAGCTCCGGCGCGGCGGCCGGAGCGGCCTCTTCGGCCATCACGGAACAGGCGAAGGTGCTGGCGGCCAGGCCCAGGGCCAGGCCCGGCCTGCGGGCTGCATTCCAAAGTGCGCTTTTCATCGTTTGCCTCTGTCTCTGTGTTGGGATGGGGGCATTTCACGCCCGCGTGCGTACTCCCTCAATTCCCCTTCCGACCTACTCCCAAAGTCGAATTGTCCGTGCCTGCCGCCAGGCGGAGAGTGGGCTGCAAGCAGCACACAAGATTGCACAGCACGGGCAACAGCTTTTTCGACTCCAGGAGAATGCAGATGAACACGACGACAGTGGATGCCGTAAGCGGCATCGGGGGTGGTGGCGGTGCGACCCTCCACCGCAAGATCGGTTGGGCCGGGGCCTTCTGGGTCGCCAGCGGCGTGCCGGCCCTGGTGTTGTTCTCCATCGGCTCCATCGCCGCCACGGTGGGCAAGCCGTCCTGGGCGGTGTGGATCGTCTCGATCGCCTTCGGCTTCCTGCAGTCCTTCTCCTACGCGGAGATCGCCGGCCTGTTCCCCCACAAGTCCGGCGGTGCGTCGGTGTATGGCGCGGTGGCCTGGGTGCGCTACAGCAAGATGCTGGCGCCCCTGTCGGTGTGGTGTAACTGGCTGGCCTGGTCGCCGGTGCTGGCGATCGGCTCCGGGCTGGCGGCGGGCTACATCCTGTCCATCCTGTTCGCGCCGGATGCGGCCATCAACACCTGGCAGATCACCCTGCTGGACCTCTCCGGCATCAAGGCTGGGCTGTCGCTGCGCATCAACGCCACCTTCATGTTGGGCGCGGCGGTGCTGCTGGCGGCCTTCGCCATCCAGCACCGGGGCATCCTGCAGGCGGCGCGCATGCAGATGGTGCTCGGCGTGGCCGCGCTGGCCCCGCTGATGCTGATCGGCCTGTGGCCGCTGGTCTCCGGCGATGTGCCGGCGGCCAACCTGGCGCCCCTCTTTCCGTTGGCCAAGGACGCTGGCGGCGCCGTGATCGACGGCAGCTGGGACATGGCCGGCTGGACCCTGATCGCCGGCGGGCTGTTCATGGCGGCCTGGTCCACCTACGGGTTCGAGACGGCGGTGTGCTACACCCGCGAGTTCCGTGACCCGCGCACCGACACCTTCAAGGCCATCCTGTACTCCGGCCTGCTGTGCATCTTCGTGTTCACCGTCGTGCCGCTGGCCTTCCAGGGCTCCATCGGCCTCGGCCAGCTGGTCACCCCGGAGGTGAAGGACGCTGCCGGCAACGTGGTGACCCCGGCGGTGTACGACGGCATCCTGTCGCCGGACATCTACAGCGGCATGGGCGTGGCCCACGCCATGGCCCACATGCTGGGTGGCGGTGCCCTGGTCGAACATGTGCTGATGGCCATGCTGGTGCTGGCCCTGGTGCTGTCGATCATGACCTCGATGGCCGGCTCCTCCCGCACCCTGTACCAGGCCTCGGTGGATGGCTGGCTGCCCAAGTACCTGTCCCATGTGAATGCCAACGGCGCGCCGATCCCGGCGATGTGGACCGACCTGGGCTTCAACCTGCTGCTGTTGCTGATGTCCGACTACGTCTTCGTGCTGGCCATCTCCAACGTCTGCTACATCCTCTTCAACTTCCTCAACCTCAACGCCGCCTGGATCCACCGGGTGGACCGGCCGAACTGGCCGCGTCCCTTCAAGGCGCCGGGCTGGCTGATCGCCATCGGTACCGTGCTGGCCTTCGTCAATCTGGCCCTGATGGGCATGGGGGCCGACATCTGGGGCGCCGGCACCCTGGCCACCGGATTGCTGGCGGCGGCGATGATCCTGCCGGTGTTTTTCTACCGCCACTACATCCAGGACAAGGGCCGGTTCCCGGCGGCGATGCAGGAAGACATGCACCTGGGCAGCGAGGAGGGCGTGGGCACCCGTGCCGGCATCCTGCCCTACGTGACCCTGCTGGGCGGCGCGGCGGTGATCTACATCGCCCACTCCCTGGCCGTGCTGTGAGGGGCGCCGTGATGATGCACTCCGACATCAAGAGCCGCCCGGTGTACCAGGCCCTGGCCCCCGATCTGGCGGGCAGCCGCCACCTGCTGGTGGTGGAGGGCGAGACCCTCGTCGCCGGCCGCCTGGATGAACTGGCGGGGCTGTTCGCCCCGGTGCAGGCCACGCTGCACACCTGGCTGGCCGGGGCAGCCACCCCGGTGGCCGGCCTGGGCAGGCTGTGGCAGCTGGAAAGCGCCGCCGATGTGGTGGATGCCCTGGCCTGCGCCTCCCGCGGCTACGGCGTGGGCGACCGCCTCTACGTGCAGGGCACCGAGCCCTTCCTGTGGTCGGTGGCCACTGCCGCGGCGGTGGTCGGCTTCGGCGAGAAGCAGCTGCGGCTGCACCATGCTGGCAGCCTGCGCCGCCGGGTGTGGTGCACCCACTGCCACGGCATGACCGAAGGGGTGACCACGAGCATCGTGGCCTGTGGCGGCTGTGGCCGTCACCTGCTGGTGCGCGACCACTTTTCCCGTCGCCTGGGCGCCTTCATGGGCGTGATGGTGGATGCCGAAGCGCCGGGCGAGGTCCCGGCCATCGAGGAGGTGTTCGCATGATCGGCGAAACCCTTCGGCTCAAGGTGGCGGCCGTGGCCGACATCGCGCCCGGCCTGCGTCACGTGCGCCTGGTGGCGGCGGATGGCGGCAAGCTGCCCCCGGCTGCGGCCGGTGCCCATGTGCAACTGGTGCTGGCCGGCGCCACCCGGACCCATCGCAACGCCTACTCCCTGGTCAGCCGGCCGGGGGCCCGCGATGCCTGGGAGATCATCGTGCGGCGGGTGCCCACCTCCCGCGGCGGCTCGGCCTATGTCCACGAAAGCCTGCAGGCGGGCGACGTGCTGGAGGCGGGCTGGCCCGGCAACCTGTTTGCCCCGGTGCGTACCGCGCGGCGCCAGCTGATGATCGCCGGCGGCATCGGCATCACCCCCTTCCTGTCCTACCTGGCCGAGTTCGCCTTCAGCGGCGTCGAGCATGCCCTGCACGTGTGCTGCCGGGAGTCGGAGCGGCATGCCTTCGACCCCTGGCTGGCCGATCGGCCCCATGTGGCCTGGCACTGGGACGCCGACGGCCACCGCCTCGACATCCCGGCCCTGCTGGCCGCCCAGCCGATGGGCACCCACCTCTATGTATGCGGCCCGGCCGCCATGAACGACGAGGTGCTGGCCGCCGCCGCGGCCGCCGGCTGGCCCGACACCCACGTCCATTGCGAACACTTCGGCTCGGCCCTGTCCGGCGGTGAGGCTTTCCGCGCCTTCCTGGCCCGCTCCGGCATCGAGGTGGACGTGGCCGAGGACGAGAGCCTGCTCGACGCCATCGAGCGGGTCGGCGTGAAAGCGCCCTGCCTGTGCCGGGGCGGTGCCTGCGGCGTATGCGTGACCCCGCTGCTGGAGGGCGAGGCCGAGCACCGCGACCACGTCCTGTCCGCCGAGGAGCGGGCTGCCGGACGGCTGATCATGCCCTGCGTGTCCCGCGCCCGGGCGGGCCGGCTGGTGCTGGATCTCTGAACGAACGTGTAGGGGCGGCTTCAGCCGCCCACGGAGGCGGATCAAGGTCCCCATGGGCGGCTGAAGCCGCCCCTACAACCAACAAACAAACAGGAGTCAGCCATGACCATCGCTTTCAAACCCGACGAGACCTTCCGCGGCGACTACACCTACCGCAACAGCGATGCCGCGGTGCTGCGATTTCCCTTCCCCTTCCCGGAAGACCGCTACATGTACAGCGTCAACATCGAGCCCCATGTGCGCAGCGGCCCGAGCGACGTGTTCCTGCGGCCCTTCGACGTGGATGAGCACTACATCGCCGAGTGCCGCGACAAGGCCATCACCCTGGAGCGCGACCCGGGCCGTTGCCAGGTGCTGCCGCACATGATGCTGGCCCAGTGGGACACCCTCGAATTGCTGATGGAGAGCCTGTCGGCGGATTACCCGGCGCTGTTCTCCCTGGTCAAGGAGGGGGACGACTTCGGCAGCCGGTGGACCTGGACCAACCGCCCCCTGGGCATCGAGCAGCGCTTCATCTTCGGCGACCCGGCGACCCTGCCCTGCGAGCCCTTCGAGTACATCACCCGCCAGGCCCAGGGCGACTTTGCGATCTGCGACCAGCGTGACAACAACCTGTACATGGACGCCGGCATGGTCACCTCCCAGGCCGACTGGTCCCTGGAGTTCGATGTCGGCATGAGCTTCATGGAGTGGCATGGCCCGGTGCCGCTGGCCCACCAGACCGGCGTCTTCGAGCGGGCCCTGAAGTATCTGCTGATGCTGCGCCTGGGCCAGCCGGTGCGCCGCCTCAACTGGACCATGACGATCAACCCGCGGCTCGACACCTCGCCGGAGAGTTTTCCGGAATGGGGCCCCGACCGGGCCAGCGTGACCCCCGACAACGCCGGCCGCAAGGTGCACCTGCGGGTCGAGCTGCAGACCCTGTGGCGGCTGCCGCGCAGCAACGCGATCCTCTTCCCGATCCGCTGCTACCTGGCCTCCCTGGAAGACCTGGCGCGGGTCCCCAAGTGGGGCGCCCGGCTGCACCGGGTGCTGTCCACGCTGCCGCCCGAACTGGTCGAGTACAAGGGCCTCACCCGCTACCTGCCGGCCGCCCTCGAATGGCTGGCCCGGCACGACGATGGACGAGAGCTCCCCGTCGGCACCGAATCCGGCATCACCACGCTGTAGAGGCCATTCAGGGGTCCTGTAGGGGCGTTGTAGGGGCGGCTTCAGCCGCCCGCAGGTGCCTGATTCGAAGTCCGCGGGCGGCTGAAGCCGCCCCTACAGGGTCCCGACAGCGCCCCGACCGCATCACCGATCCATCACAACAGCAACAGGCGGCCTCGCCGCCACACATTCAAAAACCCACAGAGGACCACCAACATGAACGCAAACACCCAGATGACCCCCGTCGGTATCGGCGCCGAATGGAGCCCCCAATGGCTGCTCAGCGCCGAGCAGAAGGCCCTGCAGGCCGACCTGATCGCCCTGTGCGAGACCACCCTGCGCCCGAACGCCA
>CALBTT010000025.1 GCA_937967645.1 uncultured Zoogloea sp.
GGGCGGTTGCCCCTGGGCCGGCGCGGACGGGGACGAAGGGGGCTGCGGCCGAACGGGCTCTTCGACAGGCCGGGGGGCGCCGGCACAACCGGCCAGCAGCAGCGCGGCGACGAGGCCGGACAAACGGGAAAAGGTGGAAAACATGGATGGGTTAAACTCGCAACTCGCGGATGACAGCCGCGCAAGTATACCCAGTACCCGGCACGCGCCCGGACCAAACCCGCGAAAGAACCTCGATGTGGCTGATCGGACTTGAACTCGGCATCGCCGCCATCCTGCTGGTGATCGTCGCACTGGCCCTGCGCGCCCCCAAAGACAACGACTCGAAAACACCGCCCCATGACTGATCTGAACCAGTTCCTGTCCCGCGCCGAGCGGCTGCTCGAGCGCCTGGAGCAGTTCCTGCCCCCCGTCCTCACCGAACCCGACTGGAACGCCTCGATTGCCTTCCGCTGGCGCCGCAGCGGCAAGGCCGCGGGCCTGCAGCCGATACCCCGGCCGCACCAGATCCGTCTGTCCGACCTGCAGGACATCGACGACAAGAAGGAGCGCATCGTCGCCAACACCCGCCAGTTCCTGGCCGGCAAGCGGGCCAACAACGTGCTGCTGACCGGCGCCCGGGGGACCGGCAAGTCGTCCCTGGTAAAGGCCGTCCTCACCGAATTCTCCAGCCAGGGGCTGCGCCTGATCGAGGTGGACAAGGATGACCTGATCGACCTGCCCGACATCGTCGAACAGCTCGAAGGCCGTCCGGAGCGCTTCATCCTGTTCACCGACGACCTGTCCTTCGAGGACGGCGAACCCGCCTACAAGGCCCTCAAGAGCGTGCTCGACGGCTCCGTCGCGGCGGTGCCCGACAATGTGCTGATCTACGCCACCTCCAACCGCCGCCACCTGATGCCCGAGTATTTCGCGGAGAACGCGGCCACCAAGCACCTGGACGGCGAGGTGCACCCCGCCGAGGCGGTGGAAGAGAAGATCTCCCTGTCGGAACGCTTCGGCCTGTGGATCTCGTTCTACCCCTTCAGCCAGGACGAATACCTGGCGGTGGTGAACCACTGGCTCGGCGAGTTCGGCGTCCCTGCCGAGGCCATTGCCGGCGCCCGCGGCGAGGCACTGCAATGGGCCCTGCTGCGCGGCTCCCGCAGCGGCCGGGTCGCCTGGCAGTTCGCCCGCGACTACGCCGGGAGATTCGAGGCATGAAGAAGATCGTCCATGTGGCCGCGGCGGTGATCAGCCGGCCGGACGGCAGTGTCCTGCTGGGCCAGCGAGCGCCCGACACCTTCTACCCGGGCTACTGGGAGTTTCCCGGCGGCAAGGTCGAGGCTGGCGAGACGCCGCGCGACGCCCTGATCCGCGAGCTCTCCGAGGAGCTCGACATGGAGGTGCTCGCCGCCTACCCCTGGCTGACCCGCGAGCATGTCTACGAGCATGCCCACGTCAGCCTGCACTTCTTCGAGGTCCCGGCCTGGCGCGGCGAGATCCACGACCGGGTGCATGCAGCCCTGAGCTGGCAGCATCCGGAGCGCTTCGAGGTCGGCCCGATGCTGCCCGCCAACGGCCCGATCCTGAAAGCCCTGCGCCTGCCCCGCCAGATGGCCATCACCCACGCCGGGGAGATCGGCTGCGACACCCAGCTGGCCGCGCTGGACAGCGCCCTGGACCGCGGCCTGCGCCTGGTCCAGATCCGGGAACCCGGACTGCCCGCCGAGGCACGCGAGGACTTTGCCCGGGAAGTCACGGCCCGCTGCCGCGCCCGCGGGGCATTGGTCATGGTCAATCAGGACATCGAGCTGGCACGTCGTATCGGGGCCGACGGCGTGCATCTGCCCGCCCACGCGCTGAACGCACTGGAGAGCCGGCCCGATCTGGAATGGGTGGGCGCGTCCTGCCACACCCGCGATGAGCTGCTCAAGGCCGCAAGCCTCGAACTGGACTACGCCCTGCTGGGCTCGGTGGCGCCCACCGCCAGCCATCCGGAACGCAGCCCACTGGGCTGGCCGGCCTTCTCCGACCTGACCCAGGGGCTCCCCCTTCCCGTGCTGGCCCTGGGCGGCCTCGCCCCGGATGATCTGACGCAGGCGAAGACCCACGGCGCCCATGGCGTCGCGGGCATCAGGAGTTTCTGGAAGACTTGAGGAGAGGCCGCCTGCGGGCTGGCGACGCGGGCGGCTTAGTGACTGCGGGGGCTCAGCGGATCCGCATCGTTGTCGAGGGGCGACTCACCCTCGACACGATAGACATCGGAAGCCCATGCCCCCAGATCGATCTGGCGACAGCGCTCGGAGCAGAACGGCCGCTGGGGATTCTGGGGCCCCCAGACGACATCCTTGGCACAGGTCGGGCACTTCACGACGCGAGGGGGCTTGGCGGCTTCGGTCACAGATTGCAGAAAGTCAGCTCAAAGGGCACATCCACCTCGGCCTGACGCGGTCTGGCCACTGTTTCGGCCTGCATGAAGCGGATGTTGAGGGCGTATTTGTTGGCGCTGGTTTCCGGCACGCACATGGCCGTGCCGGCCAGGCGGATGCGGATCATCTGGGCGGTGCGCCCGCCCATGGTCTGCTGGAAGGCACCCCGCTGGGCCAGCAGTTCTTCGGGGCGACCGCTGGCGCGCAGCAGGCGCAGCACGATGGCCAGGCCATCACGGATCGGCAGCAGGGGATGCACCCAGGCACCCAAATCACGCCGCCGGGATTCGACCTCACGGTTCAGCCAGTGGTGGTAGGACGGCAGGTCGAACTCGCAGGCGCCCCCCGGAATCGCGGCCCGGCTGCGGATGTTCATCAGCCACTCGTTCTCGCGCAGGTACTGCCCCGTCTTGCCTGCCATAGCCAGCAGGGACGCGGAGGCCTGTTCGATCTCGTAGAGCGCCCCGGAGAGGGCTTCTTCGGAAATCTGGGGGTTGTTGCGGAAGGACAGCAGGATCTGGCGCTGGCGCTCGAGTTCCTGCACGAGATCCACCTTGAGGTCGGCACGGCTGGCCACTTCGAGGATCTCGAACAGAGTGATCAGGGCAACGTGATGCTCGAGGGAACCCTCTGCACGCACGAAATGCATGACCTTTTCGAAAAGGTCTTCAAGGCGTAACAGCGTGCGGATCCTCTCGTTGAGCGGATATTCGTAAGTGATCACGCGCGCGCCTGGGCCTGGATGAAGTTGAAGTGAGAGCAAAAGCCTGAATCAGTCCTGTGAATCATATCACACGGCCCCTACGGAAGCGGCGAGCCCCAGGTAGCGCCGGTGCAACCCATCCACCTGCTCCTGCAGCGCCTCCAGCGCACCGCTGTTGTCGATCACGTCATCGGCGGCGGCGAGACGCTGCGCGCGGGACGCCTGCACCGCCATGATGGCGCGCACCTGGCTTTCCTCCAGCCCACTGCGCCGCATCACCCTTTCGACCTGCAGGGCCTCGGGGCAATCGACCACGCACAGGCGTGCCACCCGTTCCCGGTAGGTCCCGGATTCGATCAACAGCGGCACGGCCAGGATCACATAGGGCGTGGTCGCCTCCGCGCAGCGGCGCGCGCTCTCTTCACGGATCATCGGGTGCAGGATCGCCTCCAGCCGCTTGCGCGCATCAGGAAGCTCGAAGGCCAGGGCCCGCATCGCCGCACGGTTCAGTGCACCATCCGGCGCCACCACACCATCGCCGAATGCCTCACGGATAGCCGCCATGGCCAGACCACCCGGAGCGGTCAGCTCATGGGCAATGCGGTCGGTGTCGACGATGCACGCGCCATGGGCCTCGAACAGGTCGGCCACTGCGCTTTTGCCACTGCCGATGCCACCGGTCAGCCCCACCACGAAAGGCTGTTGCTTCATGGCGCACACTCCAGACGACTTGCGCCGCGCAGCCGCTCCGACAGGTCGCTGACCAGGGTCGCCAGACCGTCACCGGGGCCACGGACCTCGATGCGGACCACTCCCGCCCCGCGGGTCGCGATCTGGGCACTGCGCACGCCCTTGTCCTTCAGGCTCTCCAGATGGCGTTTGGCCGCGGCTTCGTTCTTGTAGAGCCCCAGGGAAATGGCGTACTGGCTGGGGCCGGCATCCTGCATCACGAAGAGCTCATCCACGCCCAGACGACGGAGCTCGGCCACCTTCTTGTCAGCCCCCTCCTTGCTGCCCTGGGACGGAATATGCACCCACCAGGACGAGGGCGCCTCGCTGCGCCGCTCCGTCAGCACAAATCCGGTACCCGCCTTGGAGATACGCGCAGCAAGCTCTCCCCCCTGCTCGGCATTGAGGCCAGCAAAGACTACGCAGGCCTGCGGTGCCTGGGCGTCAGGTGCCCCTTCGGCCGGTGCGGCAGCCACCTTGGGCTCTTCCTCGACCGGCGCCGTACGGGCAGCAACGGGCGGCGCTACCGGAGCGGGTGAGGTGGACACCAGATGCAGGCGCTCGGGATTGAGCTGGTTGCTCAGGCGCTCGGGTTCGCCATGGGAGCCAACCCCCCCGAGCCACCCTTTCCAGAGTGCCAGGGCCAGCAGATTGGCAAAGAGGAGGACGATGATCGCGATGCGCAAAGGAGCCATGACCGAAGACTAACCGATCAGGCAGGACGGGAAAAGGCGCCCATCACCGTAGAACCACCTCCTGCGCCTCATCGTGCCCCCAGCATGCGGACAAGGCCTTCAAGCACCAGGTTGTCCACCTGCCGCAACGGGCAAGCGAGCACGGGCGCGAGCACCGCGGCCGCCCCGCCATTCAGCAGGCATGTGGCGCCGGGTTCGGCCTCGACGAGGCGATACATGCGCTCGATGGCCCCCACCTGAGCATGCAGGCAACCCGTGAAGATGGCGTCGGCCGTGCGCTGCGGAAAGGCCTCGAAGCGCCCGTCGGCGAAGGGCAGCTGGGCGGTATCACGCGCCAGGGACATGCGCATCAGCTCAAGCCCGGGCAGGATCACGCCGCCCTGGAAACACCCCTGACCGTCCAGCACGTCCGCCGTCGTGGCCGTGCCGGAGGTCACCACCAGGGCCGCGGCCCCATGCAGGGCGCGGGCGCCGACCAGGGCCGCCCAGCGATCGGCCCCCAGACGGGACGGGTCCTGATAAGCGTTGCGCACCCCGAACCCCTCCCGCTCCGGGCGGATCCACTCAACCGCCACCCCACGGGTGGCCAGCATTGCCCCGATCCGCCCCGCCACGCTTGAGCCAGCCACGTTGGCACCGAGCACCCGACTCACCGCGCCGAAGCCGGCCAGCACTTCACCCAGACCATCCAGCGCGGTCAGCAGCACCGCCCCCTGCCCGCGCCATTCCATTCCGTCGTGCAGGCCCCACTTGAGGCGGGTGTTGCCCACATCGAACACGAGATCCATCAGCTCACCACCCGCAAGGACACCTCGCCGGACAACACCCGGCGCATCCCCGTCTCCGTCTCCAGCAGAAAGGCGCCATCCTCGTCCACGCCGGCACAGCGGCCGCTGAGGGATTCGGCTTCGCCCAGGATGCGCACCGGCAGGTCGGCAAAGGCATTGCGCTGCTGCCAGGCCCCGCGCAGGGCCGGAAAGCCCGCCGCCGCATAGATTTCGAACAGGGCGTGCAGCTCGGCCAGCACCCTGGCCAGCAGGGCACTGGCTCCGGGGGGCGACGGCAGGCAGGCGGCGAGGTCGGTGACACCGGTGGGATAGTCGATGGCGGCATCGGGCGGCAGGCGCAGATTGATGCCGATGCCCACCACGGCGGCCGGGGTCCGCCCACGGCCGGGCATCAGTTCGACCAGGATGCCGGCCAGCTTGCAGCCATGGATCAGCACGTCATTGGGCCACTTGAGCTGGACGCCTTCCACGCCGAGCCCTTCCAGCGCCCGGGCCACCGCCAGGCCGGCCACCAGGGACAGGCCGGCGGGGACCGGCGCGCCGGGCGCAAAGCGCCACAGGGCCGAGAAGGTCAGGCTGGCACCCGGCCACGACTGCCACACCCGCCCACGCCGCCCACGGCCGGCGGTCTGCACATCGGCGGCCAGCACATGCACCCGTCCGTCATCAGGCGGGGGGTCGGCCATCAGGCGTGTGTTGGTGGAGTCACATTCCGGCACGCACACCAGGGAGAAGGCCGAAGCCCGCCCCCCAAGCGCCGCCATCACCGCCCCCGCGTCGAGGGCTTCATATCCGATCTGTTCCAAGAATTCATTCCCGGCAGGTTGCGACAAGCCGGTCATTATGGACGAAGCGGGGAATACAACGAAGCCGCCCCCTGCGGGAGGGGGCGGCGGGACTACGGAAAAGCGGCCGTTCGGACCGGCGCCTCAGGCGTGATCGGGCTCTTCCAGCCCCAGTTCCTGGATCTTCCGGGTGATCGTGTTGCGGCCAATGCCCAGCAGCTGAGCGGCCTCGATGCGGCGACCACCGGTGGCGGCCAGGGCCCGGCGGATCAGGATGCGCTCGAAGTCCTTGTTCAGCCGATCGAAGACCTCACCGGGATTCTGGGCCAGGGAGCGGTCGGCCTCCACCATCAGGGCGTCGCACCAGTTGGCCGGTTGTTCGCGGGTCGGCTGATCCTTCAGCTCCGGCGGCAGGTCGGCCACTTCAACGGTCTGCCCCGGCGCCATCACGGTGAGCCAGTGGCAGAGGTTCTCGAGCTGGCGCACATTGCCCGGAAAATCCAGGCTCTGCAGGTACTTGAGGGTCGCCTCCGACAGGCGCTTGGCCTCGACGCCCAGTTCCTGGGCCGACAGGGCGATGAAATGCCGGGCCAGGGGCGGGATGTCCTCGCGACGCTCGCGCAGCGGGGGCAGGCGCAGCCGGATCACATTGAGACGGTGGAACAAGTCCTCCCGGAACAAGCCCTGACGGACCCGCTCTTCCATGTTCTGGTGGGTGGCGGCGATGACCCGCACGTTGGCCTTGATCGGCTGATGGCCGCCGACCCGGTAGAAGTTGTTGTCGGACAGCACCCGCAGCAGGCGGGTCTGCAGCTCGGCGGGCATGTCGCCGATCTCATCCAGGAACAGGGTGCCGCCCTCCGCCTGCTCGAAGCGCCCCCGGCGCATCGTCTGAGCGCCGGTGAAGGCCCCCCGCTCATGGCCGAACAGCTCGGACTCCAGCAGGTCACGGGGGATCGCGGCGGTGTTGATCGCGATGAAGGGCGCATCCTTGCGCGGGCTGTGGCGGTGCAGGGCACGGGCCACGAGCTCCTTGCCGGTGCCCGACTCCCCGTTGATCAGCACGGTGGCGTGGGACTGGGAGAGGCGGCCGATGGCGCGGAAGACCTCCTGCATGGCCGGCGCCTGCCCCAGGATCTCGGGGACGGCGCTGAGCACTTCTTCAGCGCCCACCTGATGGGCGCTCTCATCGATGGCGCGACGGACCAGCTCGACCGCCTGATCGACATCGAAGGGCTTGGGCAGATACTCGAAGGCCCCCCCCTGGAAGGCCGCCACCGCGCTGTCCAGATCGGAGTAGGCGGTCATGATGATGACCGGCATATGGGGGAAGCGCGACTTGACCTTGGACAGCAGGGTCAGCCCGGACTCGCCGGGCATGCGGATGTCCGACAGCAGCACGCGGGGCGCCTGGGCCGTATTCTCCAGCGCGGCCAGCACCTCACCCGCCGAGCCGAAACTCTTGTACGGAATTTCCTCCCGGGCCAGGGCCTTCTCCAGCACCCAGCGGATGGAACGGTCATCATCAACAATCCACACTGCATTCATGTCATTCACACGCACAAGAGAGGTACCGCAAAAAAATGGGTGCCGGCAACAATGCACCATTATTGTGCATCACTGCGCGCATCACGCTTCCAGATCCCGCGCGATCGGCAGGAAGACCGTAAAGCAGGTCCGCCCGGGCCGCGACTCGACCTCGATGGCACCCTGATGCTGCTCGATGAAACTCTGGGCCAGGGACAGACCCAGGCCACTGCCGTTCTCCCGACCTGATACCAGCGGGTAGAAGATCTTGTCGCGGATGCTGTCCGGGATACCCGGGCCGTTGTCGATCACCTGCAACTGCAGCGCGAGCTTGAAGCGGCGCTTGGCCAGGGTGACCTGGCGCGCTGCGCGGGTCCGCAGGACGATCTCGCCATTGCCGTTCAGCGCCTGCGCGGCATTGCGGGCGATGTTCAGGATGGCCTGGATCAGCTGCTCCCGGTCACCGGTGATGTAGGGCAGGCTGGTGTCGTAGTCGCGGCGCACACCGACGGACGGAAACTCGGCCAGGATCAGGCGCCGCACCCGCTCCAGCACGTCATGGGGATTGAGCTGCGAGGGCTGCATCATCCGATGCGATGTCAGCAGCCGGTTCATCAGATCCTGGAGTCGATCCGCCTCGGCGATGATCACCTGGGTGTATTCCCGCAGCTGGGGATCGTCCAGCTCGCGCTCCAGCAGCTGGGCCGAGCCGCGGATGCCGCCCAGGGGATTCTTGATCTCATGCGCCAGGTTGCGGATCAGCTCGCGGTTCGCCTGCTGCTGGTGCGCGAGCTGCTCCTCGCGGGCCACCTTCAGGTGCGCATCCATGGGCCGGAACTCCAGCAGGAGGCGCGCACTGCCGGAATCGACCGGCGTCACCGTGCAATCCAGGTGCAGGGCTTCCATTCCGGGGCGCACCACCGTGAGGTTATGCCCCGTATAGCTCCAGTTGTCCCTCAACACATTGTTGAGGGCACCGGTCAGGCCGACGGGCTCACCCAGCAGACGGCGCAGGGAATAGCCGACGATCTTGCGGCTGCTTGCCGCAAACAGGTTCTCCGCCCCGGGGTTCAGGTAACGCACGATGAACTCATCGTCCACCAGCACCACGGCGGACGACAGGAGCTCGAGTCCTGCAAAGGGCGAGACAGCGGATCGGGACGGGTCGTTTTGCATATGAGAAGTTCAATGCAAGAAGCAGACCACCTACTCCAGGCCCGCCCCCGGGCCTGCATCGGCCCACCCCCGGCGCGCCTCAGCGGAGATTGGAGATCTCTCTGCGCAGGGCCTCGATGTTGCGCTCGTGGATCTGCACCTTGTCCTTGAATGGCTGCAGACGGTCGAGCACCTTCTGGTAGTTGCGCTCGTCGCCGTAGCGAAGCGCCTCCTGGTCGGCCAACTCCTTGCGAGCCACCTCGAATGCCCGCTGCTCGTTGGCCAGTTCATCTTCGAGAATGCGGCGGCGGTCGTTGTCGCGCGCCTTTTGAGTGCCCGTATCGACCCTGGGGAAGCCGGCAGATGAGCTGGGCGCACTGTTTTGGGGCGTCGCCGGCTTGGATGCACTGGGAACGGACGACACCGCCTGATCCCGCGCCAGCATGCTGCACCCTTTTCCGGACGACTTGCTGTTGGTGTAGGTCGTATGACCCGCCTCATCAACGCACTTATAGATGTCAGCCCGCACAGGCAGGGCGTACAGCAGTACAGCCAGCAGAACAGGGATTCTCGAGAGCATGGTGAGCACAGGCAGTTCCGGAAGCAGCGTTAGTTTAGGGGCCGGCCCGGGCAAACACAAACACGGGCCGAAAACAAAAGGACGGGCCTTGGCCCGTCCCCTGTAACGCATTGACCGGCCAGCAGGCTGACCGGTTCCGATCCGGAGATCAGATGGCGTAGTACATCTCGAACTCAACCGGGTGCACTTCAACGCGCAGACGGTTCACTTCTTCCTGCTTGAGGGCGATGAAGGAGTCGATGAAGTCGTTGCTGAAGACACCGCCGCGGGTCAGGAACTCGCGGTCCTTGTCCAGAGCTTCCAGAGCCTGTTCGAGGCTGGAGCAGACGGTCGGGATGAGCGCGTCTTCTTCCGGCGGCAGGTCGTACAGGTTCTTGTCGGCGGGGTCGCCCGGGTGGATCTTGTTCTGGATGCCGTCGAGACCGGCCATCATCAGCGCGGCGAAGCACAGGTAGGGGTTCGCGCCCGGATCCGGGAAACGGGTCTCGATGCGGCGAGCCTTCTCGCTGTTCACAAACGGGATGCGGATGGAAGCGGAACGGTTCTTGGCGGAGTAGGCCAGCTTCACCGGAGCTTCGTAGTGGGGCACCAGACGCTTGTAGGAGTTGGTCAGCGGGTTGGTGATGGCGTTCAGCGCACGAGCGTGCTTGATGATGCCGCCGATGTAGTACAGGGCGGTCTCGGACAGGCCGGCGTAGCCGTTGCCCGCGAACAGGTTCTTGCCGTCCTTCCAGATGGACTGGTGCACGTGCATGCCGGAACCGTTGTCACCAACGATGGGCTTCGGCATGAAGGTCGCGGTCTTGCCGTACTGGTGGGCGACGTTCTGGACGATGTACTTGGTGATCTGGGTCTGGTCGGCGCGACGCACCAGGGTGTCGAACTTGGTGCCGATCTCGTTCTGGCCGGCAGTCGCCACTTCGTGGTGATGCACTTCGACGGGCACGCCGCAGGCCTCGAGGGCCAGACACATGGCGGCACGCATGTCGTTGAAGGAGTCAACCGGGGGAACCGGGAAGTAACCACCCTTCACAGCGGGACGGTAGCCGGTGTTGCCGCCTTCAAACTTCTGGTCGGAGGACCAGGCACCTTCTTCGGAGAAGATCTTGTGGTAGGCGCCGGACATGCCGACCTTCCACTCGACGGAGTCGAAGATGAAGAATTCAGGTTCCGGACCAAAGTAGGCGGTATCGCCGATACCGGAGGACTTCAGGTAAGCCTCGGCACGGTTGGCGATGGAGCGCGGGTCACGGTCATAGCCCTTGCCGTCAGCCGGATCGATCACGTCGCAGGTCAGGATCAGGGTGGTTTCGTCGAAGAACGGGTCGATGTAGGCGGTGTTGGGATCCGGCATCAGCAGCATGTCGGAAGCCTGGATACCCTTCCAGCCGGCGATCGAGGAGCCGTCGAACGCATGACCGCTTTCGAACTTGTCTTCGTCAAAAGCGCTGACCGGCACGCCAACGTGCTGTTCCTTGCCCTTGGTATCGGTGAAACGGAAATCAATGAACTTGACTTCGTTTTCCTGGACGATCTTCATGACGTCTTGCGGGGTCATATAACTCACTCCTAACGGGTTGAAGCTGCTGCGCAGTGGAAAATGGATATCGGTTACTACAATGACTCAGATGAGCAAGCAAGCACTAAGCGTGCCAACTTAAAAATCAGAACACCCCATTGTGCCACAAGGGCAATACGACGCGCCCCGAAAAAATATCGCACCGAAATGGTGCAGACATCTGGTTTTTCGCACCACATCGGTGCAAGCAAAATTTTTCCCTTCCCGGCGCCGCAGTTCATGCACCGTGAAGGCCCGCGAGCCCCAGCCCAGGAGTGGTGAACCCACCCGCCCTGCGCATCGCTTGCAGCGCCGGGGGGCAGCGGTATACTCGCAGGCCCGTCATTCTCATCGGACCACCGCCATGGGAAAACTCAGTGACACCCTCAATCTTGCCCGGGAACGCGCCCGCGGGCTGAACCTTCCCTATGCGGGCTCGCTCACGCCCCGAGAAGCGGCGGACGTGCTGGCGCTGGCGCCCGGCGCCAAGCTGGTGGACGTGCGTACCCGTGCCGAGTGGGACTGGGTGGGCCGAATCCCCGGCGCCATCGAGATCGAGTGGATGCTCTACCCGGGCAACGAACCCAACCCCCATTTCCTCGCCCAGTTCAAGCGCCAGGTGGATCCGGAAGCCCTGGTGATGTTCCTGTGCCGCAGCGGAGCGCGCTCCAACGCCGCAGCGACGCTGGCCGCAGGATCGGGCTACACCAACGCCTACAACATCCTCGAAGGCTTCGAGGGCGACAAGGATGCCGGCGGCCACCGCAACAAGGTCGGAGGCTGGCGCCACGCCGGCCTGCCGTGGATCCAGAGCTGAACCACAGGACACCCCCAGAGATGCAAGCCGTACCCATCAGTTTCGACCGCTTCAACACGCTCTCCGACCAGGACGCGCACACGCGCATCCAGGCTGCCCGTGCCCGCCTCGGCGACCGGGCCGTGCTGCTGTGCCACCACTACCAGCGGGCCGACGTCTACCAGTATGCCGACCTGACCGGCGACTCCCTCAAGCTGTCCCGCCTGGCCGCCGAGACCGACGCCGAGTTCATCGTTTTCTGTGGCGTGCATTTCATGGCCGAGGTGGCGGACATCATGTCCAAGCCCCACCAGCAGGCCATCCTGCCCGACCTGGCCGCCGGCTGTTCGATGGCCGACATGGCCAACCTGGCCAAGGTGGAGCGCTGCTGGCGTGAGCTCACCGAAGTGCTGGGCACGCCCGACGAGCTGATCACCCCGGTGACGTACATCAACTCCGCCGCCGACCTCAAGGCCTTCTGCGGCGAACATGGCGGCATCGTGTGCACATCCACCAACGCCCCCACCATCCTCGACTGGGCCTTCAACCAGCGCGAGAAGGTGCTGTTCTTCCCCGACCAGCACCTCGGCCGGTGGACCGGCTTCAAGAAGAATATCCCCCTGGACGAGATGGTGGTGTGGGATCCCGACCTGGAATACGGCGGCCTCACGCCGGAGCAGATCCGCAAGGCCAAGGTGCTGCTCTGGAAGGGCCACTGCTCGGTGCACCAGATGTTCCAGCCGGCGCACATCATCAAGTTCCGCAACCAGTACCCGGATGGCTTCGTCATCTCCCATCCGGAGAGCGCCCTGGAAGTGTGCCGCCAGTCCGACTACGTCGGCTCCACCGAGTACATCATCAAGGTGATCAAGGAAGCCGCCCCCAACACCCGCTGGCTGGTCGGCACCGAGCTGAACCTGGTCAACCGCCTGGCCGAGGAAGTGAAACCCGAGGGCAAGATCGTGCAGTTCATGGCCCCCACCGTGTGCATGTGCTCGACCATGCAGCGCATCGACCCGCAGCATCTGGCGTGGACGCTCGAGAACCTCGCGGACGGCAAGGTGGTCAACCGCATCACCGTGCCCGAACACGAGGCAGCGCTGGCCAAGGTCGCCCTGGAACGCATGCTTGCCGTGTCCTGAACGGCCGACCCGCAACTCCGCACTCAAGCGGCGCCTGCGGGCGCCGTTTTTCATGGGGAGCTGGGCACAACCACGAAGGAGATCCGATGAGCAGCCTGCGCATCTGCACCTACAACATCCACAAGGGCTTCTCCCAGTTCAACCGGCGCCTGTCCATCCACGACCTGCGCGACAAGCTGCGCCTGCTCGGCGCCGACGTCGTCTTCCTGCAGGAAGTCCAGGGCATGCACCTGCGCCACGCCCACCTCCGCCCGGACTGGCCCGCCCAGCCCCAGCACGAGTTCCTGGCCCGCGACGTGTGGCAACAGACCGCCTACGGCGGCAATGCCGTCTATGACCACGGCCACCACGGCAACGCCATCCTGAGCCGCCACCCCATCCTGTCCCAGGCCAACCAGGACGTCTCCGACCACCGCTTCGAGAGCCGGGGCCTGCTTCACTGCGAGATCCGGGTCGCCAGCGTGGCGCAGCCGGTGCATTGCGTCTGCGTGCACCTCGGCCTGACCGCCGGCAGCCGGCGACGTCAGATGGCCGCCTTGGTCAAGCGCCTCGACGAGCTGGCGCCTGCCGGGGCCCCCCTGATCATTGCCGGCGACTTCAACGACTGGCGCAATCACGCCGATGACTGCCTGACCGACCAACTGGGCGTCACCGAGGCCTTCGTGTCGGTCCGCGGCCGGCCGGCCCGGAGCTTCCCGAGCACGCTGCCGGTGCTGCGCCTGGACCGCATCTACGTGCGGGGCTTCAGCGTGGACCGGGCCGAGGTGCACTATGGCCCGCCCTGGAGCCAGATCTCCGACCATGCCCCGCTCACGGCCCAGCTCAGCATCCACTGAGCGGCAGGCTCGATGACGCTGCACTGGCTGCGGGGCAATGCCCTCACCCTGCTGGAGAACGGCACCCGCTTCTTCCCCGCGCTGCTCGAGGAGATCGACCGCGCCACCACCGAGATCTTTCTCGAAACCTACATCTTCGCCCCCGACGAGGTCGGCCACGCCGTGGCCGACGCACTGCAGCGGGCAGCCCGGCGCGGCGTCACCGTACACGTGATCGTGGACGGCTTCGGTGGCCGGGATTTCGTGGCTCACCTGCTGGAACCCCTGACGGCGTCCGGCGTGCATGTGCTGATCTACCGCCGCGAGGTCGCCACCCTGTCCCTGCGCCGCCACCGCTTGCGCCGGCTGCACCGCAAGCTGGCCGTGATCGACGGCCGTGTCGCCTTTGTCGGCGGCATCAACATCATCAGCGACTATGAAGCCCCCGCCCTCGACGCCCCCCGCCAGGACTACGCGGTACGCATCGAAGGCCCCCTGCTGGCGCCCATCCAGGCCAGCGTCAGGCACGTCTGGGGGCTGGTCAGCTGGGCCTCCTTCCGGCGGCGCCTGCGCCTGCTCGGCAAGGTGAATGCCAGGGCCCTGCCGGTCGGCGACATGGAAGCCGCCTTCGTGATCCGCGACAACATCCGCCACCGGCGCGACATCGAGGACGCCTACCTGCTGGGCATCGCCGGCGCCCGCCGCGAAATCATCCTGGCCAATGCCTACTTCCTGCCCGGGCGTCGCTTCCGCCAGGCCCTGGTGGCCGCGGCCCGGCGCGGCGTACGCATCACCCTGCTGGTCCAGGGGCTCGCCGACCACCCCCTGCAGCAACGCGCCACCCGGGCCATCTACGACTCCCTGCTGGGCGCCGGCATGCGGATCATCGAGTACCACCGCAGCTACCTGCACGCCAAGGTCGCCGTCATCGACGAACACTGGGCCACCGTAGGCTCCAGCAACATCGACCCCTTCAGCCTGCTGCTGGCCCGTGAAGCCAACGTGGTGATCCGCCATCCCCCCTTCGCCACCCGCCTGCGCGACAGCCTGCTGCAGGCCATCGCCGAGGGCGGCCGGGAGATCCACCCCGAGGCCTGGCAGCGTGCGCCCCTGTGGCAGCGCCTGGTCAACTGGACCGCCTACGGGCTGGTTCGCCTGATGATCGGCATCGCCGGCTACGGCAACCGCCACTGAGCAAGCCCCACCGGACATGGGACAATACCGGCTGCGACAACAGCCATCGACCACCGCCACGCCATGTACCCCACCCCCACCTTCGAATCCAAGATCTGCCCGCCCGACGCCCTGGCCGAGCGCATCCGCGCGCTGCCGCGCCCGCTGGTGTTCACCAACGGCTGCTTCGACATCCTGCACCGGGGCCATGTCACCTACCTGGCGCAGGCACGCGCCCTGGGTGCGGCCATGGTGGTGGCGCTCAACAGCGACGACTCGGTGCGTCGCCAGGGCAAGGGGGCCGACCGGCCGATCAATACCCTGGCCGACCGGCTGGCGGTAATGGCCTCCCTCGCCTGTGTGGACCTGGTGACCTGGTTCGATGAGGACACCCCCATCGCCCGCATCCTCGAATGCACCCCCGACGTGCTGGTGAAGGGCGGCGACTGGCCCCCGGAGCGCATTGTCGGCGCCCCCGAGACCCTGGCACGGGGCGGCAGCGTGCACTCCATCCCCTTCGAACACCAGCGCTCGACCACGGCACTGCTGGAAAAGATCCGCCGCCTCTGAACCCATCATCCGCAGCGCCCGTAACCGGTTCTTTCAATATTCCTTTTTTATCTAAGATCAAGGCTTTTTCAGCCCTAAAATAACTAAGAACCCCCAATCCTTCCCAGAGCAGGAGACCGCCATGCGCATCGCCAACAATGTGGCCGAACTGATCGGCAACACCCCCCTCGTCAAGCTCAACAAGCTGGCCCCGAAGAATGGCGCCACCCTGGCCCTCAAGCTGGAGTTCTTCAACCCGGCCCACAGCGTCAAGGACCGCATCGCGGCGGCCATGCTGGACGCCGCCGAAGCCGCCGGCCTGATCAAGCCCGACACCATCATCCTCGAGCCGACCTCCGGCAACACCGGCATCGGCCTGGCCATGGTCTGTGCGGCGCGCGGCTACAAGTGTGCTTTCGTGATGCCCGAGACCATGAGCCGCGAACGCAAGCTGCTGCTCAAGGCCTACGGCGCAGACCTGATTCTCACCCCCGGCCCCGAAGGCATGCCCGGCGCCGTGAAGCGGGCCGAGGAGCTGGCCGCCGCCGACAGCCGCTACGTGATCCCCCAGCAGTTCGAGAACCCCGCCAACCCTGAGATCCATCGCAAGACCACGGCCGAGGAGATCTGGGCCGACACCGACGGCCAGGTGGACATCTTCGTCTCCGGCGTGGGCACCGGTGGCACCGTCACCGGCGTGGGTGAGGTGCTCAAGGCACGCAAGCCCGGCGTCCAGGTGATCGCCGTAGAGCCCGCCGCCAGCCCGATCCTGTCCGGCGGCCAGCGTGGCCCCCACCCCATCCAGGGTATCGGCGCCGGCTTCGTGCCGGGCGTCCTCAACACCCAGGTCTACGACGAAGTGGTCCAGGTGCCCAACGATGCCGCCCTCGATGTCGCCCGCCGCCTGGCCAGCGAGGAAGGCCTGCTGGTCGGCATCTCGTCCGGCGCTGCCGTGTGGGCCGCACTGCAGGTGGCCGAGCGGCCCGAGAACGCCGGCAAGCTGGTGGTGGTGATCATCCCGTCCTTCGGTGAGCGCTATCTGTCCACCGTGCTGTACCAGCATCTGGAGGTGTGAGCGCTTGACCGCCTTCGATTTCAGCCAGGGCCCCGAGCGGGCCGGCAGCGACAGCATCAAGTGGCGGCGCTATGCCGGCCGGGACGTGATCCCGATGTGGGTGGCCGACATGGACTTCGCCGCACCACCCCCGGTGCTCGACGCCCTCAAGGCCCGCCTGGAGCATGGCGTGTTCGGCTACGCCGACCCCTGGCCCGCCCTGCAGGAGGCCGTCATCGAAGGCATCGCCCGCGATCACGCCTGGCGCATCCAGCCCGACTGGCTGGTCTGGCTGCCCGGCGTGGTCACCGGCTTCAACGTCGCGGTGCGGGCGGTCGGCCAGCCGGGTGATGGCGTGTTCACCGCCACCCCGGTGTATCCGCCTTTCCTGCATGCCCCGGCCAACTTCGGCCAGCGCCTGGTCACGACCGCCCTGGTTCGCAAGGGCGCACGCTGGGAATGGGACTGGCCGCGGACCGAAGCCGCCGTGGCCGACGGGGTGCGCCTGTTCATGCTGTGCAACCCCCACAACCCGGTGGGCCGGGTCTTCGACCGGGAGGAGCTGACCCGCATCGCCAACCTGGCGGAACGCCACGACCTGGTCATCTGCTCCGACGAGATCCACTGCGGGCTGGTGCTGGATCCGGCCACCCCGCACATCCCCATCGCCGCGCTCGACGAGCGCACCGCCCGGCGCAGCATCACCCTGATGGCGCCGTCCAAGACCTGGAACATCCCGGCGCTCTACTGCGCTTTCGCGATCATTCCCGATGCAGCCCTGCGGGCCCGCTACAGACGGGCGATGGCCGGCATCGTGCC
>CALBTT010000026.1 GCA_937967645.1 uncultured Zoogloea sp.
AGATGGTGATTCGTGACTGGAGTTCAGACGTGTGCTCTTCCGATCTCCCTCCGCCGTCACCCTCGGCGGCAAGGTGCACGCCAGCCCGTCGGTGCGCGCCTTCGCCCGTGAGCTCGGCGTCGATCTCGCCCAGGTCAAGGCCACCGGCCCCAAGAACCGCATCGTCCAGGCCGACGTCACCGCCTTTGTGAAGGGCGCCATGAGCACCGGCGTCGTCCCGGGCAAGACCGTTGCCGCCGCAGCCGTCGGCAGCCTGGGTGGCGGGCTCGACCTGCTGCCCTGGCCGAAGGTGGACTTCTCCAAGTTCGGTGAAGTCGAGGTCAAGCCGCTGTCCCGCATCAAGAAGATCTCCGGCCAGAACCTCGCCCGCAACTGGGCCATGATCCCGGCGGTCACCTACCACGAAGACGCCGACATCACCGATCTGGAAGCCTTCCGCGTCCAGATGAACAAGGAGTTCGAGAAGTCCGGCAAGAAGCTCACCATGCTCGCCTTCATCATCAAGGCCTCGGTGCGCGCCCTGCAGGAATTCCCCGAGTTCAACACCTCCCTCGACGGCGACAACCTGGTTTACAAGAAGTACTTCAACATCGCCTTCGCGGCCGACACCCCCAACGGCCTGGTCGTGCCGGTGGTGAAGGACGCCGACAAGAAGAGCGTGTTCGAGATCGCCGCCGAAACCGGCAACCTGGCCAAGCTCGCCCGCGACGGCAAGCTCAAGCCGGCCGACATGTCCGGCGCCTGCTTCACCATCTCCAGCCTTGGCGGCATCGGCGGCACCTACTTCGCGCCCATCGTCAATGCGCCGGAAGTGGCCATCCTGGGTGTCAACAAGTCGGTGTTCAAGCCGGTGTGGGACGGCAAGCAGTTCGTGCCGCGCCTGACCCTGCCCATGTCGCTGACCGCCGACCACCGCGTCATCGACGGTGCCCTGGCGACCCGCTTCAACGTGTACCTCGCCCAACTGCTGGCCGACTTCCGTCGGGTCATGCTCTAAGGAGATCGCCATGAGCCTCGTAGAAGTCAAGGTTCCGGACATCGGCGATTTTTCCGACGTGCCCGTCATCGAGCTGTTCGTGAAGGTCGGCGACACCATCAAGGTGGACGACGCCATCGCCACCCTCGAATCCGACAAGGCCACCATGGACGTGCCCTCCTCCGCCGCCGGCGTGATCAAGGAGGTCAAGGTGGCCCTGGGCGACCGGGTTGGCGAAGGCAAGGTGCTGATCGTCGTCGAAGCCGACGGCGCGGGTGCCAGCCCGGCTCCCGCAGCGGCCGCTGCGCCGGCTGCAGCGGCGCCCGCCGCCGCTCCGGTGGCCGCCCCGGCCGCCGCCAGCCATGGTGGTGCGGCTGACGTCGAGTACGACCTGGTCGTCCTCGGCGCCGGTCCCGGCGGTTACTCCGCCGCCTTCCGCGCCGCCGACCTGGGCCTCAAGACCGCCATCATCGAGCGCTACGCCACCCTCGGCGGCGTCTGCCTCAACGTCGGCTGCATCCCGTCCAAGGCCCTGCTGCACGTGGCCGCGGTGGTTGAAGAAGCCGAACACGCCTCCGTGGCCGGCGTCAGCTTCGCCAAGCCCAGCGTCGACGTGAACGCCCTGCGCGCCCACAAGGACAAGGTCGTCGGCAAGCTCACCGGCGGCCTCGCCGGCATGGCCAAGGGCCGCAAGGTGGACATCATCCGCGGCTACGGCAGCTTCCTCGACCCGAACCACCTCGAAGTCGAAGAAACCACCGGCAGCGCCCAGGACAAGACCGGCGGCAAGAAGGTCGTCAAGTTCAAGAACTGCATCATCGCCGCCGGCTCCGCCGCGGTGCATCTGCCCTTCATCCCGCGCGACCCGCGCATCGTGGACTCCACCGGCGCCCTCGAGCTGCGCTTCGTGCCGGCCAAGATGCTGGTCATCGGCGGCGGCATCATCGGCCTGGAAATGGCCACCGTCTATTCCACCCTCGGCGCCCGCGTCGACGTGGTGGAAATGATGGACGGCCTGATGCAGGGCCCCGACCGCGACGCCGTCAAGGTCTGGGAAAAGCAGAACGCCAGCCGCTTCGACAAGATCATGCTGAAGACCAAGACGGTCGGCGTGGATGCCCGTGAAGACGGCCTCTACGTCACCTTCGAAGGCGAAGGTGCCCCCACCGAGCCGGTCAAGTACGACATGATCCTGCAGTCCGCGGGGCGTGCCCCCAACGGCAAGAAGATCGGCGCCGAGAAGGCCGGCGTCATCGTCGGCGAGCGCGGCTTCATCCCGGTGGATGCGCAGATGCGCACCAACGTGCCGCACATCTTCGCCATCGGCGACATCGTCGGCCAGCCCATGCTCGCCCACAAGGCCGTGCATGAAGCCCACGTGGCTGCCGAAGTCGCTGCCGGTCACAAGGCCGCCTTCGACGCCACCGTGATCCCCGGCGTGGCCTACACCCATCCGGAAGTGGCCTGGGTCGGCTATACCGAAGCCCAGGCCAAGGCCGAAGGCAAGAAGGTGGAAACCGCCAAGTTCCCGTGGGCAGCCAGCGGTCGCGCCATCGCCAACGGCGCCGACTACGGCTTCACCAAGCTGATCTTCGACGCGGAGACCCACCGGGTCATCGGCGGCACCATCGTCGGCCCCTCCGCCGGCGACATGATCGGCGAAGTGTGCCTGGCCATCGAGATGGGCGCTGATGCAGTGGATATCGGCAAGACCATCCACCCGCACCCCACCCTCGGCGAAACGGTCGGCATGGCAGCAGAAGTCGCCCACGGCTCCTGCACCGACGTGCCCCCCGCCCGCAAGAAGTAAACAAGGTACCGAACCCTGTTGTAGCGTTGTTTCGGCGGCCACTCGGCCGCCGTTTTTTTTGCCCGCAAGCGATTGTAGGGGCGGCTTCAGCCGCCCACCACCACACTAAAACGCCCCCACCTACCTCAACGGCAAATACACATCCGTCACCAGCTCCGCCTCCGGCGTATCCGGCAACAGGTTCAGGTAGTGGAAGAACAGCGGAAAATCCCGCAGCTCCTCGCCACTCTGCGGCAACCAGTCCCGGTAGAGCGGATAGATGCTCTCCCCGATACGCTGATGCGAGCCCAGGTGGCGCACCCGCGCGCAGCGCCCGCCCGCCAGCGTCTTCGTCACCACCCCCTGCGGATTGGCCGGCACCTCGGCCCTCACCTCGCCGCAGATATCGAAGCGGAACAAGGCCGGCTCAGTGGTATCCGGGTTGTCGTAGGCGATGCCGAAGGTCCGCGCGGTGTCCTTGGGCGACAAACCGGTGGCCTTGCGCCATTCGATGAAGCGCACCACCGACCCATTCACTCCCTCCATCGGGCCCCGGTGCTCCATGACCGCCACCAGGGTGGGCTCAAAATCAACAATCTCGACCTGCACGTTCAGTTTCCTTTCCGGTAAGCGGAAACGGTAACGCGTATGCCAGTCCTCCCAGTCCGGTTGCCGCCGGAAGTCCGACGGCGAACAGCCAAAGGTATTGCGGAAGGCCCGCGAAAACGATTCCGGATTCTCAAAACCGGCCTCCAGCGCGATGTCGATCACTTTGCGTTCCGGGCGGAAGACGAGCTGCTGGCTCGCCCGCCGCAGACGCAACAAGAGGATGTATCGCGCCGCGCTGATGCCGATGTAATCGGCAAACTGCCGGTGAAAATGGAACCGGGAGAAATGCGCCACCTGGCTCAGCCGCTCGACGCTGAGCACCTCACTCAAATGCGCCTCGATGTAGTCCAGTACCTTGTCGAAGCGCGCCGCATAAGCCTGTTCCCGGGTGTCGTCCATCATGTCTCCTGTGTTCCGGGAGCGAATCATGGACGACACGGCAGGCCGGGTCTTGACCGGGATTGCTCAATCGCGGCCGTGGAAGGCGTCGTTCCAGCAAAGGGGCAGGCCTCAACCCGTGCCGCGACGATTGAAAACGAACGGGTTGAACCGAGTGCAAGCGCAAAGAGAATGCGCGATGCCTGCGGCTCAATGGCATGCAGCTACCCCTTGGGTGCCAAATCAAAGGCCGGGCCCAATGAGGCGATGCTGATGCAAATGGCGAGCTGCGTTGCCTTTGAGTCCTGTTGAGCATGCCCAACGTTCGAGATCAGGGGCGACCGAGCGAAGCGAGGGAGCCGAGAAGCAAAGCCTCTCAGGCGTCCCCTGGATCGAGTAGTTAGCACCCCATATCTATCAGTACCTGAATGCGCCTTTGCAGGCAGGACAAACGAAGTCTATTGCGTTGGCGGCTACGGTTAGGGAATGTCTACAGGTTGGGCACGTCACGACTTTCGTGGGCGCGAGTTGCTGACTTGAGGACGGGGCGGCCGCTGAACTGGACTGAGCTGCCGAAGGCTTTTGAGCTTTTGGGGAGCGCGAGGGTACTTTCAGCTGCGGAATTTCCGAGATGCTGGGTCTGCGAGCAGCGGAAATGCCCCTTTCCTTAAGATGGACAATAAGAGGGTCGAAGCCGCTGTCTTTGGTGATGATGTGAAAGGCTGCTGTTGGATATCTCGCGGACAGCTGCCCGATCCAGAATGCGATATGGAAGTCCAGGGCGTTCTTACCGTTGCCGGAAATCTTGACATATGCCGCGTCAGGCCCCATCTGTTGAAGGGCTGCAGCAATCTCAAATGGCACCTTGGTCTGGTTGGCACCAACAAATACGATGACGCCAAACTTGGCCTGCATGACGGAATCCAATATGTCTGGCTGCACATTCTCAAAGTCGACAAGTATGAAATTTTTCGTCATATGTGATGATCTCTGTAATGGGCGCTAACGCCCAAGGTAAGCGTCCGCTTGACCGGCCAGTTAGCCCACGCACATCGGCGCATGCGGGAGTTCATTTGACTGTCGCTCTGTGCTTCTTTTGTTCACCGCGAACCATCTTTCCCTCTTGCATTAGAAGACCAAGCAAGCTCCAGGATAGATAGTCCTTCGACCCTCCCAAGTAGTTGCTTTGCAGTCCTAAGGTCTTTGCCGTATCGGAGTTCGTGATTCCATCGGGATTGGCCTGCGCAAGCTCTAGGACCGCCGCCTTAAGTAGCTCAAGCGCGACTTGAGCCTTTTCAACTGAGCCGGATGGAACAACTAGGCCTTTGCGCACCTTTGACACTTGGCCCGATGGGAAGACTGCGTTCGTCAGGGTTCCACCGTTGGCAATAGTCCCAAAGGCTCCGATCAACTCGGCTTCCAGTTTCAGGGCTTGGATCTCGGTGAGATCATCTGCGAGAACAGTAGTAACAACGGAATGACCTGACTCCTGTATCTCCGCGATTCGCCGGCCCTTCTGCGTTTGGTCGACGCGAATGGTGTGTTCCCAAGCCCTGTTTCCCGTGCCTTTGCCTATGTAAAAGGCTTGAGCAAAAGATGTGCGCGGATCTTTCAGCGCATAGATGTAATACGGATTCATCTTTCTTGGAGGAGTGGCTTTGCGATTGAGTTAAGCCGCACCGAGAAGCGGCGTTGACTTAAATGAATTGTTAGGCCTTGCCTGACTCACGGAAAGCCCGTACTAGCTCGGGTGAGAGATCACGATTTGGCTCGTTGCGAACCATGAGGACATTAATGATGTTCATATACATATAGTCGTGACTCTTCTCGTTCATGCGAGTAACCAAGCTTACGGCAAGTTGCGTATCTTGACGTTTAACCGGGCTTTCAAACCCGGAAAGTACCTGCAAAGTGCTCATGTTGTGCAGGTAAAAGAATGCAGCGGAAATGAACTGGGCGACGACACCCGCGATTGCAAGCACCACAGACTCGTTCAGGTTGCCTGGGCTGGCTAAGTACGCAATTAATGCCAGAATTACAGCCAGAAATCCAATGCCGGAAGCCACGATACTTGCCCAAAAACTGACCTTGTGATTAGCAAGAGTGGACTGATAGAAGTCACGCAGCTTCTCACCGAACGAATCATGTGCCTGGATCGATTCCTCTTGATTCACGATACTCTCTTAACCAATGCCTAACATTTGAGCTAACCCTGACCGCGGAGGCAGGCTGGCTTGCCAGTGGAGTGCATGATGACCGAGGCGCGCCGTACGGGCAAGGCGGCCTGCCATAGCGGGTAACGGTTGAGCGAGTGGTTAAGCCGAGCTGCTCAGCGCAGGACGTAGCTGGCAAGTACCGATTGAACCTCATAGATGCTCAGCTTCTTGTTGAACTGCTTCTGGATGGGCGCAGCAGTACCCTAGATACAGATCTTCAACTCGGCGTCCAGGTTAAAGGTACCAGCTGTTTCGATGCTGAAGGAGCCGGCGCCTGCGTGATCGGTGGAATTGGGTCCTGCTTTTGCAATATGCATATCCTGTTTTCTTCTAATTTTGGGGGCAACCCTCCTCAAGAATCTAGCACGTTCAATCAAGTACGTTAGCCACGGCGACGCTGCTGATGTTCAATCCATGCTTGCTCGACCAACTCGGGTGTAATTGCTTCTCTGAGCGCCCGAAACGCGTTATCGGAGTATCGGGGATGTTTCTGCGATCCGAACTCGAACACCATGACATTGGCCGGATCTTCATCTATCCGCAGGAAGTCGCGAACTGCCTTCGCCTTTTTGACGTTCAATCCTAATTTCTCCGCCAACGCACTGGGACTCCAGTGGTATTTTTTCTGGAGATCTACTTCACGGATAGCCGCCGCCCCCTCTGGATCATCGCCAGACACATAGCGAATCGCAGGGGCATCTGCGTCTTTAGTAATTCGGATGCGAATTGTCGGACCTTCACCTTCAATGCTTGTTGCTAAAGTCAACAACCGAGGAAATACCCGTTCCACCGGCTCATTCAGCTTGATGGCGTCTTCGATTCGGTCGAGGTCTCGTTTGGAAACCGCTACCTCATCGCTGACGTGGGCCTCCATTGCCAACAGAGCCGTGATGCGCCCCCTAGCCTCGTCTCGTGCTCTACGGCCAGGAGCAAGCAGATCTTTAATCTGCGCGTATTCTCTATTTACCAGAATTTGGAAATCAGGAAGAGGGTGGGTCGAAAGAGGCAGAACCCGGACTGGAAGGTTATCTGCAAGCGTATCTTCGAAGTGCCTCGTCAATATCTCATCCAAGGCGGTGATTAACGTCCTTGCATTGATGTAAAGCGCATCCTCCGGAACCACAATCATCCAATGCTGGGCTTGATCACGCATCGCATCGATTACTCTAATCGACCCAGCCTGCGCTGCACTCATCCAACCTTTGGACTGAGCGATATTCAACGCCTTCTCAATGCCAATCGAAGTACCCTTTTCCTTATCGAAGACGTTCTGCCCCTTTTGGACCAATAACGCTTTAGACAACATTTCGCTGGCGTGCTGGAGCAGGAGCAGAACTACTTCTGGCCTTCCGTCATCATCATGGTTATTGAACGCTTCTAGTCCTCGCTTTAACGATGCGATGGCTTTACTTTTCAGTGTCTTGGCTTCTCTTTTAAGCTTCACAAGCTCTCCCTCAGCTTATGGCAAATTTTTCGACATGAACATAGTAGAGTAATGACATAGACCACCCTAGGCCTTGTAACTACTGCGAAGCCCGCTTTTCCTTACAATCCTGCCTCTAGGGTAGAAGAAGCCGACTGGCAGTTGTGACCGAACAACAGCCCTTTGCGTTCCTACTCTACTTTTTCCAGAGTTATATTCGGATCGAAAGCGCGGATCTAAAGAGACAGATTCCCTGCAACCATGTGACATACCGCACTCAACCTCCCACCAATACTCAACGCCCCCTCAACCAACAAACAACACCCAAAAAATGCGGCCCCACCGGCCGCACTCTCATCAACCACCCTCCTCTCAAACCCCCTCCATCTTCTTCCCCCTCGCCTTCTTCGCCTGCTCACTCTTCTTCTTCAGCCCCAGTGCCGCCACCTGGTCCGAACTTGGCCCGTATAACGCACGGGCTTCGTTCTTGATGCCGAGGATCACGTCGTGCAGGTCGCGGCGGGCTTTGATCAGGGCGTCGGCGGCGGCGCTGGCGGCGGCTTGGGTGGTGATGGCGAGGAGTTCGGCGTCGCGCAGGGTCTTGTAGGCGAGGTCGGCGGCTTCGCGGCTGTGGGCGGGGTTGTGGGATCGGTAGTCGTGCAGGGTGCTTAAGGCCAGGTAGGACTCGACGTTTTTCTGGGTCTGGCGTACGGATACCTGGGTGTTCTCGCTGACGTTGTTCATGCTGTCTCCTTCGATGGGATGGATATGCCATTTGGGCACTTTGCGATACTGTCATCGCCATGACATATGCACAAATCCCATTCCATCAAGGAAACATCATTTATCACTCCCGTGGGATCTCCGCCCAGGATTCCGGCAGAGCGGGCAGCCATTGATGCAGTTTGGCGTAGAGGTTTTGCGGCTCCACCGGTTTGACCATGAAGTCGTCCATGCCGGCAGCTTTACAGGCGTCGCGATCTTCGCCAAAGGCGTTGGCGGTCATGGCGAGGATGGGCTTCGACTGCCAGCCGGGCAGCGCGCGGATCATGCGGGTGGCCTGCAGGCCGTCCATCACGGGCATCTGCATGTCCATCAGGATCAGGTCGTAGTCGCCGGCTTTGACCTTGTCGACGGCGATCTGGCCGTTCTCGGCCACGTCCACCCGCATGGCGGCACCGTGCAGGAGTTCGAGGGCCACTTCGATGTTGACCGGGTTGTCTTCCACCAGGAGCAGCCGGGCCCCGCCCCGCTTGCGCAGCAATTCGATCTCGGAGCGGGCTGGCGGGCGTTGTTCGTTGGGCATGACGCCGTGGCCGCGCTGCAGGATGCAGGTGAACCAGAAGCGGCTGCCCTTGCCCGGGGTGCTCTCGGCGCCCACCTCGCCGCCCATCAGGCCGGCCAGGCGTTTGGTGATGGCGAGCCCCAGGCCGGTGCCGCCATATTGGCGTGTGGTGCTGCTGTCGGCCTGTTCAAAGTCCTGAAAGAGCCTGGCCAGTTCCTCGGGTGACATGCCGATGCCCGTGTCTTCCACCTCGAAGCGCACATGCAGGCCCACCTCGGTTTCGTCGAGCAATTGGGCGCGCAGCATGACCTTGCCCTGCTCGGTGAACTTGACTGCATTGCCGGCAAAGTTGAGCAGGCTCTGGCGCACCCGGGTGCGGTCGCCGCGTAGCCACAGGGGGACGTGGTCGCCGTCCACCTCCAGCGTGAGGCCCTTGGCTTTGGCCGGCTCGGCCATCAGGGAGGCGACATGGTCGAGGACCTGGTCCAGGGCGAAGTCGTGGGCATCGAGGGTCATCTTGCCCGCCTCGATCTTGGACAGATCGAGGATGTCGTTGATGATGGACAGCAGATGCTGGCTGGCCGACTCGATCTTGGCCAGGCGATCGGCTTGCAGGGGCGTGGTCTCACCGGCGCGCAGCAGGTGGGTGAGGCCGACGATGGCATTCATCGGCGTGCGGATCTCGTGGCTCATGTTGGCCAGGAAGGCCGTCTTGGCCTGGGTGGCTGCTTCGGCGGCCTCCTTGGCCCGGGCGAGCAGGATGTCATGCTGCTTGCGCAGGGAGACGTCCACCGACACCCCTTGCACGGCCACCGGGTGGCCGTTGGCATCGCAGATCCGCTCGCCGCGGGCCAATATCCAGCCCTGGGTCCGGTTGGCGCGGCGGGTCTGCAGCTCCACCTCGTAGGGTTCTCCGGTCTCCACGGTGTTGGCCAGCACCGATGACAGCAGGCGCCAGCTTTCCGGCTCGAACCAATGTTCCTGCTCGGTATAGGCCGGTGGTGGCTTGGCCGGATCGGCGCCAAACATGCGGTAGAGCTCCTCCGACCACACTACCTCGTTGGTTGCCAGATCGAGCCGCCAGCTGCCCATCCCGGCAATGCGCTGGGCTTCGGCGAGATTGCTCTGGGTCGTCCGCAGATCGGTGATGTCGTAGAACCAGGCCAGCTTGGCGTCCTGCCCTTCGTAGCTGATGCGCATGAAGGTGCACAGCGCCCAGCGGGTTGGCAGGCCCGGCTGACGGGGATTGCGCAGTTCGAGCAGGTGGTTGCTCACCACCCCGTCAGCCCGGAGGCTGCGGTTGATGCTCTCGTAAGCGTCCTTGTCCACATAGAACTCGCCGGCGTCGAGCCTCTCCGCGGGGTGATCGGCATCGCACCCCAGCATGTCGCGGAAGCGCTGGTTCATGAACAGCACCACATCGCCATGGAGGGACAGGATCCGCGCCCCGATCGGCGCACGGGAGAGGATGTTGCGCAGGTTTTGCTGCTGGTTGCGCAGGCCGGAATAGTCCTGCACGACCGAACGGGTCAGCAGGAAATCCCCGCGCTCGTCGTATTCCGCGGTGGCCGCCACCAGGCCGGGCAGCAAGGCGCCGTCCTTGCGGACAAACTCGATCTCCAGGTCACCGATATGCCCTTCTGCCACCAGGAGCGGATAGCGGCTGCGGAACAGTTCCACCGAGGCCGGCGTCATGAAGTCGGTGATGGGCCTGCCGAGCATCTCGTTCCGTTCATAGCCCAGCCAGCGCAGCTCGGTCTCGTTGATGCGCCTCACGATGCCGTGCGTGTCCAGCGAGTGATAGCCGCAGGGGGCTTGCTGGTAGAGGTCTTCCAGCTCCCGCGCCTGGGCCCGGAGCTGCGATTCGGCCCGCTTGACGGCGGTGACATCGGTCACCAGCACAAAGAAGCCCAGCACCTGCCCGTCGACCGTGTGGGGGATGTACTGGGCCCAGGTCAGGGTGGCCTGGCCCTCCGGGGTGATCAGCTCCCGCTCGAACTGCTGGTACTCGCCGCGCAGGGCGGCGTTGATGAAAGGTTCATTGAGGGCAAACAGGCGGTAGCCGAGCAGCTCCCGGATATGCATGCCCAGCACCTGCTCCGGCTTGCGGCTGAACCACTTGAGATAGGCGATGTTGGCAAAGCGGTTGCGGAGGTCGGCGTCCCAGTAGGCCACCATGCCCGGCAGGGCATCGGTGATGGTGCGGATGAACTGCTCCCGCTGGACGAGCTCCCGGGTTCGCTCGGCCACCTTGAGGTCCAGCTCGTCGCGCTCGGACTTGAGGGTCTGGTACTGCGTCTGCACCTGCTGGTGCAGGCGGTTGAAGACCTCCATCAGCTCGCGCACCTCACGACCGCCCTTCTCCGGCAGGGTCGGGATGGACTCGCCGACGCGGTAAAGCGCAATCTGCCTCGTCGCATCCTCCAGCGGCTTGAGCTTGTGCTTCATCAGCCACCAGACCAGCGTAACCACGAGCAGCATGCCGGCAGCAGCGGTGGCCCACAGGGTATGGGACAGGCTCACAAAGGGCGCACGCACCTCATTGGCCGGAATGTAGGCGGCAATGTTCCAGCCCAGCTCGGGCAAGTTCTCCGCCACCGAGTAGATCTCCAGGCCTGTTGAATCGACGGTCAGGTCGAAGGCCGTGTAGTTCTCGTTCCGGCGCCGGTCCAGCAGCGGATTGACACCCGGCTTGGGCAGCGGCTGGAGGACGCGCGCCGGATCGGTGCTGGCGACATACACACCCTGGTGGAGCGAATAGACATGGTAGCCCCCCGTCTTACCATTCTTGAGACTGTCGGAGATGTAGAAGGGGCTGCCTGGGCTGAGCCCCTCCGAGCCGCACAGAATGGCCTGCACGCTACCGTCCTCATCCAGGATGGGGATGGCAAAGATGAGATTGGGCTGGCCCGAGAAACGCCCGATCAGGGGAACGACGGCCGGGCGCCTGGTCTCCAGCACCTGCTGAACATAACGTGATTCACTGTAGTCCTTGCCAATGCCCTGCCGCCGCGGCAGCTCGGCGATACGCAGGCCCTTTGGCGAGATGACATAGATGTCGCGGGAGAAAACGGATGTTGCGACAAGCTTGTCATCCAGATAGGCCTGGACCCGGGCTGGATCGCGCCACGCGCCGACGGGCAACCCCTTGGCCAGAAACGCCAGGACGCGGGTTCTTTCGGCAACCTCCTGCGTGATCCAGGTGGCCACGCCATGCACATTGCTCTCCTGCTCATGGCGTATCTGCTCAATGAACCGGGTTTCAAAGTACTGGGTGGTGAGTGCAGTAACGCCGGCGATCAGGACGGCGAACAGGACAAAGAGGGCCCCCGCCAGTTGCAGGCGCAAGGAATCAAAGCCAATCCACGAGTGGGCGGGGGGGCTATCCTTGCTGCTTTCCATTGACGCTGCACCGGGCTCTGCTGGATCGCTCGACCGGATCCAGATTGTGTCTTTCGTAAGACATGATCAGATGAGCTGAACAGATCTAAAACAGCATAAGCCTCTCGAGCAGGGTGCATTACATCACTGGACTTTCCACCTGCTTGCTGTTCCGCCGCGCCAATGCACGATATGAGCCATCCGCGGCCCGATATGTCGATCACGCGGCAGCGGATCTCAGTTAACGGAGCAAGGATTTGAGTTAACGCGCCGGAGATTTGAGTTAACCGGTGCAGGATGTGAGTTAACGCGCTCCGTATCTCAGATCACGCACCGCGGATGTCAGTTACACAGCGCGTTAACTGACATCCGCGGTGCTGGAACTGAGTTAACGAAGCCCGGATGTGACATACGCGAGCGATGATCAGACATCACGCCCACCGGAACGCCATGTCGGACGCCGGCACTCAGCCCAGCAGGGGCAGATAGTCCCGGGTGAAGCGATGGACCTCGTCACTGCCCTGGGCTTCGGTGATCGGCCACCAGCGCAGGGCTTCGTGCTGGTCGTCGCAGCCGGGGATCTCGAAGCCGGCGGGCACATCGATGCGATGGGCGAGCACCACGTAATGGGTGGAGACGCCGTTGTCGCCGGCAAAGCAGTCCGGATAGAAGTGCTCGAAAGGCCCGAGGAAGCCGGGCTGCAGCGCGTGCACATCGGTGATGCCCAGCTCCCGCGCGGCGACCCGCGTCAGCGCGTCGGCGCGCTTTTCGTCCTTGAGGATACGGCCGCCGGGCACGAACCAGCTGCCCTGGGCCGGCCGGTTGGTGCGCAGGCCCAGCAGCACCTCGCGCCGGTCGCGCACCAGCACCAGATCCACCGATACCAGGGGCAAGGCCCGGACCAGCTCGACAAAACGCTCACGGGATTCCATTCAGACTCCTTCGATTCATGACAGGTCGACGCTGACGCAATGCAGCATTCCAGCTCGCCAGTATGCCGGAGGGGTGCAACACGTGCATCACGGGCGGCCTGGATAGTAATCGCGATGGGTGCCGACTACACTGCAGACAACCGGTATTGATCGTGGCCGGCCTGCCCCTGCATGACTCCGGAGCATGAATCATGATGCTTCCGACCCGCGCGGCAGGCCAGGATAGAAAAGCCGGAGGACACTTGGGGAGATCCATCCGCCATGCAATTACAGCTCAAACAAAAGCTGCTTGTCCTTGTTGCGGTGGCTTTGCTGGCCCTGCTCAGCGTCGGCATTTTCTCTTTCATGCAGGCCTACACGCTCAACGATGCGCTGAACGAAGCCATCGCCCGCCACGTCCTGATCGTGGACACGGTGGACAAGGCCCGCGGGGCACAGGTCCGCTTCAAGACGCAGGTGCAGGAATGGAAGAACATCCTGCTGCGGGGCAAGGATCCGGAGGCCTATGCCAAGCACCTCAAGGGCTTTGACCAGGAAGAGCAGCTCGTCCGGCAACGGCTGGAGCAGGTGAAGTCCTCGGCCGCCCAGCTGGGCATTGCCGATCAACTCAAGATCGATGCGGTGCAGGCCACCTTCGAGAAGCTCGGCCCTGCCTACCGCAACGCGCTTCAACACTACGACCGTGGCACGGCCGACCCCGCGGCCGCCGTCGACAAGCTGGTGCGCGGCCTGGATCGCGCGCCCAGCGCGGCCATTGATGACCTGGTGAAGCAGATCCAGAAGCTCTCCACCGACTTCAACGTCGAAGAAGCCGCCCGGGCTGAGCAGACCTTCAGCAGCGTGAAGACCGGGCTGGTGGCCTTCATGCTGGGTGCGGTGATCGTGCTGGTCGGCCTGTCGCTGGTCTTCGTGAGGTCCATCACGGGCCCCCTGGCCGCCCTGGAATCGACCATGAGCGAGATAGCCCGGCACGGTGACCTGACGCAGCGCGCAGAGATCCGCAACCAGGATGAAATCGGCCGCATGGCCGCCGCCTTCAACGCGATGATGGCGCAGTTGCAGAAGATCATCGGCGAGGTTCACGGCGCCAGCGAGCACGTGTCCCGCGCATCGGAGCTGCTGGACGGCTCATCCCAGGCCCTGGCCCAGGTCTCCGAGCAGCAGTCGGGTGCGGTCGCGAGCAGCGCCGCCGCCATCGAACAGCTGACGGTGGCGATCGCCTCGGTCTCGGACACCGCCCGTGAGGTGCAGGGCCAGGCGGCCGACAGCGTCGATAAAACCACCGAGGGCTCGCGCAAGGTGTCGCAACTGGCGGGCGAAGTGGAGCTGATCCAGCGCAATATGGGGGAGATCGCCCGCACCGTGGAGGAGTTTGTGCGCAGTACCCAGGTCATTACCGGGATGACCAAGGAGGTGCGGGACATTGCCGACCAGACCAACCTGCTGGCCCTCAACGCAGCCATCGAAGCCGCCCGCGCCGGTGAGACGGGCCGTGGCTTTGCCGTGGTGGCCGACGAGGTACGCAAGCTGGCCGAAAAATCCGCCCGCTCGGCCAGCGAGATCGACATCGTGACGCGCACGATCATGTCCCAGTCGGGGGCGGTGCAGGCCGCCATTGCGGCAGGCGAGCAGTCGATCGGCACCAGCACCCAGCTGGCCGGAGAGGTGGAAGGCGTACTCAGGCATTCGCGCGACGCGGTGCTTCAATCGACCCACGGCGTCACCGAAATTGCCGAATCCGTGTCGGAACAGCAGGCCGCGTCCACGGCCATTGCCCAGAACATGGAGCGCATCGCGAACATGGTGGAGGAGAACAACGCCGCAGCCCATAGCATCAGCGCCTCCACCACCGATCTGCGTGCCTTGTCGCACAACCTGGCGGCGGTGGTCGCCGGCTTCCGGGTGGCCTAGGGGCGCCCGGCTTGAGGCGTCACCGGCTTGACGAATGATCCATCCGCAGCCCATGATTAAGCCATGAACACTTCCCTGACCACCTTTGTCGCCCGTGTACGCCGCCTGCCGCGCGCATGGCGCTATTGCGTGCGTCCGTGGCCAGGGTTGGGCTGACACAGTCCCTACATTCAGTATTCCCAAGGCCGCGGTTGATCAGACCGCGGCCTTTTTGTTTTTACTTTCGTCTTTCCTTTATCTGGAGAACCCGCATGTGCTTCCCCTTCCCCCGTTACCGACCCCATGACCTGCGCACGCTTCACGCGTCTGGATTGATAGCCCTTTGTACCCACACCGATTGATCGACGAGGTTTTCCATGTCCGTGCCCCTTGCCTACTTCACCATCATCCTGATCTGGTCCACCACGCCGCTGGCCATCCAGTGGAGCACCGAAGGCACCGGTTTTGCCTTTGCGGTGCTGGCGCGCATGCTGATTGGCGCGACGGTCGCGGGCCTGGTGGTGGCGGTATGGCGAATCGGGCTACCGCTGCACGCCCGCGCGCGACACGCGTATCTGGCGGGCGGTCTGGGCCTCTTCGGGGCCATGGCGCTGACCTATTGGGGCGCGCGTTATGTCAATTCGGGGCTGGTGTCGGTGCTGTTCGGCCTGTCGCCGCTGATGGCCGGCATCCTGGCGGCCCTGTGGCTGGGCGAGGCTTCGCTGACCCGCGCCAAGGTGTCGGGCACGCTGCTCGGCGCGACGGGGCTGGCGGTGATCTTCCTGCATGGCGGCAGCACCGAGGGCGAGCATGTGGTGGCCGGACTGGTGGCGCTGCTGGCGGCGGTGTTTGTGTACTCGGCCAGCCTCGTCTACCTCAAGCGCATCGGTGACGACAGCCCGCCGCTGGCCACCACGGTGGGTTCGCTCACCGTGTCGCTGCCGTTCTTCGCACTGGTGTGGCTGGTCAGCGATGGCCACCTGCCGGCGATGATCCCGCCGCGCTCGGGGGCGGCCATCGCGTACCTCGGGGTGTTTGGTTCGGTGATCGGGTTCGCGCTTTATTACTACGTGATCAAACATCTGGAGGCGTCGAAGGTGGCGCTGATCACCCTGATCACGCCGGTGATGGCCCTGCTGCTCGGCCACCTGCTCAATGGCGAGGAGATCGGCGGCCGGCTGATGGCCGGCACCGCGCTGATCCTGCTCGGCCTGGCCATCCACGAAGGTGAGAGCTGGCGCCCCCTGCTGGCGCGCCTGCGCGGCTGAAGCCTGGGGACACTGTAGGGGCGGCTTCAGCCGCCCACAGACGTTGATCTGGCCCCCAATGGGCGGCTGAAGCCGCCCCTACAGGTTGGCGAAGGCGGCGTGGTACTGCACCGTGCCACCCAGCCCATCCAGGTGTCCGGGCTGTAGTTCGAGCACCATCCAGGCCTCGTCAGGCACCTCGTATTCGCAGCGGATGCCATGGCGGGACGCGGGGACGAAGCCGAAGCGCGGGTAGTAGGACGGGTGGCCCAGCACCACCACCGCGCCGGCGCCGGCTTCGCGGGCCTGACGCAGCCCCTCCTCCACCAGGGCGCTGCCCACACCGCTGCGCTGGTAGCCGGGCAGCACCGCCATGGGTGCCAGGGCCATCAGGCGCGCACGGGGATGCCCGGGCAGATGCACTGGGGTGAACAGGATGTGGCCGACGATCAAACCCTTGTCGTCGGCCACCAGGGACACATACGGGAAGGTCTTGCCCCGCAGGGCATCGACCAGGGCGGCCTCGCCAGGGCCCTCGAAGGCGGCGAGGTTCAGTTCGCGGACGGCGGCCTCATCGGCCGGGACTTCATTGCGGATCCGCACGGGGCAGACTCTCCACACAGCTGGACGGCCCGGCAGCATGCCCCACGCTGCCGGGCCGCGTCCACACCTCAGCGCTCGCTGGCGGCGGCCAGCCTGTCCTTGCGCAGGGACAGCACGACCGAGATGCCGATGAGCAGGGCCACCACGCCCAGCGACAGGCCCACCGGGATCTTCACCACATCGAGCAGCAGCATCTTGCCACCGATGAACATCAGCACCGCGGCCAGGCCGTACTTGAGCAGGGAGAAGCGCCCCGCGAAGTCAGCCAGCAGGAAGTACATGGCCCGCAGGCCGAGGATGGCGAAGATGTTGGAGGTGAGCACGATGAAGGGGTCGGTGGTGATGGCGAAGATGGCGGGGATGGAGTCCACCGCGAAGATCACGTCCGACACCTCGACCAGCACCAGGGCCAGGAACAGCGGCGTGGCAAAGCGCACCAGCCGGCCATTCAGTTGGCGATGGACGAAGAAGCGCTCACCGTGGAACTCGCTGGTGACGTTCATGTGACCACGCAGCCACTGCAGCAGGGGGTTCTTGGCCAGGTTCTGCTCGTGCTCGGCAAACCACATCATCTTGACGCCGGTGATCAGCAGGAAGGCGCCAAACAGGTAGAGCACCCAGTGGAACTGGCTGATCAGCCAGGCCCCGGCGAAGATCATGCCGGTGCGCATGACGATGGCGCCCAGCACGCCGTACAGCAGCACCCGCTTCTGCAGCTCGGGGGGCACGGCGAAGAAGGAGAACAGCATCAGCCAGACGAACACGTTGTCGACGGCCAGGGCTTTCTCGATCAGGTAGCCGGTGACGAACTCGAGGGTGCGGGCATTGGCCGCCTCACGCCCCAGGGTGCCATCCAGATACCACCACAGCACCGCAGCGAACAGCATCGCCACGCTGACCCACACCACCGTCCAGATACCCGCCTCCTTGACGGACACCTTGTGCGACTTGCCGCCGCCCACCAGGAACAGGTCGATGGCCAGCATCGCCATGACGACGACGGCAAAGCCCGCCCACATCCATACAGTACCAATACTTTCCACTTAGACTCTCCCAAAAACGGAACCAAACAAAAAGGCCTTTCGTCCGGTAACGGCGAAAGGCCTTTCGATTGGTCCGGCAGGGGAGCCCGGATTGTTCGTCGACACTTTGCCATCACGGCAAAGGTCTTGCTCACAACGACCGGATACAACCCGGCCACTGCCCGGAGACCGGAAGAAACGCCGCAGACTTCACGCGCCTTTCTTCGTATTGACGGCCCACCGACGTGGAGCTACTCCCCCTTGGGACAACCGGAATATAGAAGACACCGGCTCAGGATGCAAGGACGCGATGGGGTGCCTCCTCATCGGGCAGCAGGCTCATGAACTCGGTTTCAATGCTGGTCACATGGGCCACCCCGACCTCCGCCGCGACGTTGCGGCAGACTTCGAAGGCTTCGAGCAGGGCATCACGGGTGGTGGCCTGACGCAGTTGCTCACGGATCTCCGCGTCGCCGGTACGCAGGCTTTTCTCCATGGCGTTGAGCAGATAGAAACGGGCGAGAGCCAGGGAGCGGCGTCGCCCAGGCGGCGCGGCCGATGCGCCCCCGGTACTGCTGCCGCCGATGGGCTGGGACGCGCGACTGGCTGGCTCGGCACGCGCGACCGGATGCGGCGGCGCCTCGACCGGCGTGATCAGGCCGAGTCCGTGCAGTTCGGCCAGGGAGGCCCCCATGTCGGCCAGCGTGCCGGCGGTTTCGCGCAGATGGCGTGCGCTGCGACAGCCATTCACCAGGATCAGCACGGTTCTCAGGCGCGTCGGAATGCGCCGCCGCCGCTCCACGATCTCATCCACCCCCGCGGGGGTCTTTGCCCACACGCAATCCGCATCCATGTTCCATCCCCCTGCCACAACGGAGCGGGAGCATAGCGGCGCAAGGCTGCACGCCCGTGACAGCCGGCGCCCGGATTGCCGCGCTACAGCTGGCGGTGGCGGAAGCTGGCGGGCGCGTGGGAGAAGAGGGTCGAGAAGACGAGGATGGTCCAGAACAGCGCCGGGCGGGCCGCCTCATCCGCCGCGAACCACAGCAACAGGGCCAGCTTGACGAGGAGGGACAGGCCGGCGAACTCGCGCAGCCAGACCGGGTTCGACCAGGCATCCAGCGCCGCCATGAGCAGACCGGAGATCACCAGCATGCCGGTGAAAGGCCCTGCCGCGGCGGCACCGGAGAGCAGCCCCGCGCCCACGCCGACCACGCCGGCCAGGTGCGCCGCCCGCAGGAACACCACCAGCCAGCGTCGGCCGGGGAAGTCCCGGTAGCCGCAGGTCACGCAGCCGCCTCCGGGGCCGGGGGCGCTTCCCAGGTGTAGCCGCGCTGGCTCACCTCGGCGGTGATCAGGGCCATGGCCTCCTCGACCCGGCGGGCCGGGCCCTTCATGCCCAGCTCGATATGGCGGCGCCCGCCCTCCCCGCCCACGCTCGGCAGGCTGAACAGGGTGGCGTCGGGGAAGTCGGCGGTGATCCGCTCCATCAGGTCGATGAGCTTGCCCTCCATCGCGTCCCAGACGATCACCGACTGCTCGACGTAATCCGCCTGGTGGTGCAGGTGGGCAAACCGGGTATCCAGCACCCACTCCACCATCGGCCAGGCCATCACCGGAAAGCCGGGCACGAAGAAGTGGTTGCGGATGGAGAAGCCGGGGATGCGGTTATACGGGTTGGGGATGATCTCGCTGCCTTCCGGATAGACGCCCATCTGCAGGCGCTGCGGCGTGGTCTCGTCACCGAAGCGGGCGCGGATCTCGGCCTCGGCCTCGGGGTGCAGCGCCAGGGGCAGGCCGAGGGCCTCGGCGGCGGCCTGGCGGGTGTGGTCGTCCGGGGTGGCGCCGATGCCCCCGAAGCTGAACACGATGTCGCCGGTGGCGAAGCTCTCGCGCAGGGTTTGCACCAGGCGCGGCCGTTCGTCGCCCACGTAGCGCACCGAGGCCAGGCGCAGGCCACGGGCCTTGAGCAGCGCCAGCACCTTGCCCAGATGCTTGTCCTCACGACGGCCCGAGAGCAGCTCGTCGCCGATGATGATCGCGCCGAAGGCGGGCATTGCGTTGTCTGCCATTCACTTCACCTCGATGATGTTTTCACGGTTGTCGTCCGTCAGGCGGCTGACCCGCAGGGCAGACAACAGGTAGTGCACGAAGGCCAGCCCGGACAGGGCCGGCGCAAACAGGTTGAGCACCGGTATGTGAGCCATCACGGCGCCCAGCAGGCCCACGCCGAACAGGCCGCTGGCGTGCACGGCGGGCAGCTCCTTCATCTCGGCCCGGTCGGCGTGCGCCATCAGGGCGTCGTAGCGGAAGGCCCGCTGGTTGAGCCAGGCGGTGAGGATCAAGGAGATCACCAGGCCCACGCCGGGGATCAGCCACAGGGGCAGCGTGAGGATCAGCAGCACCAGGAACTGCAGCACCGAGGTGAGAGCGTTCCAGACGCTGCCCAGCTGGCTGCCGCCGGCCCGCCGGGCAATGTCGGCGTAGTCCTGGCTGGCCACCTTCTCGGCCATCAAGGGCAGCGCCACCGCAGCGACCAGGAAGGCCGCCGTCACGTAGATGATCGGCAGGGCCAGCACCACCAGGCTGAGCTTGAACATCACCAGGGCGACCATCAGGGCCGACTCGGAGCCGGCCAGCCAGTCTCCCACCAGGGGCAGGCCGGTGACGAGCTGCGTGCCCAGTTCGATGAGGGCGCCCCAGCTGGCCACCAGCAGGCCCGACCAGATGATGGCAGCCAGCAGGGTCGGCCACATCAGGTGCCACAGGATGCCCCGCCGGGTCAGGCTGCGGGCGGCGGAAAAATAGGACAACAGAACGTTCTTCATGTCGCGGGAAGATCTCCTTGGCCTCCAGGGCCTGGATTTTCGCCGATCGGCGGCGCCCGGTCACGGACTCCCCGTGCCCGGACGCTTGGAGTCGCCGGTGGCCCGGGGGTTCGCAGAGGCCGTGAGCATGCCGCAGGCACGCAGCCCCGCTGCCACGGCATCGGCGGTGAGGGCGCGGCGCTCGGGCGTGGCCAGGGACTGTTCTTCGTCCCGGTCCACGATGACGCCTGCCTCCAGTAGCACGGCAGGCATGCTGGCCCCCTTCAGCACCACCAGATTGTCGTAAAAATACACGCCGTTGTCTTCGTCGGCCCAGGGCCGCAGGGTGCCGGATGCGGACACGCCATGGTGCCTGGCCACCGGCAGCCCGGCCTCACGCAGGCGGGCGCCGATGGCGCTGGCACAGGCGACACTCGCATCCAGCTGCGGGTTGAGGCGCGACACGAACAGGGAGAAGCCGGTGAAGCCTTCGGCGTAATGCCGGGCCTGGCTCTGCCAGACCCAGGGGCGCAGGGCCTCCTCCTTGACCGAGTCATGGTGGATCGACAGAAAGAAGCGGGCTCCGCCGGCCTCCGCTTCGCGGGGCCGCGCCCACAGGTCGGCCATCTCGCCCCGGTGGCCGATGAGGCGCACGGTGTCTCCCCCGGCCTGCAGGCGGGCGGCGATCACCGCGGCGAGGCTGTGGTTGTATTCAAACTCAGGGATGCCCCGGGCGCTGATGGCGCCTGGCCGGGCCAGGTAGTGGCCAACATCCACGGCAACCGGGCCGGCGCTCACGGGCAGCGCCAGCAGGCAGGCGAGCAGGCCCGCGCCGCGTGCCAGAAGCCTCACCCGGCGGCGGCCCCTCACCGCCGGCGGAAGGCTATTCGGCGCCATCATCAAGCTGACGCAGGCGGTAGCCCTTGCCGGCCAGCTGGGCCAGCAGCCCCGACGCGCCACCGAGGTGCCCGGCCCCCACCGCCACGAAGGGGCGGCGGCCGGCCTTCAGCTGCTTGTCGATGCGCACGGCCATCTCGCGGTTGCGCTGGTCCAGCAGGGCCTCGAGCAGTGGCTGCATGGCGTCGCCTGCCATCTCCTCGCGCAGCAGGCGGTCCAGCGCCACCACATCGCCCTCGCGCCAGGCTTGCAACAGCGCGCCGAAATAAGCGCTGGCCTCGCCGCTGTCGACCAGATCGACCACCTCGGCGAGATAGGCCAGCTGGGCCGCATCACCGCCGGCCCCGAGGGCCGCCACCTGCCGCTTCGCTGTCTCGAGGGCCATCAGGGGCAGGCCCCGCGCCCGCGCCTGACGGGCCAGCCACAGATCAACGCCCTGGGAGGCGCCATAACCGGCCCGCTCGGCCGCCTGCAGGCTGAGCAGGGTCGCCACCATCCAGGGCTGCAGCCGCTGGATGGCTTCGGCAGGCAAGCCGAACCCCGCCGCCACGCGCTCCAGCCGGGCGTTGAGCTCGGGCGGCAGGCGCTCCGCGAGTCGCGTCCCCGGTGGCAGCGCGCCGGCCCGGCCCAGCTGGACGGCCAGCTGCGGATCGTCCGGATCGAGCTCCAGGGCCAGCACGTCGGCCTTGGCAAAAGCTTCACGGACCACTCCGGGCAAAGGGAAGCAGGCCTCGTCACAGACGTGGATGGTGCCAAACAGCCAGGCCCGCACGTTGCCGCGGACATCCCGCAGCTCCCACAGCAAGGCCGGCCCGGCGGCAAGCACCTGCGCCGACGCCAGCAGCATGGCCACCAGCAGGCCCATGCGACTCATGCGCTTCATCATCACCCAGTCCCAACCGCTACAATGCGCGTCCACCTGAAAGCCGCATGATGCCTCAAACGCCCCCGCTTCCCCCCGCCATCCTGCTGATGGGCCCCACCGCCAGCGGCAAGACGGCCTGTGCCCTGGCACTGGCCCGCAGCCTGCCCGTGGAAATCATCAGTGTCGATTCGGCCCTGGTGTTCCGTGACATGGACATCGGCACGGCCAAGCCCAGTGCCGAGGAGCAGGCGGCCTGCCCGCACCACCTGATCGACATCCTGAGCCCTGAAGAGGCGTACTCCGCAGCCCGCTTCTGCGAGGACGCGCGCCGGCTGATGGGCGAGATCACGGCGCGCGGCCGTATCCCGCTGCTGGTGGGCGGCACCATGCTGTACTACAAGGCGCTCCGCGAGGGCTTGTCCGACCTGCCCGAGGCCGACCCGGCCCTGCGCCGGGAGATCGAAGACGCCGCCGCGCGGGATGGCTGGCCGGCGCTCCATGCCGAGCTGGCGCGCCTGGATGCGGAAGCCGCCGCGCGCCTGGAACCGAACGACGCCCAGCGCATCCAGCGTGCCCTGGAGATCGTGCGCCTGACCGGCGAACCGCTGGCCGCCAGCTACGCACGTCGGGAAGCCACGCCGGACAGCCACCGCTACATCCCCGTCGCACTGAGCCCGGGCGACCGCGCAGTGCTGCACGCACGCATCGAGAAGCGCTTCGATGCGATGCTGCTGGCCGGCTTTGTGGACGAGGTGGTGGCGCTGCGCCGCCGCTACACCCTGGACCCCGGGCTGCCGTCGATGCGCTGCGTGGGCTACCGCCAGGCCCTGGAGTATCTCGAGGGGCACTGCGACCTGCAGACCTTCCGCAGCAAGGGCATCTTCGCCACCCGCCAGTTGGCCAAGCGCCAGATCACTTGGCAGCGGAACTTCCGCGAGAACTGGGGCGACCTGATCGAAGTGGAGTGCCTCGAGGCGCGGCTGGAACAGCGCATCCTCGAGATCGTCGCATCACGCCTGGCCGCCTGAGACGGGGCCCGGGCGGGTTCAGCCCGGCGTCAGGCCGACACGGCAACGCTGCTGCCGGCGCTGTCGGCCTCGGAGCCATAAGCCCGCATCAGCTCCATCAGCCGATGCATCATGCGTGCGTCGGCGTGGGCTGTGGAGGAGAGGCTGTCGGTGGAGGAGCCCGAAGCGCTGCTGGAGGTCGAGGTGGACGTCGAAGTCGAGCCGGACGTCGATGCACTGCTCGACTGCTGATAGGCCATCGCCTCTGCCCGGCTGACCTTGCCATCGCCGTTGGCATCGGCAGCTTCGAAGTTGTCCACGACGCTCGAGATCAATGAAGAACGCTCACTGTCGGTGGAGCCGATTTCCTCCAGCTGGCTGCTGAGCTCGTCCTTTGTGAATCCGGCCTCGTCACCCTGCGGCGGTGACGGAGGCGGCATCCCTCCCATGGCGCCCATACCCCCGGCTCCGCCCATGCCACCCGCCATGCGGCTGCCAAAGACCTGGTTGTCGAGTGCCTCGGCCAGCTTCTGGACGCTGCTGGAGAACTCGCTCTCGGTAACCTGCCCATTGCTGTCGCTGTCCAGAGCACTGAACAGTGAAGAAGCCTCCGATGAGGCCGCGCTGCTTCCGGTGGCGGAAAAGACCTGGCTGAACGCCGACTGCAGATCGCTCTCTTCGATGTAGCCCTGCCCCTTGGTGTCGAGCTTCGAGAAGAGCTTGCTTGCCATCTGGCTGGGGTCGGGACGGTTGAATGCCGCCGAGGCGCCGCTGTAACTGCCGATGCTGCTGACCATGATGCCTTCCTTTCTTGCCATGACCCGGTGAACCGCCGGTCGTCGCGGGCTGGCCGCATGCATCCTGCCAGCCCTCTTCAGATAGCAATTTAACGGCCGAAAAGCAGCGATCTACCCGCCAACGTCCGTAAAGGGAGGTAAAGTTGGGTTAAGCAAAACGGCTATCGCCGGCCCCTGCTCCGTACAGCCGGGCCAGTCCGGGCCCCAGCCCAGGTGAATTGACAAGACCACGGCAAGTCTTGCCGCTCCGGCCTCGATGCGGCACCTGCCCGCTTCACCGCACAGTGGCTGGGCGCAACCGTTTCAGCACGACGCGATGCGGCAGGAAGTGCCGCCTAGAACGGGCCCGCCTTGCCGTCGAAGGGCTCCGGGTACGGATAGAGCATGTTGAAGGCCTCGCTCCGTCCATCAGCCTGCGCCCGCCGCACGTGCTCCCGGCGGAACTCCCTGGCATGGCGCAGGCCGCAGGCGTGGGCAATCATGTCGATCTCCTTGTTCATGTTGCGGGCGTAGTGGGCGACACGCAGGTACTTCTCCTCCACCACCAGCCCGCGCTGCAGCTTGGGGTCATGGGTCGTGATGCCGGTCGGGCAGGTGTTCTGGTGGCAGCGCATGGCCTGCACGCAGCCCAGCGAGAACATGAAGCCCCGCGCGGTATTGACGAAGTCTGCCCCGCAGGCCAGGGCCCAGGCCGCCCGCGCCGAGGTAACCAGCTTGCCGGCGGCGATCACCCTCACCCGCTCACGCAGGCCGAACTCGATCAGGGTGTCCACCACCCGCGGCAGGGCCTCGTCGATGGAGAGGGCCATGTGATCGGCCAGCGCCTGCGGCGCCGCGCCGGAACCGCCTTCGCCCCCATCCACAGCGATGAAATCGGGCGCGGTGTCGAGCCCCCGGCGCAGGATCGCCTCGCACAACTCATGCAGGAAGCGCCGGCCCCCGATGGCGGTCTTGATGCCGACCGGCTTGCCGGTCAAGGTCCGCACCCGCACGATCATGTCGAGCAGTTCGTTGACGTTGCCGATATCCCGGTGGCGGTTGGGGCTGATCGAATCCACACCGACCGGAATGCCTCGGATCGCTGCGATCTCGGGGGTGACCTTGGCGGCCGGCAGCACGCCGCCCTTGCCCGGCTTGGCCCCTTGCGACAGCTTGATCTCGAAGGCCTTGACTGCGTCGATGGCCGCGAGCTCACGCAAACGAGCGTCGGAGAGGTGGCCCTCCGCATCGCGCACACCGTACTTGGCGGTGCCGATCTGCATGATGATGTCGGCCCCGCCTTCGAGATGCGCGGGCGCCAGCCCGCCCTCGCCGGTATCCATCCAGCAGCCGGCCTCCGCCGCGCCCCTGGACAGGGCCAGCACTGCCGGCCGGGACAGGGCGCCGTAGCTCATGCCGCTGATGTTGATGAGGGAGCGGGCCACGAAGGGCTTGGCGGCGTAACCCTCGCCGATGACCAGCGGCGGCGTCGGCGCCTGGTCTTCCTCCAGCACCGGGAAGCCGGCATTCACGAAGAGCAGCGCGCCGGGCTGGTGCAGGTCGTAGGTGGAACCAAAGCCGATGACGCCACCCTCGTTCTTGGCCAGACGGTACACCCAGCCCCGGGTAGCCCGGTTGAAGGGCATCTCCTCCCGGTCACCCAAAAAGAAGTACTGGCGGAAGTACTCACCAAGCTGCTCGAAGAAATAGCGCAGGTGACCGATCACCGGGTAGTTGCGCAGGATTGCATGTTTCTTCTGGGTGATGTCCTGCACGTACCAGTAGGTCAGGCCTCCACCGACCAGCACGACGATCAATACGCCCAGACTTACCTGCAGCACGCCGATCATGGTGCTCATGCCCCCTCCCCCCCGGTGTTAGAATTTCTCGCCGGAATATCTTAGGTGACTCTCGATGGAATTTGCAGAACAGCTTCGCGTTGAAGTCCAGCGCTCCGTGGCCGCCTCCCTGGCCGAAGACATCGGCACAGGCGACCTCACCGCCCGCCTGGTCCCGGCCAGCCGCGCCGCCCGTGGCCGTGTGATCACCCGCGAGGACGCCGTGCTGTGCGGCACCGCCTGGTTCGACGCCACCTTCGCCGCACTCGAGCCGGACGCCTCGGTGATCTGGCACGTGCGCGATGGCGAGCGGATCAAGCCCGGCCAGCTGCTGTGCGAGGTGGATGCCTCCGCCCGCTCCCTGCTCACCGCCGAGCGCACCGCCCTGAATTTCGTGCAGCTGCTGTCGGGCACCGCGACCCTGACCTCCACCTTCGTGCAGGCCGTGGCCGGCACCCGGGCCAAGATCGTCGACACCCGCAAGACCCTGCCGGGCCTGCGCCTCGCACAGAAGTACGCGGTGCGGATCGGTGGCGGCACAAACCACCGCATCGGCCTCTACGACGGCATCCTGATCAAGGAGAACCACATCATCGCGGCCGGCAGCATCAAGGCCGTGATCGAGCAGGCCAAGTCCTTCGCCCCCTCCAACGTCTTCATCGAGGTCGAGGTGGAAGATCTGGCCCAGCTCGAGGAAGCTCTCGAAGCCGGCGCCAAGATGATCCTGCTCGACAACATGGATCTCTCGCAGATGCGCGAGGCGGTGGCCCTCAACCAGGGGCGTGCCGAGCTGGAAGCCTCCGGCGGCGTCAATCTGGAGCGGGTGCGCGCCATCGCGGAGACCGGGGTGGACCGTATTTCCATCGGCAGCCTGACCAAGGATGTGCGCGCCATCGACCTCTCCCTGCGCCACGTGGAAGAGTAAGACCGCGACACCATGCACATCGAATTCGACGGCCCGGTATCCACCGCCAATTCAAGCACCATCCGCCAGGTCATCGAAGCGCTGCTGACGCGCATCCAGGCACGGGATGAAGATCTCGACCTGACCGGCCTGTCCCGCATCCTGGTGACCGACGACCTGTCGGCGGCCGAGCGACGCTTCGGCGTCACGCCGGCTGATGCCTCGCACCTGTCTCGCCTGGTGCCCGACGAGGGTGGGCTGGCCCTGCTCGTCGACGGCAACAAGCTGTGGCAGACGCTGTCGGGCGACGGCGGCGAGATCGCCCGCCTGATCCACCACCTGCACAAGGAATGCTGGCGCCTGCACGACTCACAGACGCCGCCCCCCGGCGAGAGCGGCACGCCCCTTGGCCGGGCCCTGGCCCCCATCGTGGCGGCCATGTGGCAGGAGTACCGGATCAACCGCCGGGCAGCCTGGTCGGTGCCAGCCGATTCGGACCTGCTCCTCAACCATCTTGCCGCCTTGGTGCGAGCCCTGCCGGAAGGCATGCAGGAGGAGATCACGCTGTACTTCGCCGACCAGGATCTGGACGGTCTGTTCGCCAAGAGCATGGGGCGCATCGCCCATCTGATGCAGGCCATGGCCCATGTGCAGGGCTACCTGGACGGTCTTGAGCAGCCCCTGAAGGCGATCAGCGCCGAGATGGACGAGTTCATCACGAACTCCTTCCTCTTTCCCCTCTGGCTCACCACCTCCCAACACCTGGTGGCCGGCCACGCCATCGAGGCTGGCGAGCTTGCCGACGCCCCGCTGCGTCGCGACATCCAGGCGGCCTTCGCCACCTTCGGCCTGCAACTGCGGGAAGAAGACGGCGACGTGTGCGTGGACGTCCTCTCGCCTGGCAAGCCTGAGGTGCTCCACTAAGCCCGAAAAGCCGGATGGCCCGTTCATACACTCGGTACGAACGGGCCATCGGCAAGGAATTTCTGCAGCAGGACGAAGCAATCAGCGTCCGCGCGCGTCTCCCCAGCGCAGCACGCATTCATCGTCGCCGGCATAGAAAGCATCGCCACTGCGGGTCACGCAGTACTGCGGCGAGACGATCATCTCAGAAAAGCGCTGGCCATCGGCAATCCGGGTGTATTCGAACAGGATGCTGCGCTCCACCTTGGCACCGGACTTGATGTGACTGCCGTGGCCGATCCAGGTCGGGCCGATGATCGATGCCCCCGGCTCGATGCGGACGCTGGAGCCGATGTAGACCGGGCCAACGATCTGCACACTGTCCCAGGCGATCGAGGTGTTCGGGCCGACCCACACACCCGGGCGGATCTCCTTGCCCGGCATGTCCATCTGGGCCACCTCGCCACTCAGCACGCGCATCAGAACCGTCCAGTAATCGCTGAGACGCCCGATGTCGATCCAGTTGAAGAAGCGCTTCTGGGCAAAGAAGGGCAGCTCCTTCTCGACCAGCATCGGGAAAAGCTCGCTGCCGATGTCAAAGGTCTTGCCGGAGGGCACCAGATCCAGCACTTCGGGCTCGAAGATGTAGATGCCGGTACTGGCGAGATTGGACTTGGCCTCTTCGGGGGTCGGCTTTTCCTGGAAGGACTTGATCCGGCCGTTCTTGTCCGGCACCACGATGCCGTAGTTCTTGACCTGGTCCTGCGGCACCTCGAGGGTCACCACGCTGGCGACGGCCCCCTTGGACTTGTGCTCGTGCAGGGCGGCGCCGATATCCAGGTCGATGATGGCATCACCGCAGATCACCAGGGTGGTTTCGTCGAAGAAACCCGAGAAATCCTGGATCTTGCGCATGCCGCCCGCGGAACCGAGCGGCTTGGGCACCACCTCACCGTGATCTCGAACACCTTCGTAGGAGTAGCCGATGGAAACGCCCCAGCGGTGACCGTCACCAAAGTAGTTCTCGATCTTGTAATGGTTGTAGGCCACGTTGATCATGATCTCGCGAATGCCGAAACGGGCCAGATGCTCGATCAGATACTCCATCACCGGCTTGCCCAGGATGGGCACCATCGGCTTGGGAACATTCTTGGTGAGAGGCCTTACCCGCGTTCCCTGGCCGGCAGCCAGAATCATTCCCTTGGCCAAACTATCGCTCCCTGAAAATATACGCCATCAATCAAAGCGGGCACCTGAAGGACTCCACTCCGGAGTCACCTGCCCGACAAGCCGTGCGTGAATCACGTCACAGTTATTTACGGAGCATTCTATCAGCTGGACCGTGAATTTCATGCGAAACGCGTTGTCAGCCCCAGAGAATGCGTGAAATCAGACACGCTTGAGCCAGGCCGCCACTTCTTCACGCACCAGCTCGTAGGCCGCACGATGCGACGCATTGCCGCGCTGGTAGGGGTCAGGCACCTCCTTGCTGCTCCAGTGCCCGAGCAGGAAGACCTTGCCGCGGGCAGTGGGATCCATCGCAAGGATGTAGTCGAGATGATGCTTCTGCATCACGAGGATCAGATCAGCCTGGCGGGTATGAGAGACATCGATCTGCCGGGCACGATGCGCCTCCATGGGGATGTCGAGGCCCGTCATGAACTCGAGGGCCGCATCGTCGGCAGGATGATTGACGAGGGCGCCAATCCCGGCCGAAGCGACCTTGATCCCCGTGCGGCCACTGCTGTTCAGGCCATGACGGATAAGGAACTCGGCGACGGGGCTGCGGCAGATGTTTCCGGTACAAACGGTGAGTATGGTATTGAACACGGCAAGCAGTCGATGTAGAGGCGTGCGAATTTTAACGCCAGCTGGGCGCAAGGTCGTTGAAAGACATCACATGCGGCGAAAAACAGGCAAAAAAAAGAGGGAGCCAAAGGCTCCCTCTTTCAGATGTTGGCGGAGTGGACGGGACTCGAACCCGCGACCCCCGGCGTGACAGGCCGGTATT
>CALBTT010000027.1 GCA_937967645.1 uncultured Zoogloea sp.
GATGGTGATTCGTGACTGGAGTTCAGACGTGTGCTCTTCCGATCTACCCGCCACCAGCGCCAGGAAGCTGGCCAGGAAGGGTTCGGCCAACAGGTCCCGGGTCGCCCGGGCGATCGCCGGCCCGGCAAAGGCGGCCAGCACGCCGCCGCTGAGGGTCAGGGATACCGCCCGCCCCCGTTGCGCCAGGGGCACGGCTTCGATCGCCGCGAAACGGTAGAACTGCCCCACCGCTCCATAGATGCCCACACAGGCGGCCCCCAGGCAGAACAGGGAGAAACGTTCGAAGGCGATGCCCGCCGCCGCCAGCAGCAGGCCCGCCCCACCGCAGACTGCACCGGCCACGAACACCGGCCCCCTCCCCCACCGCACCATCAGGCGCGAGGCCGGTGCCAGGGCCAGCAGGGTCATCAGGTACTGCAGGGCAAGGGGTACGGTGGCCAGGGCCGCTGAACCGGCCAGGCGGGCACCGACCAGGGCCGAGGCGGACAGCAGGAGCCCGACCACCGTCATCATCAGGGCCTGGCTGAGGGTCAGCAGGATCAGGTTGCGGTTCATGGGGAGCACTCCGGGAGACTTTGACCCGCCCATGCTCGCCCGCTAGAGTGATGGCGTAAATGACACAGAACCCACCTTTCATGCCATGCCTCGCACGCTTGCCCTGCTGATCTTCCCGGGCTTCCAGTTGCTCGACGCCGCGGGGCCATTGGGCGCCTTCGAAGCGGCCAATGACTGCGTTCCCGACAGCTACCGGATTGACATCCTGTCCCTGGACGGGGGCCTGGTGCCCAGTTCCGGCGGCGCCCGGCTGTTGAGCGCACCGCTGAGCGCTGCAACGCCTCCGGACACGCTGCTGATCGCCGGAGGCACCGGCGTCGATCTGGCCGCTGAGTGCCCCCAGACCCTGGCCTGGGTCACGCAGCAGGCCGCGCTCGCCCGGCGCACCGCGAGCGTCTGCTCCGGCGCCTGGCTGCTGGCCAGCGCCGGCCTGCTCGATGGCCGCAAGGCCACCACCCACTGGGGCCGCGGCCCCCGCTTCAGCCGCTGCTTCCCCGCGGTGCAACTGGATGCCGACAGGATCTTCGTGCGGGATGGCCCGCTGTGGACCTCCGCGGGCATCACCGCCGGGATCGACCTGGCCCTGGCCCTGATCGCCGACGATCTCGGCGAAGCCGTGGCGCGCCAGGTGGCACGTCAGCTGGTGGTGTATTACCGACGCCCCGGCGGGCAATCGCAATTCTCGGAGATGGCGGACATGCAGCCCCCTGGCAGCCCCTTCGCCAACCTGCTCGACCATGTGCGCCGCCACCTGGACGAACGGCTGGACGTGGATCAGCTGGCCGCCCTGGCCTGCATGAGCCCCCGCCACTTCTCCCGCCGCTTCGTGCAGGAGGTGGGGGTCACGCCGGCCCGGGCAGTGGAGCGGCTGAGGGTGGAGGCCGCGGCGGCGGCCCTGGAGAGTGGCCAGGACGCGGTGCAGGTGGTGGCCCGCCGCTGCGGCTTCGGTGATGGAGAGAGGATGCGCCGGGCCTTCCTGAGGGTGCTCGGGGTACCCCCCTCGGCCCGCCGCCGCGCCGGCGCCTAGATACCGCTTAAACGCCGCTTAGACGCCGGCGAGCGCCGTGCGCAGATCGGCAAGCACCGAGTTGTAACGCTGCGGGTCCGTATCCTTGCCGGCGCCGAACACCGCGGAGCCGGCCACGAAGGTGTCGGCACCGGCCTGGGCGATCGCGGCGATGTTGTCCACCTTCACGCCCCCATCGATCTCCAGCAGGATCTGCCGCCCGGTGCGGGCCGTGTAGGCGTCGATCTTGGCGCGCGCCTCACGCAGCTTGTCGAGGGCACCGGGGATGAAGGACTGGCCACCGAAGCCCGGGTTGACGCTCATCACCAGGACCATGTCCAGCTTGTCCATCACGTGGTCCATCCAGTTCAGCGGGGTGGCCGGGTTGAACACCAGGCCGGCCTGGCAACCGCTGTCGCGGATCAGGCCCAGGGTCCGGTCGATGTGATCGGAGGCCTCCGGGTGGAAGGTGATGATGTTGGCACCGGCCTTGGCGAAGTCGGGGACGATGCGATCCACCGGCTTGACCATCAGGTGCACGTCGATCGGCGCCGTGGTGCACGGGCGGATGGCCTCGCAGACCAGCGGACCGATGGTCAGGTTGGGCACGTAGTGGTTGTCCATCACATCGAAATGGATCCAGTCGGCGCCGGAGGCGATCACGTTGGCGACCTCTTCGCCGAGCTTGGCGAAATTGGCGGAGAGGATGCTGGGAGCGATACGGAAGGTCATGGGATTGCCTGACGGGGTGGGAGCGGGAAGCTGCGCAGTGTACCTGCCCACCCGCCGCACGCCAACGCGGCGGGCGGACGTGCCGGCACGGGATCCACCGGTTGCGGCGGGGCGGCAATTCCGTTTCAATGACGGCTCTTCGAACCCCAAAAGCCCAGAGACAATGACCATCCGCTCTCACCCCAAGGCCATCGAGGTCACGGCGGTTGCCCAATTCATCGAAGAACAATCCAGCGTGGAGGCCGACCGCTACGTGTTCGCCTACCACATCACCATCCGCAACATCGGCTCGGCCAGCGCCCAGTTGCTGGGGCGCCACTGGATCATCACCGACGCCGGTGGTGCGGTGCAGGAGGTGGAAGGCAGCGGCGTGGTCGGCAAGCAGCCCTTGCTGAAGCCCGGCGAGGCCTTCGAATACACCAGCGGCTGCACCATCGCCACCCCGGTCGGCACCATGAAGGGCCGCTACCAGATGGTGGGCGAGGATGGCGGTCACTTCGATGCCGACATCCCCGAGTTCACCCTGGCCATGCCGCGCACCCTGCACTGAGTGACGGCCGGCCCCGCACCTCGCCGGGGCATGCAAGGCGCGCCCATCGACCAGGTGGGGCGCCCGTCATTCACGCTGACGGTGCCCGAATGCCGGACCACGGAGTGACCTGCTGCACACGTGATGCACGCGCAGCGCCCCCTGCTTTCCGCGACGCACAATAACGGGGCACGCAATCCCCGACACGCCCAGCCCCGGTGCCCGGCCTCACCTGCACGGCCGCCTGGCAGGGCCTCCAGGCAGGCACGCCGCTTGCTGCATGGGCACGACGTCATCGCAACATCGCCCAGGTCACCTCCTATCGTGCACGCCCAAGCCGGACGCTTCCGCCGAAGCAGTCTCCTCACCGCCAGGTCCGTCGACCGCACCCGCATCCTCGATACCCTGGTCAACAACCTGGAAGGCATGGTCTATCGCTGCGTGGACGACCCGCACTGGACCATGGTCTTCGTCAGCCAGGGCAGCACCGGACTATGCGGCTACACGCCGACCGAGATCGTGGACAACGCCTCGATCTCCTGGGAACACATCACCCACCCGGAAGACCGGGCCAGGATCCGTGAGCAGATCCGGCGGGCCGCCCGGGACGGCCAGCGCTTCGCCGTGCAGTACCGCATCCAGACCGCCCAGGGCGAGATCCGCTGGGTGCTAGAACGGGGCATCACGGTCCCGGACGAGGAGGGCCGGGTGGTCATCGAGGGCTTCATCGAGGACGTGACACCCCGCCAGGCCACCCTGGACGCCCTGGCCCATTCCGAACTGCGCTACCGCCACATCTTCGAGTACGCCTCGGAGGGCATCTTCCAGACCACCCGGGAGGGCCGCTACCTGGCCGCCAACCCGGCCCTGGCGCGGCTCTATGGCTACGCCACGCCGGAGGAGCTGATGGCCGACCTGTCGGACATCGAGAGCCGGCTCTACGTGGATCCCGAGCGACGGCGCAGCTTCCGCCACCTGATGGCGATGCACGGCGAGGTGATCAACTTCGAGTCCGAGGTGCGCCGCCGCGACGGCTCATGCATCTGGATCTCGGAGAACGCCCACACGGTGCTCGGCCCCCGGGGTGAGTTCATCTGCTACGAAGGCACGGTCCAGGACATCACCGAACGCAAGCGCAACGACGAGCACCTGCGCCTGCTGGCCACCGTGTTCTCCAACAGCAACGAAGCGATCATCGTCACCGACGCCGAGAACCGCATCGTCGCCACCAACCAGGCCTTCGCCAAGCTCACCGGCTACACGCAGGACGAAGTCCGCGGCCAGAACCCACGCATGCTGTCGGCCGGCATCACCCCCGCCGAGGTGTATCGCGACATGTGGGCCCGCCTGGAGCGGAACGGCGCCTGGCAGGGCGAGCTGTGGGACCGCCGGAAGGACGGCCAGGCCTACCCCAAGTGGCTGTCCATCGCCCTGGTGCGGGATGCGGCCGGCCAGGTACAGAACTACATCGGCAACTTCATCGACATCTCGGAGATGAAGGCCTCCGAAGAGCGCATCCGCCACCTGGCCCACCACGACACCCTGACCAACCTGCCCAACCGCTTCAGCCTCAACGAAAAGCTCGAGCAGGCCGTCGGGCTGTGCCAGCGCACCGGGCAGCCCCTGGCCCTGATGCTGATCGATCTGGACCGCTTCAAGGCCATCAACGACACCCTCGGCCATCACGTGGGTGACGAGCTGCTGATCCAGGTGGCCCGGCGCCTCAGTGCCACGGTGCGCACCAGCGACATCGTCGCCCGCCTGGGCGGCGACGAGTTCGTGGTGGTTCTGCCCGACGGAGCCGACGCCACCGATGCCGCCCACGTGGCCGACAAGATCGTCCGCGCCGTATCGGCTCCCTATCAGATCAACGGCCAGGAGCAGCGCACCTCGCCAAGCATCGGCATCTGCCTCTACCCGGACGACGCCACCGAGATCGGCGACCTCCTGAAGAACGCCGACGTGGCCATGTACCACGCCAAGGCCATGGGGCGCGGCAACTTCCAGTTCTTCACCGAAGGGATGAACGCCGCCACGACCCGCCGCCTGTCCCTCGAGTCCGAGTTGCGCAGCGGCCTGGAGCGCGGCCAGTTCGTGCTCCACTACCAGCCCCAGCTCGACCTGCGCAGCGGCCGCCTGGTGGGCGTCGAAGCCCTGATCCGTTGGCAGCACCCCAGCCGGGGCCTGGTCCCGCCCGCCGAGTTCATTCCGGTCGCCGAGGAGACCGGCATCATCGATCCGATCGGTGACTGGGTCCTGCAGGAGGCCTGCCGACAGCTCGGGGCCTGGCGCGAGGCCGGCCTTCCCCCGCTGCGGATGTCCATCAACCTGAGCACTGGGCAGTTCCTCGACAAGGCCTTGCCGGCCCGCATCGCCGGGCTGCTCGAGTCGCACGGCCTGCATGCCGGCCTGCTCGACCTGGAGGTCACCGAGTCGGTGTCGATGGCCGCCCCCGACGACACCATCGAGGTGATGCGGGCCCTCACCCAGAGCGGCCTGTCCCTGTCCATCGACGACTTCGGCACCGGCTACTCATCCCTGGCCTACCTCAAGCTCTTCCCGATCCGCACCCTCAAGATCGACCGCTCCTTCGTCAAGGACATCGAAACCGACCCCAGCGACGCCGACATCTGCGACGTCACCGTGCTGCTCGCCCACAAGCTGGGGCTCGAGGTGGTGGCGGAGGGCGTGGAGACCGAAGCCCAGTTGAAGTTCCTGCGCAGCATCGGCTGCGAGAAGATCCAGGGCTACCTCATCAGCCCCCCGGTGCCGGCCGCCCAGATCGAAAACCTGGTCCAGCGCCATACGCCGGAGCAGGCGGGCGGCAGCGTCACCCTCTGGCAGGCGGCCTGAGCTCCGCAGGCGTTCAGCCTGCCGCGGGCCTGGGTGGAGGCCGGATCCACCGCGAGTCAAGCAGCCCCGGCGTGGCCACGGCGGGACACGGAAGCTGCCGACTTCTGACCTACATCAAATTCCAAGAAAAGAATTGTGAAGTATTACCAAGAAACGCTTGGTGCTGCCGTAATGGTCCACAGCAAGGCGACATCAGTACAGAGCCCCTCCGGCTTCAATCAAAAAGAAAAGAGTAGAGCACGCCCATGTGGATCAACCGGAAGCAATACGAACAACTTCAGAACGAGCTTCAAGCCAGCCGCAACCAGGAGCAGGCCCTGCAAGGCGAAATCGCCACCCTGCGCGACGAAGTCGAAGCACTCCGCCGGAATCACTCCGACAAGGAACGCCACTGCGACGACCTGCTGTCCGTCGTCAAACGCATGGCGGAGTTCGGCACTTCCCTGTCCGGCGCCCAGGGCAGCCTGGCGGAAATGGCCGGCCTGCTGCGGAATGAGAAGGACAAGGCGGTCGAAGCCGCTCACGTATCCCAGACCAGTGGCCAGGCCACCACCGAGATCGCCGAGAACCTGCAGCGCCTGGCCTCCGAATCCGAGAACTCCGCCCGGGAGGTGGACGCCCTGGCCCAGCGCGCTGACGAGATCAGCGCGATCGTCAAGCTGATCCACGGCGTCGCCGACCAGACCAACCTGCTGGCTCTCAACGCCGCCATCGAGGCGGCCCGTGCCGGCGAGGCCGGTCGCGGTTTTGCCGTGGTGGCCGACGAAGTGCGCAAGCTGGCCGAACGCACCTCCACCGCCACCGCCGAGATCTCGACCCTGGTCACCCGCATCCGCGAAGACTCCACCCGCGCCCGCAACAGCATGGAAAGCCTGGCCGAGGCGGCCGGCCGCTACAGCGCCCGGGGCCAGAAGGCCACCGAGGACATGAAGCTGCTGATGAGCCTGTCCGGCAACATGGAGGGCGTGATCGCCGGCAGCGCCATGAAGAGCTTTGTCGAGGTGGCCAAGATCGACCACATCGTCTTCAAGTTCCGCATCTACCTGGCGGTCTTCGGCCTGCTCGACCTGAAAGCCCACGAGGTCGCCACCCACACCGGCTGCCGGCTCGGCAAGTGGTACTACGAAGGCGAAGGCCGGGCCTGTTTCAGCCGCCTGCCCGGCTACCGGGAGATCGAACCGCCCCACGTGGAAGTGCACCGCGCCGGCGTGGCGGCCCTGGAGGCCTACCAGGGTGGCGACATCCCCGGCGTGCTGCGCCAGCTCGACCTGATGGAAAGCGCCTCCATGCGCGTGCTCGACAATCTGCAGCAGATGGGCGAGTCCGCCATGAGCGACCCCTCTGCCCTGTGCAGCGCCGGCGACGGCCACCACCACTGATGTCTCCGTGCCGGGCGCCTGACCAGGCGCCCGGCACGGCATTGACTCCCCCGCGCCACCCGCCGAGAATCGGGCGCCATGCCCAGCCTCGACACCCTCCTCGCCTTTCTCGGCCTGTCCATCCTGATCACCCTGGCCCCCGGTCCCGACAACCTGATGGTGGTCGGCCTGGGGCTGGCCCGCGGACGCCGCGCCGCCTTTGCCTTCGGCATGGGCTGCGCCGCCGGCTGTCTGACCCACATCGCCTGGGCGACGCTCGGCATCGCCGCGCTGATCCGCAGCTCCGCCGGGCTGCTGCTGGCCGTCAAGCTGGCCGGCGCAGCCTACCTGCTGTGGCTCGGCATCCAGGCCCTGCGCAGCGGCGGCAGCATCGTCCCGGCGCGCACCGGGCAGGCCCAGGCCTGGCAACGTGACCTGCGCCGGGGCTTCCTGGCGAACGCCCTCAACCCCAAGGTCGGCCTGTTCTTCCTGGCCTTCCTGCCCCAGTTCACCGACCCGGCCCAGGGCAGCGTGAGCCTGCAGATGGGCGTACTCGGCCTGCTCTTCGCGGCCCAGACCGTGGTGATCTTCGGCGCGCTGGCCCTGGCGGCAGGACGCATCGGCGCCCTGCTGGCCCGCCGGCCGCGGCTCGGCCCCTGGCTGGACCGCCTGTGCGGAATCCTCTTCATCGGCCTGGCCCTGCGCCTGGCCACGGACGGTCTCCGTCCGGACTGACCCTATTTCAAGGACATCACCTTGCGACGTGCCCCCTCCGGCCCCCCGGCCCTCCCCGCCAGCGGCGATCGCCACGACTGGCAGACCATCAAGAAGCTGATCCCCTACCTGTGGGCCTACAAATGGCGGGTGCTGTTCGCCCTGGGCTGCCTCATCTCGGCCAAGTTCGCCAACGTCACCGTTCCGCTGATCTTCAAGCAGCTGGTGGACGGGCTGGACATCACCCGCGAGCAGGCCGTCATCGTGGTGCCCGCCGCCCTGCTGGTGGCCTATGGGGCGCTGCGCTTCTCCACCTCGCTGTTCACCGAGCTGCGGGAGATCGTGTTTGCCCGGGTCACCCAGGAGTCGGTGCGGGAGATCTCGCTGCAGGTCTTCGGCCACCTGCACGCCCTGTCCCTGCGCTTCCACCTCGAGCGGCAGACCGGCGGGCTGACCCGCGACATCGAGCGGGGCACCCGCTCCATCGGTTCGCTGATCAGCTACACCCTGTACTCCATCCTGCCCACCTTCGTGGAGATCAGCCTGGTGGTCGGCATCCTGCTGGTGAAGTATGAACCCAGCTTCGCCATCATCACCCTGGTGACCCTGGTGCTGTACGTGGTGTTCACCTTCAAGGTGACCAACTGGCGCACCGCCCTGCGCCGCCAGGCCAACGAACTGGACTCCGCCGCCAACGCCCGGGCCATCGACAGCCTGATCAACTACGAGACGGTGAAGTACTTCAACAACGAGGCCTTCGAGACCCGACGCTACGACACCGAGCTGAAGAAGTGGACCGCCGCCCAGATCACCAACCAGAAATCCCTGTCCCTCCTCAACATGGGCCAGGCGGCGATCATCGCGGTGGGGGTCACCGCCATGATGTGGCGGGCCGCCATCGGTGTCGCCAACGGCAGCATGACCCTGGGCGACCTGGTGCTGGTCAATGCCTTCCTGATCCAGCTCTACATCCCCCTCAACTTCCTCGGCGTGCTGTACCGGGAGATCCGTCAGGCCCTCACCGACATCGAGCGCATGTTCGGCCTGATGGGCACCCACCGGGAGGTGGCCGACGCCCCCACCGCCCTGACGCTGGCCCGTGGGCCAGCCGAGGTGCGCTTCGAGCAGGTGGGCTTTGCCTACGATCCGACACGACCGATCCTGCACGCGGTGGACTTCACCATCCCGGCCGGACGCACGGTGGCGGTGGTCGGCCACTCGGGCTCCGGCAAATCCACCCTGGCGCGGCTGCTGTTCCGCTTCTACGACGTGCAGCAGGGGGCCGTGCGCATCAACGGGCAGGACATCCGCCAGCTCACCCAGGACAGCCTGCGCGCCGCCATCGGCATCGTTCCCCAGGACACCGTGCTGTTCAACGACACCCTGTTCTACAACATCCAGTACGGCCGCCCCGAGGCCAGCCGCGAGGAGGTCGAAGCCGCCGCCCGCGCCGCCCAGCTGCAGGAGTTCATCGCCCGCCTGCCGGACGGCTGGCAGACCCGCGTCGGCGAGCGCGGCCTGAAACTCTCGGGTGGCGAAAAGCAGCGCGTGGCCATCGCCCGGACCCTGCTGAAGAACCCCGACATCCTGATCTTCGACGAAGCCACCTCGGCCCTCGACTCGAAGACGGAGAAAGCCATCCAGGCCCAGCTCGACGCCGCCGCCCGGGGCCGCACCACCCTGGTCATCGCCCACCGCCTGTCCACCGTGATGAACGCCGACGAGATCATCGTGCTCGACCAGGGCCACATCCTTGAACGCGGCAGCCACGCCGAACTGCTCGCCCGCGGCGGTGCCTACGCGCAGATGTGGGCGCTCCAGCAGGAAGAGCGGGAAGCGGAAGACGCCGAGGCCTGACCACCTGCCCGGCCACGCCGGGACACTTTGCCTCCGCCACTCCAATGGGTGCATCATCCCCTCCTCGGGCAGGTGCATTCCCATTCCAGGAGGAGAGGGCCATGGCGCAACATACCGTTCTGCTGGTCGCCACCCGCAAGGGCGCCTGGCTGTTCCACGCCGATGCCGGGCGACAGCACTGGCGGGTGGACGGCCCCCACTTCCTGGGCCACAGCATCCACCATCTGGTGCTCGACCCCCGCGACGGGCGCACCCTGCTCGCCGCGGCGAAAACCGGCCACCTGGGCCCCACCCTGTTCCGCTCCACCGACCAGGGCCGCAGCTGGCAGGAAGCCACCCGCCCCCCGGCCTTCGACCCCGCCCCCGCAGGCCAGCCAGGACGCACCGTGGACCACAGCTTCTGGCTGACCCCGGGCCATGCCTGCGAACCGGGCGTGTGGTACGCCGGCACCTCGCCCCAGGGCCTGTTCCGTTCCGAGGACGGCGGCAACACCTGGGCCCCGGCCTCCACCCTCAACGACGACCCCCAGTACCGGGCCTGGATGGGCAGTGCGCAGGACGGCACCCCCGACGGCCCCAAGCTGCACTCCATCATCGTCGACCCGCGGGACCCGGCCCATCTGTACATCGCCATGTCCGGCGGCGGCGTCCATGAATCCACCGACCGGGGCCATAGCTTCCGGCCCCTGGTTGGCGGCCTCCAGGTGGTGGACGGCTTCGACCCCACCGACATCACCTTCCACGACCCGCATTGCGTGCGCCAGTGCCCCAGCCAGCCGGACCGCCTCTACCAGCAGAACCACTGCGGCATCTACCGCATCGACCGCCCCTCCGACACCTGGCAACGGATCGGCCGGAACATGCCGGCCACGGTGGGCGACATCGGCTTCCCGATGGTGGTGCATCCGCGCGACGCCGACTGCGCCTGGGTCTTCCCGATGGACGGCACCGATGTCTGGCCCCGCACCAGCCCCGGCGGCAGGCCGGCGGTCTATGGCACGCGGGACGCCGGCGCCAGCTGGCAGCGGCTGGATCAGGGGCTACCCGCCGAGCAGGCCTGGTGGACGGTCAAGCGCCAGGCCATGACGGCCGACGACCACGACCCGCTCGGCCTCTACTTCGGGACCTGCAGCGGCGAGCTGTGGATCAGCCGCGACGAGGGCCGGCAGTGGGCCTGCCTGGCCCGCCACCTGCCCGAGATCTACGCCCTCGAGACCGCGCGGGTCGCCGCATGAAGATCCTCATCCCCAGCGCCCTGCACAGCTACACCGGCGGCGCCCGGGCCGAGGCCGACGGTGCCACCCTGACCGAGGTGCTGGCCGACCTGGAGCGGCGCCATCCGGGCATCCGCTTCCGCATGATCGACGAACAGGGCCGCATCCGCCGGCATATCCGCTTCTTCGCAGGCGGAAGCCAAGTCTTCGACCTGGGCCAGCCCCTCGATCCGACCGACGAGCTGATCATTGTCCAGGCACTCAGCGGGGGATGATCCCCGTCACCGGCATGTAACACACACTGGGTAGCTTCCCGGGGTTTAGTCAAACCGAATCCGGAGCCTCCCCCATGCATGCCAAGCGCCTCATCGCCGCCCTCGTGCCCGCGGCCCTCGCCCTGTCTACCCCCCTTGCCCACGCGGGTGTCGCCCTCATCGGCATCGGCCAGATCAGCGGCTCCGACCTGTCCGGCCTCACCGGCACGCTCGAGAACGGCGCCGCCGCCAACATCCTCGGCGGCCTCGGCTCCGGCATTGCCTGGGCGGGCGGCAACACCTTCCTGCTGACCCCTGACCGCGGGCCCAATGCCACCGCCTGGAACAGCGCGGTGGACAACACCACCAGCTGGATCCCGCGTGTCCAGACCATGGACCTGGGCCTCACCACCACCACCTTCAGCACCAGCAGCATCGCCAGCCTGAGCCCGGTGCTCAACGCGACCACCCTGCTCTCCAGCACCACCGCGCTGAACTACGGCAGCGCCCCGGTGCTCGGCGGCAGTGGCGTCAATTATTTCACCGGCCGCTCCGACGCCTTCGCCACCGGCCTGTCCACCAACCCGGACAATGCCCGCCTCGACCTGGAGGGTATCCGCGTCGCCGCCGACGGCAAGAGCGTCTATATCTCCGACGAATACGGCCCCTACATCTACCGCTTCGACCGTGCCACCGGCGAGCGCACCGGCGTGGTCACCCTGCCCGAGAAGTTCGCCGCAGTCACCCCGGCGGCCACCGAGAGCACCGAGATCGCCGCCAACAGCAGCGGCCGCGTCACCAACAAAGGCATGGAAGGCCTCGCCATCACCCCCGACGGCAAGACCCTGGTCGGTGTCATGCAGAGCCCCCTGGCCCAGGACGGCGGCACCGCCGCCAGCACGGTGCGCATCGTCACCGTGGATCTCGCCACCGGCAAGGTCACCCACGAATACGCCTACCAGCTCGACAACATCGGCACCGCCACCAAGCCCAAGTACGGCAGCATCAGCGAGATCGTGGCCATCAACGACCACGAATTCCTGATCGACGAGCGGGACGGCAAGGGCCTGGGCGACGACTCCAAAGCCGTGCAGAAGAAGATCTACAAGGTGGACCTGAGCGGCGCCCAGGACGTGAGCGCCCTCACCGGTGAAACCGCCCTGGCCGCCAAGGCCGTGGGCAAGACCCTGTTCGTGGATCTGGTGGCCCTGCTCAAGGCCAACGGCTACACCGACCGGACCATCCCGGCCAAGATCGAAGGCCTGGCCTTCGGCCCCGACGTGCTGGTGGATGGCGTGTGGCAGCACACCCTGATCGTCGTGAATGACAACGACTTCCTGGACATCACCCAGGTGCAGGGCATGGATACCGCCAACCCCAACCAGTTCTTCGTGCTCGGCATCACCGGCGATACGCTCCCCGGCTTCGTCGCCCAGCAGATCCCGGAGCCCGGCAGCCTGGCCCTGGCCGCGCTGGGCCTCACCGGTTTCATGCTGCGCCGCCGCCGCTGAGCCTGGCCTCGGGGGCGGCGGACGCCGCCCCTAGGGCTCCCTCCTCACGGCATCCTTAGCATCCTTGTCGCGGCGGCCGAGCAGCGCCATGACGACGCCCCCTGCGCCGAGCAGGGCCAGAGGATAGGCGATCAACTCCAGGGCCCGGAAGCCGCTACCCGCATCACCGGCGCCGCCCAGCGCATACCAACAGAAGCAGGGGATGCCCGGTACCGCCAGCAGGCCGAGATAACGCAGCAGACCTCCACGCAGACCATCCCGCTTCATTCGCCACCTCTTCCGGCACCATCGGTCACGCTACCGTTATAGCGCCCGGTCGGGCTCAGCGCCCCCCCGCCACATCGAGGATGGTTCCGGTGGAGTAGGAGGCCTCGTCGGACAACAGCCACAGGATGGCCCGGGCCACCTCTTCCGGCGTGCCACCGCGCTGCATGGGAATGCCCGCCTTCAGCCGCTCCACCCGCCCCGGATCCCCGCCACTGGCATGGATCTCCGTGTCGATGATGCCCGGTGCCACCCCATTGACGCGGATGCCCTCCCCCGCCACTTCCCGGGCCAGTCCCAGGGTCAGTGTGTCGATCGCCGCTTTGGAGGCTGCATAATCCACATACTCGCCCGGCGAGCCCAGCCGGGCCGCCCGCGACGACACGTTGACGATGGCCCCGCCGCGGCCACCGTGGCGCGTGGACATGCGGCGCACCGCCTCCCGGGCGCACAGGAAGCTACCCGCCACGTTGGTGGCGAAGACCCGCTGGAGGCGTGCCGCATCCATGTCCTCCACGCGCATCTGTGTCTCCAGCACCCCGGCGTTGTTCACCAGGGCAGACAAGGGCCCCAAGGCCACCTCCGCCTCCCGGAACAGGCCCAGCACGTCCTTCTCCCGGGCCACATCGGCCTGTATCGCCAGGGCCCGGCCGCCCGCCTGGGCGATCCCCGCCACCACAGCCTCGGCCGCGGTCTGGTTGCGCACATAGCTGATGGCCACCCGATAACCCCGAGCTGCCGCCAGGCGCGCCACCGCAGCACCGATCCCACGTGACCCACCGGTCACCAGCAACACCTTCTCCATACGCGCCTCCTTCGTCACGCCCCCGACGCCCCCCTTTTCACCCCATGGAGTGCAGGCCGATCATGTTGCCCTCGGTGTCGATCACCAGGGCGATGTGGCCGTACTGGCCGATGGACATCTTGGCTTGATGGAGCTGTCCGCCCGCCGTCACGGCCCGGGCGGCCTCGACCGCACAGTCGGCACAGCTGAAATACACCAGCACGCTGTTGCGTCCGGCGCTGAAGCCGTCAATGCGCGCCAGGGCGCCCGACGCGCCATACATGGCCGCATCCATGGGGAAGGCCCACAGCTCGGCCCCCGGACTGTCCAGCGGCGTCAGCGTAAGGCCCAGCATCGACTCGTAGAAGGCCCGCGCGCGGGCCATGTCATTAACGTAAATCTCAAACCAGCCGACCGGATTTCCCATGACATGCCTCCTGAAGGATGAAGATGACTTCCCGGCGCCGTCCATGATGGGCATCTGCCCGTCCATCAGGCCCGTGACGGACTCCCGCTCCGCGCCGGCGCCAGCGTCTGGCCACCATCTTCCTGCAATTCGACCTGCAAGCCCACACCCCCCGCAGAATCAAATCAGGATGCCTGCCCATCACCGACAGGGACCGGACAAAAGGCGTAAAAAAAGGGTTGAGGGGGAGGACCTCAACCCTAACCAAAGGTATGAATCAACCCTCGGAGACTACTCGAGAAGGAAGTTGCCGCCCGCCCCGCCGGCCAACAAGGCCTGGGAGGCCGTCTCGTCCTTCAGCATGACGCCCGAGAGACCGCGCCGGAAGGCTTCGGAAACCAGGTACATGAGTTTGTAGACCGCCTCGTCGTAACTGAGGCCGTCGCGCCGCACGTTGGAGATGCAGTTGCGCTGTGCATCGGTGGTGCCCGCCACGGGCGACCAGGTCATGTAGATGCCCATGCTGTCCGGCGAGCTCAGTCCCGGCCGCTCGCCGATCAGCACGATGACCAGCTTCGCCCCGAGGGCCCGGGCGATCGGATCGCCGATCGCCACCCGCCCCTGCCGCACCACCGCCACCGGGGCCAGGCCAAGGTCCCGTGCGCTGAGCTGCGGCACCAGCAGGTCGAGGAAGGGCAGCACATTCTGTTCGATGGCAAAGGCCGACAAGCCATCCACCACCACGATGGCCACGTCGAAGCCAGCCGTGCCAAAGGTGGTCAGGCTGGCCTGCGAGGCCTCGGACGGGACCCGCCCCAGATCCGGCCGCTGCAGGTAGGTGGCCCGGTCGGGCGCCGCGCTGTGCACCACGAAGTTGGGCAGCCCGCGGGCCGCCAGGGCGGCGCACAGGGCCCCTTCATCCAGTGGGTGATGCACCGCATTGCGGGCCCGGGCATGGGCGAACTGGAACTCCAGATGCGGGCGGGTGGGCAGGCTGGTGCCGGCACGCCCGAGGGCGATCCGCGCCTGGGTGAACCGGGTGAGGGTGTTCCACGGGTTCTTGGTGACGATATCGCTCATCTCAGGCTCCCAGCTTGCGGATGCTGTCGAGGAAAGGCCCCGGAGTCGTGTCGGCCAGCAGCCGCCCGTCCCCCGAGAAGATCCCTGCCCGCTCCAGCCAGGCTTCGAACTCCGGTGCGGGTCGGGCCCCCAGCACCTTGCGCACGTACAGCGCGTCGTGGAAGGAGGTGGTCTGGTAGTTGAGCATCACATCGTCGGAGCCCGGGATGCCCATCACGAAGTTGATGCCCGCCACCCCGAGGAGGGTCAGCAGCATGTCCATGTCGTTCTGGTCGGCCTCGGCGTGGTTGGTGTAGCACACGTCGCAGCCCATCGGCACGCCCAGCAGCTTGCCGCAGAAGTGGTCCTCCAGGCCGGCGCGGATGATCTGCTTGCCGTCGTAGAGATACTCCGGCCCGATGAAACCGACCACCGTGTTGACCAGGAAGGGCGAGAACTCCCGCGCCACCGCGTAGGCGCGGGCCTCGCAGGTCTGCTGGTCCACCCCGTGGTGGGCGTTGGCCGACAGGGCGCTGCCCTGGCCGGTCTCGAAGTACATGACGTTGTTGCCGACCGTACCCCGCCGGAGCGACAGGGCGGCCTCGTAGCCTTCCCGCAGGACGGCCAGGTTGATGCCGAAGCTGCGGTTGGCGGCCTCGGTGCCGGCCACCGACTGGAAGACCAGATCCAGCGGCGCCCCCCGGTTGATGGCCTCGATGCTGGTCGTCACATGGGTCAGCACGCAGGACTGGGTGGGGATGGCGTAGCGCTGGATGATCGCGTCCAGCATCTGGATCAACGTCATCACCGCGCCCACGTTGTCGGTGGCCGGGTTGATGCCGATCACCGCATCGCCGCTGCCGTACATCAGGCCGTCGACCACGCTGGCCGACACCCCCGCCGGGTCATCCGTGGGATGGTTGGGCTGCAGCCGCGTGGACAGGCGCCCGGGCAGGCCCACGGTGGTACGGAAGGCCGTCACGACACGGCATTTCCGGGCCACCAGGATGAGGTCCTGCACCCGCATGATCTTCGATACGGCGGCCGCAATCTCCGGCGTCAGACCGGGCGCCAGGCGGGCCAGCGCCTCTTCGGTGGCGAGGTCGGAGAGCAGCCAGTTGCGGAAATCCCCGACGGTGAGGTGGGCCACCGCCTGGAAGGCCTGCCGGTCGTGGCGGTCGATGATCAGGCGGGTGACCTCGTCCGTCTCGTAGGGGATCAGGGCCTCGGACAGGAACCGCGCCAGCGGCACCTCGGCCAGGGCCATCTGGGCGGCCACCCGCTCCTCGTAGTCGGCCGCCGCGATGCCGGCCAGGTAGTCGCCGGAACGGGCCGGCGAGGCCTTGGCCAGCAGATCCCTGAGGCCGTCGAAGGCGTAAACCTTCTGATCGACTGTGTGTGTGTACATCGGCATTGGGTGTGTCCCCGCTTCTTGTTACCACGGGGGCCGGCGAACCGGCGCCCCGTCTTCGTTTGGAACGGTCAGGCCTTGGCCTTCGCCTTGGCGGCGAGCTGCCGTTCGAGCTGCATCTCCTCGGCGGACTCCAGCATCTCGTCGAGGGGCGCCGTCTCACGCTCCCGCTTGACGGCGATGAAGACGATGTAGCCGAGGGTCAGCATGCCGAAGAAGACGCCCGCCACCGCAGGGTTGTAATAGACCATGGTGCCCAGGCAGATCAGCGCGCCCAGCAGGGCGAACAGCGGAAACCACGGATAGAACGGGGCCTTGAAGGGCCGCTCCATGCCGGGCTCCGACTTGCGCAGCTTGAACAGGGACAACATGCTGGTGATGTACATCACGATGGCGCCGAACACCGACATGGTGACGATGTTGGCGGTCAGGGTCTGGCCACCGAACTGGATCAGCTGATCGCTGTAGATGGCCGCGATCCCGACCACCCCACCGGCCAGGATGGCCCGGTGCGGCGTCTTGAAGCGCGGATGCACCTCGGCGAACCAGTGAGGCAGGTAGTTGGCGCGGGCCAGCGCGAAGATCTGCCGCGAATAGCCCAGGATGATCCCGTGGAAGGAAGCGATCAGGCCGAACATGCCCAGCCACACCAGCATGTGGGTCCACCCGCTGTTCTCGCCCACGATGTACTGCATGGCCTTGGGCAGCGGATCGTTGATGTTGGACAACTGCGTCCAGTCGCCCGCGCCGCCGGCGAAGAACATCACGCCGATGGCCAGCACCAGCAGGGTGAGGATGCCCGACACGTAGGCGACCGGGATCGAACGCTTCGGATCCTTGGCTTCCTCGGCCGCCATGGCCACCCCCTCGATGGCCAGGAAGAACCAGATCGCAAAGGGCACCGCCGCAAAGATGCCCGGAATCGCCGCCGAACTGAAGCTGTCCTGCCCAGCCCAGCCCCCCTTGACCAGGTTGGCCACCGAGAAGCCCGGTGCCACCACGCCCATGAAGACCAGCAGCTCGAAGATCGCCAGCAGGGTCACCACCAGCTCGAAGGTGGCAGCAATCTGCACCCCCACGATGTTGAGGGTCATGAACACCAGGTAGGCCCCCACCGCCACGTGCTTGGGATCCAGCCCCGGGAACTGCACGTTCATGTAGGCCCCGATGGCCAGGGCGATCGCCGGCGGCGCGAACAGGAACTCCACCAAGGTGGCCGTGCCGGCCACATAGCCGCCAAAGGGGCCGAAGGCATGTCGCGCATAGGCAAACGGCCCGCCCGCATGCGGGATGGAGGTGGTCAGCTCGGTGAAGCTGAAGATGAAGGTGGTGTACATCGCGGCGATGAACACCGAGGTGACGAAGAATCCCAGCGTCCCGGCGGCGGCCCAGCCGTAGCTCCAGCCGAAGTACTCTCCGGAGATGACCAGGCCGACCGCGATGCCCCACAGCTGCCAGGTGCCGAGGGTCTTGCTGAGTTCGTGGTGGGTGACGCTACCCACATGCAGGCCGTGCTTTTCGAGTTCCATGAGTGCCACTCCCCGCTCAGAAGGCACGTGCGATCGACAGCACCGCACGGGTACGGCCGACACTCTCGGTGTCGCCGTTGCCCGTGAGGGCCACGTAGTTCTTGAAGGCCGCCGGCTGCGTCGTCCCCCACACCGACAGGCCCACGCTCCAGTTGTCGACCAGGGCCTTGCTCACCCCCAGGCGCAGGTAGGACCAGTCCAGCCCCGAGCTGTTGGCCACCCACTCCCGACCGAGCTGCATCGAGAGATTGACCGACTCCGACACATCATAGGACGCCCCCAGCTCCAGATACTGGGAACCCCGGGTCGAGCCCTTCACGCCGGCATGCACATCCTCTGCCGAGAATACCCCCGGCGCCGAGTTGTTGACGTTCCAGCCATAGAACTTGCTGAGGGTGCGGCCATATTTGATCGAGGCCCATTGGTAGCTCAGGCCGATCGACGGCTCGAGGGTATGCGGCCTGGAGCTCAGGAAAGTCCGGCCATCCAGCGCCTTGCTGTAGTCGCCGCCGGGATAATAGACGTAGAGCAGATTCAGATCGAGAAGAAGGCCCGACGCAATTTCCGTCTTGTAGCCCGCGTAATAGTCCGTTTCAAGATTGGCCCCCGGCACCCATTTCTCGGACACGTTCGATGCCCAGAAGCCGGCATATAGGCCGGAGCGATGTTTCCAGTCCGCACCGAATTGAAGGGCCGGCCCGCCGAAAGTCTGGGTCAGCCCGCGCCAGACATAATCGCTGTTGAACGACACATTGCCGGTGATGGAATAGGCCGGCGTATCTGCCCCCCCGGCGGACACCTCCGCGGCCACCCCGGACGCCGGTGCGAGAAAGGCCATGAGCCCCCCCGTCATCCCGATTGCGGCAAGGCGCGGAATGCGCCGACAGCAACTCTGAAACTTGATCACGATTGTCTCCTCGTTATGGATATAGGGGGCCGGCCTTCGACATCTGCAGCCCTTACGTAACGTTAAGGCCGCGTGACAAGCCCCGCTATCGCAAATCGGCACACTTCAACAATCGCCCCAAGCAACTGATTTAAAAGTAGATCTTGCACCGCCATCGAACTTGGCCTAGTCTTCACCCAGGCCTACACCAGAATGGGCCATCCAAAATCGGCAAAACGCTGCATGCCTCGGCACGGCCCCGGACGGGGGCACGTTCCTTGCTGAAGCAATACGCCGCGATCCCATTTCCTTGATTCGGACTCACTCCCGATGAGCGATCTGACCCGCCATTCCGCCTCGCCCTTGCAGCACGACGGGGGCTTGCCCCAACACGTCCGCTCGGTCAGCACGTCCGATATAGAAGAACAGGCGGCACAGCTCAGGGGATGGCAGCAGCATTATTCCCAGCTATCCTCGGGCGCATTCAAAGGGGAATTCCAGGAGCTAGAGCTGCACGGCCTCCAGCTTTTCTTTGAGACGACCAGCAGCAACCTGTTCCAGACTGGAGCGATTCAAAAGGACACCGTGGCAATTGGCCTGCCTCTCGCCTACAAGGGTGAAGGCTATTTCTGCGGCGAAGCCATGTCGGATACGTCGCTGCATCTCTTCTCGGGAAAGGACGGCTTTGAATACCTGTCGCCCGAGAGCCTGATCATGTCCGGCATCGTCATCCAGACACGCGACCTGCTCGAACAGCTCACCCAGCGGGAGGCCGAGGTGGTGTCGGCCCTCATCGAAAGGCCCCAGCTGGTGAAGGTGGATCCGCAGCGCATCGCGTCCCTGCGGCAGTTCATCGCCAGCATCGCGCAGATGGCGGTGCATGCACCCCAGGCCCTCGAGAACGAGCAGTTGCTGCATTCCCTCGGCCAGTCCATCTTCAACTCCTTCATCGACACCATCGTCACCCGCATCGACCGGGACGCCCCCCGCCTCAACAACGCCCAGCGCCTGAAGCTCATCAAGGATGTACGGGACATCGTGGTCAGCAGCCCGGACGCTCCACCCGGCATCCAGGATATCTGCAACGCCCTCAACGTCAGCCGCCGAACCCTGCAGAACTGCTTCCAGGTAGGCATGAGCTGCACCCCACTCGACTTCATCAAGATCGTCCGCCTCAACGGCGTGCGCGCCATGCTCCGCCACAGCGCCACCGTATCGGAAGCCGCAGCCCACTGGGGCTTCTGGCATTTCGGCAACTTTGCGCGGGACTACCGCGCGCTGTTCGGCAAGCTGCCGTCGGAAGAGCACAGCCAGCTGCAGAAGCTGCGCTAGCCCCGGCGCGAAGCCGTTCAGAAGAACAAGGCACCTCAAAGCGCGGGAAGGTGTTCGGGGACACGCCCCCCGCGGCCACCGCCGCTGCTATGCTCCGCGTCACATGTGCGGCATGCGCAGCCTCCCCGGGGCACGCCAGGCCGCCCTCCACCCCTGCCAGCAGACCTCATCATGGATGCACTCAAGCTCACCTATTTCGACTTCCCCGGCGGCCGCGCCGAACCTGCGCGCCTGGCCCTGCACCTGGGCGGAATCCCCTTCGAGGATCACCGCTTCCCCTTTGCCGAGTTTGCCGAGGTCCGCAAGACCACGCCGCTGCGCCAGGTCCCGACCCTGCACGTCAACGGCGTGCAGGTCACCCAGAGCGATGCGATCACCCGCTATGCCGGCAGGCTCGCCGGCCTGTACCCGGACGACGCCCTGCAGGCCCTGCTGTGCGACGAGGTGATGGGGGCGCTGGAAGACATCAACGTGAAGATAGGCGCAACGTTCGGCCTCACCGGCGAGGCCCTGGAGAGCGCTCGCAAGGCCCTGGTGGCAGGCCCGCTGCCCCTCTACCTGACCTGGCTGGAGACCCAGCTCGAGCAGCACGGCGGCGCCTATTTTGCCGACCAGCGCCTGACGGTGGCCGACCTCAAGGCCTTCGTGGTGCTGCGCTGGCTGGTGTCGGGCAAGCTCGACCACCTCCCCACCGACCTGCTCGACCGGCTGGCGCCGAAACTCGCCGCCTACGTGCAGCGCATCGCCGCCGTTCCGGCGATTGCTGCCTACTACGCGGCCCTGTAGGCCGGCGGCGCGTCCTCAACGCGGCACCCACCCGCCGCATACGGGAAACACCTGGCCCACGAAGCAGTTGGCCGCCTCGCTGCACAGATAGGCGGCAAAGGCAGCGTCCTCCTCGGCCCCCACCAGGCGGCCGAGGGGTACCTCGCGCTGGAGCCGCTCCTGGAAGCGCGGGTTGGCCTGCACCTCCGGCGGAAAATAGGTGGGGTTGTCCACGAAGTTCTGGGCGATCGCATTGACCTGCACATTGTGCGGCGCCACCTCCACCCCCACCGCCTGCACATAGGCCAGCTGGGCACCGCGGGCCGCGCTGTAGCTCGACGCACGCTTGATGCCGCGCAGGGCCGAGGCGCTGCCCATCACCAGGATCTTGCCGGCCCGGCGCTCGATCATCGCCGGCAGCACGGCGCGCACCAGGCGCGGCAAGGGATCCACCAGCGCGGCGAAGGTCGCCCGCCATTCGTCATCGCCCACCGCGGTCACTGGAGTGGTGGGCGCGGAGATGGCCAGATTGGCGAGCAGCACATCGATATGCCCCGCCGCGGCCACGACAGCGGCCGGTGCGTCAGGATCGAGCAGCGGGTCGGTATCGGCGATCACGGTGGCGCCCTGGCGGGCCAGCACCTCGCACAGCACCGGCCCCATGAAGGCGTCGGCGTGGGTCACCAGGATGCGCTTGTCGCGCAGGGGCAGGTCGGTCATGGCAGGATCTCCTCACGGCGGGCGGCATGGCGCCCTCATTGTTATGACTTCGGCTTGGCCCTCCGAGGCCCCGGCACCCTCTTGGCGTCGACCGCGGGCGGGCATGAAGGATTGAATCCCGCCCCAACGCTTTGCGCAAGTCCGGCCCACGCCCCTGCCGCATTCCCCGCCCCTTGATGCACAATGGAGCCCGCCCCGCGGTTAGAACCGGAACAATGCCTTCTCTGCCCCGCAGCATCGCCCACCTGGACATGGACGCGTTCTACGCGTCGGTGGAGCTGTTGCGTTATCCGCAGCTGCGCGGCCAGCCCGTGGTGGTGGGCGGGCGCCGGGCCAATCCGGCGGGTGAAACCGGCGCTTTCCCCGCTCTGCGCGACTATGTCGGGCGCGGCGTGATCACCACCGCCACCTACGAGGCACGAGCCCTGGGCGTGCATTCGGGCATGGGCCTGATGAAGGCCGCCCAGCTCGCCCCCGATGCCGTGCTGCTTCCCGCCGATTTCGACGCTTACCGGCACTATTCCCGCCTGTTCAAGACCGCCGTGCGCGAGATCGCCCCCGAGCTGGAAGACCGCGGCATCGACGAGATCTACCTCGACCTCAGCGCCCTCAACCCCGACGGCAGCCGTGACGGCGCCCGGGCCATCGCGCTGCGCCTGCAGCAGGCGGTGCGCGAAGCCACCGGGCTGTCGTGCTCCATCGGCGTGGCACCCAACAAGCTGCTGGCCAAGCTCTGCTCCGACCTGGACAAGCCCGCCGGCATCACCGTGGTGGCCGCCGACGACATCCCCGCCCGCATCTGGCCCCTACCGGCCAAGCGCATCAACGGCATCGGCCCCAAGGCGGCGGCGCGCCTGGACAGCCTCGGCATCCATCAGATCGGCGAGCTCGCCGCGGCCGATCCGGCCTGGCTGCAGGAACACTTCGGCGAACGCTACGGCGTCTGGCTGCATCGCGCCGCCCACGGCCTCGACGAGCGCCCGGTGGTCACCTACAGCGAGCCCAAGAGCCTGTCCCGGGAGACCACCTTCGAGCGCGACCTGCATCCCCAGCTCGACCGGGATGCCCTGTCGCAGAGCTTCACCCGCCTGTGCGAACAGCTGGCCGCCGATCTGGCGCGCAAGGGCTACACCGGCAAGACCATCGGACTCAAGCTGCGCTTCGACAACTTCCATACGGTCACCCGCGACCAGACCCTGCCGCAGCCCATCGGCGAGGCTGCGGCGATCCGCCGGGCCGCGGGCGCGTGCCTCAAACGCATCCCCCTGGAGCGGCGCATCCGCCTGCTCGGCGTGCGCGTGGCCAGCCTGACCCGACGGGATGCCGCCCCCGGACACGAACCCCTTCAACCGGTACAGGCCGAACTCTTCGCCTGAGCCTATCCCCAGAATAACGACAGCTGCATTCCAGGAGATCCGCATGTCCCACCCAAACCTCGACACGGCGCTACCCGCCGCCGTGGAGCCCTGGCGCAAGAATCTGCGCGGCGAGCATGATGCCGCCCTGCGGGGCCCCCGCCCCGCCTGGTGGTGGACCGGCCTGAGCCCCCAGGACTGCCCTGGCCGCCAACCCGACGGCACGCTCACTGCCCTGCCCCAGCCCCGGCTCGACACCTGTACCCGTGAATCCGTGCTGGCCGCCTTCGACAACGGCTGGACCCTCACCGAGTTGCTGTTCGCCGGCCTGCAGGGCGAGGAGGCCTTCTACCGGCCGCCCTACCATCACCTGCGCCACCCGATGGTCTTCTACTACTGCCATCCGGCCGCCTTGTACATCAACAAGCTGCGGGTGGCGGGCCTGATCGACAACCCGATCAACCCCTACTTCGAACGGATCTTCGAGACCGGCGTGGACGAGATGCGCTGGGACGACATGTCCAAGAACGAGATGGAGTGGCCCGACTTTGCCGAGGCCCACACCTACCGGGCGCGGGTGTACACCACCGTGCGCCATCTCATCGAGACCCATCCCGACCTGGCCGAGGGGCACGCCCCGATCACCATGGACCACCCCCTGTGGGCGCTGTTCATGGGCTTCGAGCACGAGCGCATCCACCTCGAAACCTCCTCGGTGCTGATCCGCGAACTGCCGGTCGAGCTGGTGCACCGCCCCACCGCCTGGCCGGCCGTGCATGCCAGTGCCCAGGGCGCCTCCCACTTCCCGCCCCGCGCCGGCCAGGACTACCCGGTGGCCCGACAGGTCGCGGTGCCGGCCAGCCGGGTCAGCCTGGGCAAGCCCCGCGACTGGCCCAGCTTCGGCTGGGACAACGAATACGGCCGGCGCGAGGTGGATGTGCAGGCCTTCCAGGTGGACAGCCACCTGGTCTGCAACGGCGCCTTCCTGGAGTTCATCCAGAGCGGCGGCTACCTGGAGCAGCGCTGGTGGACCGAGGCCGGCTGGGAATGGCGCGGCTTCCGCAACAGCAAGTGGCCGTGCTTCTGGGTGCCGGACGGCCCCGCCGGCCTGCATCGCTACCGCCTGCGCACCCTCTTCGAGACCATCGACATGCCTTGGAGCTGGCCGGCCGAGGTGAATGCCCATGAGGCCGCCGCCTACTGCGCCTGGCGCACCGCCCGGGACGGCATCCCCTGTAGATTGCCCACCGAGGCCGAGCACAACGCCCTGCGCGAGGCCTCGTGGGCCGACACCGATCCCCCTTCCCGCTTCGACGGCGCCGCCCTGGGACGCGAACTGGGCTGGAACAGCCAGCTGGCCAACGGGTCGCCCTGGCCTGTGGATGCCGGCCAGCCAACGGCTGCCGGCGTCCACGACGTGTTCGGCAACGTCTGGCAGTGGCATGGGGACGACTTCAACCCGCTGCCCGGCGCCCGCGTCCATCCGTACTACGACGACTTCTCCACCCCCTGCTACGACGGTCAGCACAGCATGATCCTGGGCGGCTCGTGGGTGTCCTGCGGTGACGAGGCCAGCGTGTGGGCGCGCTTCCACTTCCGACCGCACTTCTACCAGCACGCCGGCTTCCGGGTCGTCCAGGCGGCCCACGACGGTGGTGTGGTGAAGCTCGGCGGCGCGGGCAGCGCCAGCCAGGTGTATGAGGATGCCCGCATGGTGGACGACTACATGCTGCTCCACCACGGCGAACCGCAGATCCAGATGCCCTGGCCCGGCGGCCCCCAGTGCGCCACCGCCTTTCCGCAGCGCTGCGCCGACTGGCTGATCGACGGCGCCCGCAAGTTCGGCTCCGGGACAGCCCGCGCCCTGGATGTGGGCTGCGCGGTGGGCGGCGCCAGCTTCGAACTGGCCCGCGACTTCGGCGAGGTGCTGGGTGTGGACCTCTCCCGCGCCTTCATCGACGCCGCCAACACCCTCAAGAAGGAGGGCAGCCGCGACTACTTCCGGCGCGACGAGGGCAATTTGGGCACCCCCGTGACGGCCCGCATCGACCCCTCCATCGAACGCCAGCGGGTCAGCTTCCGCCAGGCCGACGCCTGCTCCCTGCCTGCCGAACTGGTGGACCTGGACGCCGTGCTGATGGCCAACCTGCTGTGCCGCCTGCCCAGCCCCAAGTCGCTGCTCGGCCGCCTCGGCGGGCCGCGCGGTCTGGTCAAGGTGGGCGGGCTGGTGGCCCTGTTCTCACCCTATTCGTGGCTGGAGCAATTCACCCCCGAGGAAGCCTGGATCGGCGGCTTCGAGAAAGACGGCCAGCCCGTGCGCAGCGCCGACGCCCTGAAGGCCTTCCTGCGGGACGAGGGCTTCGTGCTGCGGCGTGAGGAGGAGGTGCCCCTGGTGATCCGCGAGCACGCCCGCAAGTACCAGTTCATCGTCACCCACGGCATGCTCTGGCAGCGGGAACGCTGAACCCCGCCCCGGGCGCCCTTCAGCGGGCGCCCGGCGGCGGCAGGCTGCCCAGCGCCTCACGCAGCCATTCGACGAAGACCCGTACCCGCGCCGGCTGCAGGCGGGCGTGGGGATAGACCACGCTGATCGGCCTGGGGGCAGCCTCGAACGCCTCCAGCACCACCTGCAGACGGCCGTCGGCCAGGTGCTGGGCGACCTGGTAGGAGATGAACATGCCGAAACCGAGGCCGGCGGCGCAGGCATCCACCGCCGGCGCCACGTGGTTGAACTCCAGGTTGCCGCTCACCGGCAACGTGTAGCTGCGTCCTTTTTCCTCGAAGCGCCACCACGGCCCCGCCCCCGTCGAGAAGCCGATGCAGTTGGCCTTGAGCAGATCACGCGGGTGGGTGGGCCGGCCCTCCCGGGCCAGGCAGGCCGGACTGGCCACCACCATGCGGCGCACCGAGGCCACCCGGTGGGCGATCAGGGACGAGTCTTCCAGGTGGCCGATGCGCACCCCCACGTCGATCCCCTCCTCCAGCAGGTTGGTGACCCGGTCGAGCAGCAGCAGGCGGCAGCGCACGCCCGGGTGGCGCTGCACGAAGGCCGTCACGGCTGGCGCCACATACATCTGGCCGAACAGCACCGGCGCAGTCAGGGTGAGCTGGCCCGACAGGTCGGCCGCCTCGTCACGCAACGCCGACTCCGCCTCCTCCAGCGCGGCCAGCAGATTGCGGCAGCTGTCCAGGTAATGGCGGCCTTCGTCGGTCAGGGCGATGCGGCGCGTGGTGCGGTTGAACAGGCGCACCCCCAGCTCGGCCTCCAGCGCCGCCAGGCTGCGCACCACCGCCGGCAGCGAGGCCCCGCTGCTCCGGGCGGCGGCGCTCAGGCTGCCCGCCTCGGCGATCTGCACGAAGGTCGTCATGGCCTTGAGCTTGTCCACCGGCATTACTCCATTTATCGAAGCAGTTAATTACGTCTTGCGGCATTTATCCGCCATCTGCATTAAAGCACACTGGGACTCACCAATCCCCCACACCCCAGAGGTCCGCCATGACGAAACCCGCCCAGCCCATCAGACTGCACCGCTTCACCCTGTCCGGCCACAGCCACCGGGCCGAACTCTTCCTGTCCCTGCTCGACCTGCCGGTCGAACCCCTGGACGTGGACCTCCTCGGCGGTCAGCAGAAGACGCCCGCCTATCTCGCCATGAATCCCTTCGGCCAGGTGCCGGTGATCCAGGACGGCGAGGTGACGGTGGCTGACTCCAACGCCATCCTGGTGTACCTGGCCCGCCGCTACGGCGACGCCCACTGGCTGCCGGACGATCCGGCCGTGGCGGCGCAGGTCCAGCGCTGGCTGTCGGTGGCCGCCGGGCAGGTGGCCTACGGCCCCTGCGCTGCGCGCCTGATCACCGTGTTCAAGATGAACTTCAACGCCGACGAGGTGATCGCCCGCGCCCACGCCCTGTTCGCTATCCTGGAGAAGGAGCTGGCCGGCCGGCCCTGGCTGGTCCCCGGTGAGGCGCCGACCATCGCCGATGTGGCCAACTACACCTATATCGCCCACGCCCCCGAGGGCAATGTGTCCCTGCAGCCCTACCCGGCGATCCGCGCCTGGCTGGCCCGTGTCGAAGCCCTGCCCGGCTTCTTTCCGATGCCGAAGACCGCCATCGGCCTGGCAGGCTGAAGACCATGGCCGAAGTCTTCCACGCCGGAGAAGCCCATCTGCAGGGCCTGGCAGGCAGCCGGGAGCGGCTCGCCGAGGTAGGCCCGCGGGTGATCCGCCAGGAGATGCCCGAGCAGCACCGGGACTTCTTCGCCGGCCTGCCCTTCATCGTGGCGGCGGGCGTGGAAGCGGACGGTCAGCCCCGGGCGACCCTGCTGACCGGCGCTCCGGGCTTCATCTCGGCGCCGGACGGCCACCACCTGCACATCGCCGCCGTTCCCGCGCCGGATGAGCCCCTCGCCCCCCTGCTGCAGGCTGGCGCCCGGATCGGCCTGCTCGGCATCGAGGCCCACACCCGGCGCCGCAACCGGGCCAACGGCCGGGTCGTCGCCGGCCCGGCGGGGGCGCTGGTGGTGGCCATCGAGCAGAGCTTCGGCAACTGCCCGAAGTACATCCAGCCGCGCCAGGCGGTCTACGACCCTGCGGCCCGCCAGCCCGGGCCGACCGCCATCCTCAACTCGCTGACCGGAGCGGAGCGCAACAGGCTCCGCGCCGCCGACACCTTCTTCATCGCCAGCGCCCATCCGTCGGATGACGGCACCCCGGCCCACGGCGTCGATGTCTCCCATCGAGGTGGCCCGCCTGGCTTCATCCGCGTCGAGGACGACGCGCTGCTGATCGATGACTTCGCCGGCAACAACTACTTCAACACCCTGGGCAACCTGCTGCTCAACCCGCGCGCCGAGCTGCTTTTCCCGGATTTTGCCGGGGGCGGCCTGTTGTCCCTGACCGTGCGGGCGGAGATCCTGCCCGGCCCCCCGCGGCAACTGCGGCTCGGGATTCAGCAGGTCCGCCATCAGGCGGGCGCCCTGCCTCTGCGCTGGCTGACGCCGGAAGGCTGAGGCCCGCCCGGGGCGAACCCATCATGGGGCGCCGGCGATCCAGCGGGCCACGTCGCTGAGGAACAGCGCGGCGCCGCCGCCCGTCAGCAAGGCCCCCAGCACGAAGCGCACGGAAAACCCACCGCGCCGGACACGGGCGCGGGCCTGGTGGCGGACGATATGCAATGTGCTCATGATGGCCTCCTTCAAGACTCGGACTCTGCCCCTGCATTGTTGGTCCGGCGGCCGGACGGGTCCAATTGCAAATGGCTCTGCAGACCATTGCCCACGCTCATCATGCGCCCGGCAGGTGCGCCGGCGCCCGGCCCGGGCTAGATTGTCGACCTTTGCCTCCTTCGCCCCCTTGCCTTCATTACCGGCCGCCATGCAATCCGACCTCTTTTCCGACGCCCCGGTCCCCTGGCGGGAAGACATCGTCCCTGGCGCCGTGGTGCTGCGCGCCTTCGCCCTGGCCGAAGCTGACGACCTGCTCGCCGCGCTGGCGCCGGTCATCGCCGCGGCCCCCTTCCGCCACCTGCAGACGCCGGGCGGCCAGACCATGTCGGTGGCCATGACCAACTGCGGCGCCCGCGGCTGGGTCTCGGACCGGCGGGGCTATCGTTACGCCCCCATCGACCCGGCCAGCGGCCTGCCCTGGCCGCCCATGCCTGCCCTCCTGGCGAACCTGGCCAGCCGCGCGGCGACGACCACCGGCTTCGAAGGCTTCGCGCCGGATGCCTGCCTCATCAACCGCTACGCGCCGGGGAGCCGCATGGGCCTGCACCAAGACCGGGACGAAGCAGACTTCAGCCAGCCGATCGTCTCGGTGTCCCTCGGCCTGCCTGCAGTCTTCCTGTTCGGGGGCGCCACCCGGGGAGCCCGGCCGCTACGGGTGCCCCTGGCGCACGGGGACGTCGTGGTGTGGGGCGGCCCGGCACGCCTGTTTTTCCACGGCATCGCGCCGCTGCAGGACGGCCACCACCCGGCCACCGGCGCCTGCCGGCTCAACCTGACCTTCCGCCGGGCGACCTGATCCCCTTCTGGTGAGCCATCCGGATGCAGGAGACAGGCCAAATGATGTCCGCCGCCGTGCATCCTGCGGCCGGGACGCGCAGGTCTGCCCACACCGGACTACCGGATCGCGTTGACGAGTGGGGCCCCCCTTCGGAATACTGGCGGACGCGCGGGGAAAGCGAACATTCCCTTCGCATGACCCGGGTGCCCGGCAAACCTGCCCCGCACCCCGTACCCCACACCAAGGAAAGTCAATGAAGTCCTCTTCGTCCCTGTTCCGCCTCGCCCTGATCGCCGGCCTGCTGGCCCAGGCGCCCGCCTTCGCCGCCGAGCCGGCCAAGTCCGCCGCCGCCAAGCCCATCGCCACGATCAACGGCGTGGCCATCCCCCAGGGTGCTTACGACGTGCTGCTCGCCCGTGCCAAGGCCCAAGGCGCCACGGAGAGCCCGCAGCTCGCCAATGACCTGCGCGCTCGCCTGATCCAGGCCGAGCTGCTGAGCCAGGCCGCCAAGAAGAAAAACCTCGACAAGAAGTCCGACGTCGCCCTGCAACTCGATATCGCCCGCCAGCAGATCCTGGCCAGCGCCTACGTGAACGAGTTCATCCTGGCCAACCCGATCACCGACGAGGCTGCCCGCGCCGAGTACGACCGCCTGGTGGCCCAGGCCGGCGGCAAGGAATACAAGTCCCGTCACATCCTGGTGAAGGAAGAGAAGGAAGCGAAGGACATCATCGAACGCCTGAAGATGGGCGAGAAGATCGACAAGCTGGCCACCCTCTCCCTCGACCCGGGCTCCAAGGACAAGGGCGGCGAGCTGGGCTGGAACGTGCCGGGCGCCTTCGTCGAGAGCTTTGGCAAGGCCCTCGCCAGCCTGACCCCGGGTGCCTACACCCAGACCCCAGTGCAGACCCAGTTCGGCTACCACGTCATCCAGCTGGACGAAGTGCGCGACCTGAAGGCGCCTCCGTTCGAAGAGACCAAGCCGCAGATCATGCAGCGCCTGCAGGCCCAGAAGATCGACGAGCACATCCAGAGCCTCGCCAAGGCCGCCAAGATCAACTGATCCGCGCCAGTCTGGTACGCAAGACGGGAGCCCATGGGCTCCCGTTTTTCATGGGCGGGCGCTGAGCGGACTAGAGGCCGGTGCGGGCCATCTTGCGGCGCAGGAAGGCGATCTGGGTCTGGAGCGGCAGGCCCTTGGGACACACATCGTGGCAGGCCAGCAGACTCATGCACCCGAACACGCCGGTATCGTCGCCGATCAGGGCATAGAGATCCTCGTCGGTCCGGGTGTCCCGCGGGTCGAGACGGAAGCGGGCGATCTTGTTGAGCCCCACCGCCCCGACAAAGTCCTCGCGCATGCGCAGGGTGCCGCAGCCGGCCACGCAGCAGCCACACTCGATGCAGCGGTCGAGCTCGTAAATGGCCTCGGCGAGCGCCGGCTCCATCGGCGCCTCGAGCGCCGTGAGGTCGGGCTCGGCCTGGGCATGGATCCAGGTCTGCAACCTCTCGGCGGTACCGCGCATCCACTTCCCGGTATTTACCGAGAGGTCACCGATCAGCTCGAAGACCGGCAAGGGCGCGAGGGTGATCACCGGCCCCAGGTCACGGGTCAGGGCCCGGCAGGCCAGCCCTGGCCGGCCGTTGATGAGCATGCCGCAGCTGCCGCAGATGCCGGCACGGCACACGAAGTCGAACTGCAGCGAAGGCGCCAGGGTCTCGCGGACTTCGTTGAGGGCGATGAAGAGGGTCATCCCCTCCGCCTCCTCGACACGGAAATCCTCCCAGTGGGGTGCCAGCCCCTCGCTCGGGCTGCTGCGCAGCACGCGCAGGGTGAGGATGCGCGGGTCGCTCATGAAGCCTCCTCGAGTCGGGCGTTGCGGCCCCGGAAACGCTCCGGAACCAGGTGTTCATAGGCCATCAGGGCCTGCTGCACGGTGAAGCGGTCGGCATGGCCGAAGGCCTGGCGGATCGCCGCAATCTCGCTGACCCGCCCCGCCGTGAGGGGATGTTCGATGGCATCGCGGGCCCCATAGCCACGCCAGCCGGGGGGCAGCTCCATGGAGGCCACGTCGAGCGGCTCGTAGGTCAGCGTCGGCAGGGTCTGGAAGGCATCCCCCCAGGTGGCCAGGGTGCGCTTGAGCCACTGCGCATCGTCACGCCGGGGAAAGTCCTCGCGATAGTGCGCGCCCCGGCTCTCGGTGCGCTGCAGCGCCCCCCAGGCCACGCAGAGGGCCAGCTTGAGCATCTTCTGCACCCGGTAGGCGGTCACCAGCTCGGGGTTGGCGCCGGGCCGCCGGGTGGTGATGCCGATCTGCCGGCTGCGCACCAGCAGGGCCTGCAGCTCCTCCACCGCGGCGCTCAACAGCTCGCCATTGCGGAAGATCCCCACCTTGTCGGTCATGATGTCCTGCATGCGGCGCATCAGCTCGCCCGCGTTCTCGCTGCCCTTGCCCTGCAGCAGGGCGTCCAGGCGGGCCTGCTCGGCCTCGACGAAGTCGCGGACCAGCCCCGTGGACACCTGCAGGTCACCGCTCGCCGACTCGACGAAGTCGGCCATGCTCTCACCGACGATCATGCCGGCCACCACCGTCTCGGCCACCGAGTTGCCGCCCAGGCGGTTGAAGCCGTGCAGGTCCCAGCAGGCCGCCTCGCCGCAGGCGAACAGGCCACGCAGACCGCGGGCATGGCCCTGGGCGTCGGTGCGGATGCCGCCCATCGAATAGTGCTGGGCCGGACGGACGGGGATCAGGTCGCGGCTGGGGTCGATGCCCAGGAAGTGCTGGCAGATCTCCTTTACCTCGCGCAGGCGGCCGTCGATGTGGGCCGCGCCGAGCAGCGTGATGTCGAGCCACAGGTGGTCGCCGAAGCGGGTCTTCACCCCCTTGCCGGCCCGGATGTGCTCCTCCATGCGGCGGGACACCACGTCGCGGGAAGCCAGCTCCTTCTTCTCGGGCTCGTAGTCGGGCATGAAGCGGTGGCCGGCGGCATCCCGCAGCAGGCCACCATCACCGCGGCAACCCTCGGTGACCAGGATGCCCGCCGGGAAGATGGTGGTCGGATGAAACTGCACCGCCTCCATGTTGCCCAGCATGGCGGCGCCGGTCTCGAGGGCGATGGCCGCCCCCATGCCTTCGTTGATCACCGCATTGGAGCTGACCCGGTAGATCCGGCCGAAGCCACCGGTGGCAATGCAGGTGGCCCGCGCCACATAGGCCGACAGCTCGCCGCTGACCAGGTTGCGCACCACCGCGCCATGGCAGCGCGTGCCATCGTGGATCAGGGCGATGGCCTCCATCCGCTCATGCACGGGGATGCCCTCAGCCACCGTACGATCGCTCACCGCGTACAGCATGGCGTGGCCGGTGCCGTCCGAGACGTAGCAGGTCCGCCACTTCTTGGTGCCGCCGAAGTCCCGCGCGGCGATCAGGCCATGGGCCTCCGGACGCTCGGAGAGGCTGACCCGGCGGCCATCCATCACCACCTCCCGGGTGCCGGCCTCCACCCGGTTCCAGGGCACCCCCCAGGCCGCCAGCTCTCGCACGGCCTTGGGGGCGGTGTGCGTGAACAGGCGGGCCACCTGCTGGTCACAGCCCCAGTCGGAGCCCCGCACGGTATCCTCGAAATGGATGTCCTCATTGTCGCCCTCACCCTTGGCCGTATTGCCCAGGCTGGCCTGCATGCCCCCCTGGGCCGCGGCCGAATGGGAGCGCTTGGGGGGCACCAGGCTCAGGATGATCACGTCGTGGCCGCGCCGCCGGGCACCCACTGCCGCCCGCAGGCCAGCCAGCCCGCCGCCGACCACCAACACATCGGTATAGACGATCCGCACGCTCACTCTCCCGGCCGTCGTGACAGGGCAAACTCCAGCCCCCCTGCCGGCGACTGCCTGGCCAGCTTCGCGCCGGCCTTGTGCGGCACGTAGCGCTCTCCGGCCCGGTCTGCATGGGCGATGCCGAGCTGCACATAGGCCAGCAGGGTCACCAGACCCAGCCCGAGGAAGAACAGGCTGAAGCAGGTCCGCGCAATGCGCAAGCGGCGACGCGCAGCCAGTGGGTCCGCGCCCTGCAGCCAGCCCCACTTGAGGGCCAGGCGGTACAGCCCGATGCTTCCGTGGATCTCGACGGCAAAGAGCAGCAGCAGGTAGATGGGCCACATATTGCCCGTCCAGATCCGGTCGGCGGACTCGTAGGGGCCGATCAGCGCCGGCTGGGTCAGCATGCCGAAGAGGTGTACGGAAGCCAGGAAGAACAGCGCAAAGCCGGTCCACAGCTGGATCCACCACAGGCCGGTGTCACTATGGCGCAGCTGCTCCCTGTGCTCGACGAAGATGCGGTACTGGCGGAAGCTGGCCGGGAACTTCCGCAGGGCCAGCCAGGCGTGCAGGATGAACAGGGCCATCACCACGCCGACCACGCAGGAGACGATCCATGGGCGCGGCTCGGCGAGAAACGCGGCGCCCTCGAAGAATCGGGCGACCGTATGGAAGGCCTGGGGGCTGATCAGGATCGACGACACGAAAAACATGTGGGCGATCAGGAACAGGGCCAGCAGCAGGCCGGACAGGCTCTGCAGCAGATCCAGCCGGGCCGGCCAACGGCTCGCCGCGAGCCGGGAGCGGGGACGGCTCAGGGCCGCGTTGCGCACAGGCTCGCCGGCAACCGGGCTGACGACAGGGGATTGTTCCAGGGAACTGGCCATGGCAAGGGCTCTCTTGGTGAACGCCGGCACGGGCGGGCGCATGAAAACCGGAGCCCGCCTTGCCGACCCCGTTTCTCTCCCACACTCATCCCAGGCTATGTCTTTGTTGTGGAGCTAATCTAGCACAGTTTTGCTGCGCCGCAACATGACACACCGACAGCCAGCCCCGTCCCCGACAGACGGGAAGAATGATGGTGGAGTTACACTCCAGGCTTTACGCTGAAAGCCGCCCATGCATATCTGGATCGACGCCGATGCCTGCCCCAGCGTCATCAAGGACATCCTGTTCCGTGCCGCCGAGCGCCTGCAGATCGAGACGATCCTGGTCGCCAACCGCCTCCTGCGCACGCCGCCGTCGCCCTTCATCCGGGCCGTGCAGGTGCCGGCCGGCTTCGACGTGGCCGATGCCCACATCGTCGAGCAGGTGGAAGAAGGGGATCTGGTGATCACCGCCGACATCCCGCTGGCCTCCGCGGTGCTGGGCCGCAAGGCCCACGCACTCAACCCGCGCGGCGAGCTCTACACGGAGGCGAACATCGCCGAGCGGCTGTCGATGCGGAATTTTCTGGAGGAGTTGCGCGGAGCGGGCATCCAGACCGGCGGCCCGGCGGCCTTCAGTCAGGCCGACCGCCAGGCCTTCGGCGCCGCCCTGGACCGCTTCCTGGCCCGCCTGCCCCGCCCTGCCGGCTGACCCGACGGGATCGATCAGCCCTTGCCGGCGGGCCGCAAGGCCGACTGGCATCCGTCATCGATGCCGTCGATCTCGATCTGGATGGTCGGGTGGTGGATACGGAAGCGCTGCTCCAGCAGCCTGGCGAGGTCGGTGAAGAAGGCATCCCCCGGGTGCCCGCCCGGCATGACCAGGTGGGCAGTGAGGGCGACATGGGAAGTGCCGAGGGCCCACACATGGAGGTCATGCACATCCTTCACCCCGGGCAGGCCACGCAGGCAGGCATCCACCGCGGAGAGGTCCACCCCCTCCGGCACCCCGTCGAAGGCCAGGTGCAGGGACTGGCGGAACAAGCCCCAGGTGCCCAGCACGATCACCACGGCGATCACCAGGCTCACCACCGGGTCCAGCCACACCCAGCCAAACTGCAGGTAGGCCAGGCCGGCTGCGACCACCCCCAGCGATACCAGGGCATCCCCCGCCATGTGCAGGAAGGCCCCGCGCAGGTTGAGATCGTCCTTGCTGCCAGCCATGAACAGCGCAGCGGTGATGCCGTTGATCACCACGCCGATCGCCGCCACGACGATCACCGTCCAGCCAGCCACCGGCTCGGGCGACTGCAGGCGCTGCACCGCCTCGACGGCCAGCGCCCCCATGGCCAGCAGGAGCAGCAGCCCGTTGCCCAGCGCCGCCAGAATGGAGGCCCGCAGCCAGCCATAGCTGCGGGTCAGGGTCGGTTGCAGGCGCCCCGCCAGGGCCGCGCCCCAGGCCAGCACCAGCCCCGCCACGTCCGACAGGTTGTGCCCCGCATCGGCCAGCAGGGCCAGGGAGTCCGCCTGCCAGCCGTACAGGGCTTCCACCACCACGAAGGCCAGGTTCAGCGCGATGCCAATGGCGAAGGCGCGGTTCCAGTCGTCGGGCGGTGCGTGGTGGTGGTGGTGGCCATGATGAGCATGGGGAGGATGGCCATGCCCGTGGTCGTCATGGGCGTGCTTGCAGGCCGGGCCGTGGCTGTGCGGCATGGCGGCTCAGCGCCCCCCGCGCATCGCCCGCAACTGGCGGCGCGCAATGGCCAGGCCGATCTGCTGGATGGGGTTGCGGTTGCCCCACGGCCGCCAGGTCTTCACGTAGCGGTTACGGTAAGCATCGAACTGATAACCGTGCGGTGCACAGATGACCTCGCCCCGCCCGAGCAGGATCTTGAGGGATTCGGTGGTCATCACCCCCGCGCACAGCTGGCACGCGGCGATGGTGCTGGGCCCGCGCCGGGCCACGAAATCGACCCGGGAAGGATCGGCCAGGTAGCCCCGCTGCAGCATGGCGGGCGACAGCCCGAGCAGGAAGCGCACCGCCATCTCATCCTCGTCGCACCCATCCAGGCGGAAGTACTCCTCGAAGCTCATCCGGCCGGGCAGAAAGCTGAGCACCGCGGTGCCCATCCCCAGCGGGGCGGCCGTGACCGCCGGGATGCCGCGCTCCCAGCACGCCCTGAAGGTGTCCCGGCGGGCCTGGAAGGCGAAGAAGTCGAGGCCATCCACGTAGAGATCCACGCCCTCGAGGAAAGCACCGAGATTGGCCGCATCGACGCCACTGCCGAACACCTTGATTTCCATCTCCGGGTTGATGTCCCTGGCCATCTCGGCCATCACATCGGCCTTCGGGCGATCCAGGGTGGACATCATGGCGCCGGCCTGGCGGTTGAAATTCACCAGATCGAAGGTGTCCATGTCGGCGATATGGAAAGCCCCTATGCCGAGCCGAGACAAGCTCAAAAGGTGCACGCCGCCAACCCCGCCGACGCCGGCGATGGCGACGCGCTTGCCGCGCAGGACGGCCTGCTCCGCCTCGGTCACCCAGCCGATGTTCCGGGCAAAGGCCTCTTCGTAACGAAAGCGTCCGTCGGACATAGGCGATGTCATCCCAGCGATAGATATTTTCTTATGATACGTCAGATCGGCATGCCCGCAGCCCGCGCGCCCATCCCACCTTCATGAAATTGCTTCGCTGCAGGATGCAGACTCCCGGAACTTGGCGCACACTGAAAGGCGTTGCGCACCTCCGTCGAATCGGGGGCCTTCAAGATTTGAGGCCGGCCTGCCGTTATCACCTGCCGCCAGCCTTGCTTTCCCACGGGGGAATGACCCGCCATGTCCTTACTTGATCGATTCAGCCTCGGCGAAGGCTTCAAGAAATACTTCGAAATCGCCCCTGCCTTCGACAAGGGTCAGCGCAACGATGTCTTCGGGATCCGCCACGAGGTGTATTGCGAGGAGCTCGGCTTCGAGCCCGTGCGCCCCGACCGGATGGAGACCGACGAGTACGACCGCCACAGCCTGCACTGCCTGATGCGTACGGCGAACACGCCGCAGACCCTGGTCGGCTGCAACCGACTGGTGATGGCCCGGCCGGAAGACCCCGACTATCCCCTGCCCTTCGAGCGCACCTGCGCCGCCACCCTGGACCGCAGCATCATCGACCCGGCGCGCCAGCCCAGAGGGGCTATCGCGGAGGTGTCACGCCTGGCGGTACGCGCCCATTACCGGCGCCGGCGAGGCGAAACCAAGGCGGCGGTGGCCCTCAGCGACGATGACTTCGGCACCAGCAACCAGCCCCGCTTCCCCTACATCCCGATCGGCCTCTACCTGGCCGTGGTGGCGATGGCCAAGCGGGAGGGCGTCGAGACCCTGTTCGTGCTGACGGAGCCCCGACTGGCCGACCACTTTGCCAAGCTGGGGGTCAAGATCACCCAGATCGGCGGCCCGGTCGAGCACCGGGGCATCCGCATTCCGTCCATGATGGATGTGAATGCCATCATCAAGGGCCTGCGCTTCTTCGTCCGCCCGATCTGGCGCGTCATCGAGGCCCAGGTGGACGAGGGTTACCGCAACCCCGGCAGGCCCCGCTTCTGATCCGGCGGCCCCGCGCCGCCTTTCTTCCTTGAACGATCCCGCTGGTGAGACGGTCGGAGACAGGGCAGCGTGCCTGTCACTCGACTGCAATGGCCGCAGCCTAGGCTTGCGGCCAGTCATTCATCCACGACAATCTTCAAGGAGTTCTCCATGTACTTGTCCCCCACCGACCTTCAGAACGCACGTCATGCCGCCCTGGACCACCTGCAGGCCGCCTCCCTGGTGCTCATCGAGACGGCCGGCAAGCTTGCCGGCCTGAGCCTGGAGGCCTCTCGCCGTGTGCTCGACGAGGGGCAGCAGCAACTCGACGGACTGATTGCCGGTGGCGCGTCGGGTCTCGAGGCGCCCCCCCTGTCGCGCCTGGTGGCGTGGCGCAGCGAATCCGCCGAACATCTGCGCGAGGCCATCGGGATCATCGGCGACGCCCACCAGCGCATTCTCGAGGCCACCCGCGAGCAGGTCGCCAGCTTCGACCAGATCCTGATGCGCCAGATGGACCGCGCCGCGCTGAGCGCCGATCCGGCCGGTGAGGTCGCCATCGACCACGTCCGCAACACCATCCGGCAGGCCGAGGCGGGCTTCAACGAGCTCACCGATGCCGCCGCCCGCAGCGCCGACCTGCTCGAAGAACAGGTCCGCCAGGTGTCCGAGGCCCTGTCTTCCGACCGGACCGGAGCAGACTGAGACGCTCACCCGCGGGTGCACGAGCAGGTCTCCGCGCCCTAAAATGGCGGGCTAGTCCGATGGCGCCGACGGGTGCCATCGGCTCATCAACCGCAAGGAACCCCATGAACGCCCGCGCCTCCCTGTACCAGGCCCGCTACGGCGCTGCCGATGCCACGCAGCCCCTAGCCGGCTCCACGATCATCGATCACCTGCTGGCCCACCGCTCGGTGCGCGCCTATCTGCCCGACCCGGTCAGTGACGACAGCCTGGCCGCCATCATCGCGGCCGCCCAGTCCGCCGCCAGCTCCTCCAACCTGCACGCCTGGAGCGTCGTGGCCGTCCGCGACCCCGCGCGCAAGGCGCGGCTGGCCGAATATGCCGGCAATCAGCAACACATCGTCGAAGCCCCCCTGCTGCTGGTCTGGCTGGCCGACCTGGCCCGCCTCGAAAGCGTCGCCCAGCGGGTTGGCGAGCGCCACGACGCGCTCGACTATCTGGAGATGTTCGAGGTCGGCGTGATCGACGCCGCCCTGGCTGCCCAGAACGCCGTCGCTGCGGCCGAATCCCTGGGCCTCGGTACCGTCTATATCGGCGGCATGCGCAACCGTCCCCTGGACGTGGCCGCCGAGCTGGCCCTGCCCCCCCGGGTGGTGGCGGTCTTCGGCCTGTGCGTGGGCACCCCGGATCCGGCCAAGCCGGCCAGCGTCAAGCCGCGCCCGCCGCGGGAGGTAGTCTTGCACCAGGAGCAGTATTCCCTGGAAGCCCAGCAGACCGGCCTGCTCGACTACGACGCGGCGATGAGCGCGTTCTACGCGGCCCAGGGCATGAAGGTGCGCGGCACCTGGTCCAACCACTCCGCCAAGCGGGTGCGCGACACCGACGCCCTGTCCGGCCGCGACCAGCTGGTGGACGCGCTGCACCGCCTGGGCTTTCCGCTCAAGTGAGCGGTCGGGCGCCAGCGCGCCCCTGCAGTACCCAACGGCCCGAGCCGGCATTGCCGGCCCGGGCCGTTTTCATGTGTGCGCCCAGCATGGGCGCACTCCTGCGGGTGTAAGTCCCGCCGTAAGTTG
>CALBTT010000028.1 GCA_937967645.1 uncultured Zoogloea sp.
GGGTCGCGCAGCAGCAGGCGGCGGTAGTCGTGGATCAGCAGGATGCGCAGCAGGAAGGTGCTCTCGTCGTCGATCGCGTCCTGGCCGTCCCGCAGCTGATCCAGCACCGGCTGGTAGCGGTCGACGAACTCCGCATACACCCCGGCCAGGCGTTCCAGGTTCCAGGCCCGGTGCACCATCTCGATGTCGCTGGCCGCGCCGCCCAGCTGCGCGTCGGCGGCCATCAGGGGCTTGAGCTTGCCCAGTACGTCGGCCAGACCTTCGGCGATCAGCGCATCGAAGGCCGCCCGCAGGTCGGCGCTGGGATGGACGAAGCAGTCGCCGCCCAGGCTGCCGAAGCCCTGCCAGAACAGCGCCCGGCGCAGGGCGTCGCGCTGCTTGGCGTTGAGGTCGCCCGCCGCGATGATGAGGCGCCAGCGGCGGTCCCACTGGGGCGCGCTGGAGGCGTAGATGTGACGGGAGGCTTCCTCGAAGCGGCGCTGGCCGGCGGGGGTGAGCAGGTAGTCGGTGCGCCGGCCGGAGGGCTCGGAGCGCAGCCATTCTTCCTTGGCCAGACGGAACACCGAGGTCCGGATCAGGCGCTCGTTGAGCTCCAGCGGTTCGAGCAGACGGATCAGGCTGCCCAGCCAGATGCGGCTGCCCCGCGGCATGATGGCGTCGCCGAACACGGAAATGATCAGGGAGCCCGCCTGCACGCGGCCCTGCTGGCGGAACTCGTCGAGGCGTTTCTGAAGGGGGGGAAGCACGTGCGGGGCCGTATGGCTGCAACAAAGCCGGGATTTTAGCGGCTTGCTATCCCTTTTTGGGGATTTTGGGCATCAGCGTGCCTGCATGGGGTCATGCAGGGCCTATGCTGGGGCGGCTTCAGCCGCCCTTCACGCTCGAATCGCTGACAGATCCATGATCACCGTCGGCGGGCGGCTGAAGCCGCCCCTACAGTAGCCTCACAGCGTCAGCAGGTGTGCCGCATCCGGCACCACGGGTTGCTGCTGGGCGAAGAAGCCTTCGGTATGGACGAGCTCAGGCCGGGCGCCCTGGGCTTTGACGGTGGCGATGCAGCTGTCCACGAACTCCGGGCTGCCGGCGGCGAAGATCGTGTGCTTCGACAAGTCGGGAAAGAGCCCGGGCAAGACCGCATCGACGCGGCCGGCCAGGTAGCCCTCGCGCGTTTCGCGGGTCAGGGTGATCTTGTAGTCGAAGTTGCGGTGCTTGGTCCGCCACCAGGCGAGCAGGCCGCGGCCATACACGTCGGCCTCGCTGCGCGCCGAGATCAGGATGGTGACCGGCTTGCGGAAGCCGCGCCGCAGCGCCGCCTCGGTGAGGGCGAGGATGGGGGCCAGGCCGGTGCCTGCGGCGAGGCACAGGACCGGGGTGTCGACCCCGGGGTCGCCGATGAAGGTGCCGTAGGCGCCGGACACTTTGACGCTTTCGCCGACCGCCAGCGTGTCGTGGACCCAGGCGCTGGTCACGCCGTCGTCGGCGCGGGCCACCTGCAGCACCAGTTCGCCATCCGGCCGGGGGGCGTTGGAGATCGAGTAGGCGCGGGCCGGGATGCCGGCGCGGGGGTTGCCGATCGTCACGTACTGACCAGGCCAGTAGCGGATCGGCTGGCCGACCGGGCGCAGGCGCAGTTCGACCACCCGCTCGGCGACGCCGCGCTTGTCGGTGACCACGAAGAGGGCATCCTCCCGCGGTGGAAAGAGCTTGGGCCTGGCGTCTTCGGTGCCCCATTCGATGCTCAGCTCGTCGGAGATGGGCTTGGCCATGCACATCAGGCCGTAACCCTGGCGGCGTTCGTCCTGGGACAGGGCCATGTCGAGGACCATGCCCTGGTCGAACTGGCCGGCGGTGACCTTGACCTTGCATTCGCCGCAGGCGCCGGCGCGGCAGTTGTTGGGCAGCGCGTAGCCTGCCTTTTCGAGGGCCATCAGCACGGTGTCGCCATAAGCGCACTCCACCGACTTGCCCGAGGGTTGCATGATGATGCGGGCCATTGAAGATTCCTGTCAGGTTGGGGCCGTTGGTGCCCCTGTCGTTTCTGGTGAGGCAGGGCGTAGGGGGGTGGTGTAGCCGTGTAGGGGCGACTTCAGTCGCCCGACGTGCGTTGATCGATGGCAGGCCGTTGAGCGGCGTCCGCGGGCGGCTGAAGCCGCCCCTACATCGCCCCCACACCGTCCCTACATCGCCCGCGTGGAGCTGCGTCAGAACACCGGGATGATGTCTTCCATGTCCAGGTCGCTGACTTCCTGGCCGGTGATGCCCACTTCCGGAATGGCGGGGAAGGGGATGTTGTAGCGGTCGAGCACGCCCTTCAGGTTGATCATGGCGTTCTTCCAGTTCTGCAGCTTGGCGTCGTAGGTGGGGATGCCGAAGCCGGCGCCGCGGGCCACTTCTTCGGCTTCGCGCTGGTTGCCGATGAAATCTTCAGGCAGGTCCCAGAACTCCATCGGCGGCTCGAACAGCACGGCGGACAGGAACAGGTAGCCGGCCCGGATCTGTTTGGTGACGATGGCCTTGGTCTCTTCCTTGAGGCCCGGGTAGTCGCGCTCCATCACCGCCATGCAGATCGCCATGTGGCGGCCTTCGTCGCGGCCAATGTTCTTGAAGCCTTCCTTGAACACCGCCTCGCGGGAGTTCTCGTACATCTGCTTGAAGATCGTGGCGGCGGCGATTTCCCCCATCAGGAAGGAGCTGAACAGCACGGCCAGGTCGTACTTGGGCACGGCCTGCTTGTAACCGGTCCAGTAGCGGCCGCCGTTGAAGTACAGCCAGCGCACGTTCTTCTGCAGGCGTTTGCCGAGTTCGGTCTTGGGTTCGTAGGTCAGCGGGTCCGGATGACCGAGCAGCCGGGTGATGGCGAGGCCGCACATGATCTCGTGGTTCTGCTCGTCACGGGTCACCGAGAAGAAGCACTTGCGCACCGGATCTTCCTCATGGACCTCATAGGTCTTGATCAGGGCTTCGGCAAAGACCGGGGGGGCGGAGGCGTCGAAGACCGACAGCAGGCTCCACCAGTAGGCGATGGATTCGCGCTCCTCCCAGGTGTAGCTGTCCAGGTCGAGGGTGTCCCAGGGCAGCTTCTCGGGGTCCCAGTTTTCGCGCAGGGAGGCTTCCCAGACCTCCTGCAGCTTCTTCGTCTTGCTGTTCCAGGACAGGGGATAGATGTTGGGCTGCGGGGTTTCCGGCGGGAACTCCATCTTGTCGGCAAAACGTTCCTTGTGGCTGGCCATGTGACTCCTCCTTTGGTTGATCCGTCTGAATGCGGTTGGCGTGCAAACCCGTAAGGTTTGTGAGGTTAATAATGATACAAAACAAAAATAAACGTCAACAATTTTGTATCACGTCAGGTTTTGGGTGGATCGGCGTTTTTCCGCTGTGCACCATGAAATTTTTCAGAAAAAACCTCTTAAACAAACATAACTAATTGTTTTTTATAGTTTTGAAAATGGTAAACAAATTCCTCATAAAGAAATTTTTACCAAACCTAGCAGAAAAAATTGATACCAAGCATTGACATAGATCAGATGAATTTGTAACGTTTGCTCCAGTAGAACAAACCCAACCGGAGACAGACGCATGACGCATCCCCTGTTCGAAAAGCACCGTGCAACCCTGGAGGGCGCCCTCGGTGCCATCGCCACCCGTTCCTACTGGTCGGCCTTCCCGGAGATGCCCAGCCCCAAGCTCTACGGCGAAACCGCACCCGATGACGGCAAGCGCGCCTTCGAGGCGCACCTGGGCAAGCAGTTCGAACTTGGGCAGCCGGGGCAGGGTGGTTGGCATGGCGGCGAATCCTCGCCCTATGGCATCGAGCTGGGCGTGAGCTACCCCGTATGTGATCCGGAAGCCCTGATCGCCGCAGGCCTCGAGGCCATGAAGGGCTGGCAGGCAGCGGGTGCGGACGGCCGTACCGGGATCTGTCTCGAGATCCTCGACCGCCTCAACAAGCAGAGCTTCGAGCTGGCCCACGCGGTGATGATGACCACCGGGCAGGGCTGGATGATGGCCTTCCAGGCCGGTGCGCCCCATGCCCAGGACCGTGGCCTCGAGGCGGTGGCCTACGCCTGGCGCGAGCAGAGCTTCGTGCCCGCCGAGACGGTCTGGGAGAAGCCCCAGGGCAAGAACCCGGCGCTGGTCATGAAGAAGCACTTCCAGATCGTCGGTCGCGGCATCGGCCTGGTGATCGGCTGCGGCACCTTCCCGACCTGGAACACCTACCCGGGTCTCTTCGCGGCGCTGTCCACCGGCAACGCGGTGATCGTCAAGCCCCACAGCAACGCCATCCTGCCGGCCGCCATCACCGTGCGCACCATCCGCACCGTGCTGGCCGAGAACGGCATCGATCCCAACCTGGTGAGCCTCTGCGTCACCGACAAGCGCGCCACCACCCAGGCGCTGGCCACCCATCCGGCGGTCAAGTCGGTCGACTTCACCGGCGGCAACGTGTTCGGCCAGTGGCTGATCGACAACTGCCGCCAGGCCCAGGTGTATGCCGAACTGGCCGGTGTGAACAACATCGTCATCGACTCCACCGACAGCTACAAGGCGATGCTGGGCAACCTGGCCTTCACCCTGTCTCTGTACTCGGGCCAGATGTGCACCACCTCCCAGGCCCTCTTCGTGCCGGCCGGCGGGATCCAGACCGAGGATGGACCGAAGAGCTACGACGAGTTCTGCGCCGATCTGGCCAAGGCCATCGAGCGCTTCCTGTCCAAACCCGAGGTGGCGCACGCCGTGCTGGGTGCGATCCAGTCCGCCGACACCGCGGAGCGCGTCGAGCTGGCCAACAGCGGCGCCCTGGGCAAGGTGGTGCTGGCCTCTACGGCCCTCGCCAACCCCGATTTCCCGGCCGCCAAGGTGCGTACCCCGGTGTTGCTGGCCTGCGATGCCTCTGACGAAAAGGCCTACATGGAAGAGCGCTTCGGCCCGATCAGCTTCATCGTCAAGGTGGCCGACACGGCAGCTGGCATTGCCCTGTCCGAGCGCGTGGTGAGCACCCACGGCGCGCTGACTGCCGGTGTCTACTCCACCCGGCAGGACGTCATCGATGCGATGACCGAGGCCACCTGGCGCAGCAAGGTCGCCCTGTCGATCAACCTGACCGGCGGCGTCTTCGTCAATCAGTCGGCGGCCTTCTCCGACTACCACGGCACCGGCGGCAACCCGGCGGCCAACGCGTCCTACGCCGATTCGGCCTTCGTCGCCAACCGCTTCCGCGTGATCCAGCGCCGCTACCACGCCTGAGGACCCGCCATGGACTACAAGAACATCCTCTTCACGGTGGAGGCGGGCGTCGCTCGCCTGACCCTGAACCGCCCCGACAAGCTCAACAGCTTCACCGGCGAGATGCACGCCGAACTGCGCGACGCGCTGGACTGCGTCCAGGACGACAAGTCCGTCCGTGTGCTGGTCCTCACCGGCGCAGGCCGCGCCTTCTGTGCCGGCCAGGATCTGGCCGACCCGGACATGGCCCGCACCCCCAGCGGGGGCATGCCGGACATCGGCAATGTTGTCGAGAAGAACTACAAGCCCCTGGTGCTGCGCCTGCAGAACCTGCGCGTGCCCACCATCGCCGCGGTGAATGGCATCGCCGCAGGTGCCGGGGCCAGCGTGGCCCTGGCCTGTGACCTGGTGGTGGCCAGCAAGTCCGCCTCCTTCCTGCAGGCCTTCAGCAAGATCGGCCTGGTGCCCGATACCGGCGGCACCTGGTTCCTGCCCCAGCGCGTCGGCATGGCCCGCGCCATGGGTCTGGCCCTGCTGGCCGACAAGCTGCCCGCCGAGAAGGCCGCCGAGTGGGGCCTGATCTGGGCTGCCTACGACGACGCCGAGTTCGCCGCCAAGGTCGATGCGATGGCCGGCCAGCTTGCCAGCATGCCCACCAAGGCCCTGGTGCGGACCCGCCAGGCCATGCATGCGGCGGCCGGCCATACCTTGGAGCAGCAACTCTCCTTCGAGGGCGGCTTCATGCGCGAACTGGGCTGGAGCCCCGACTACGCCGAGGGCGTAGCGGCCTTCATGGAAAAGCGGGCACCGAAGTTCACCGGGGAATGACCGTGAGCCAGGCCCTCTCTACCCAATCCATCGTCGCCGTGGTCGGCACCGGCGCCATGGGCGCCGGCATCGCCCAGGTGGCCGCCGCCGCCGGCCATGTGGTCAAGCTCCTCGACAACCGTCCCGAGGCGGCCGCCAAGGCCGTGGCCGGCATTCAGGCCCAGTTCGCCAAGCTGGCCGAAAAGGGCAAGATGAGCCCCGAGGCCGCGCAGGCCGCCGGCGCCCGCCTGGTCGCCGTCGAGCAGCTCGCCGGCCTGGCCGATGCCGCCCTGGTGGTCGAGGCCATCGTCGAGAACCTGGACGCCAAGCAGAAGCTCTACCGCGACCTGGAAGACATCGTCACGGCAGAGTGCATCTTCGGCACCAACACCTCGTCCATCTCGGTCACCGCCATCGGCGCGGCGCTGAAGCGCCCCGAGCGCCTGGCCGGCCTGCACTTCTTCAACCCGGCGCCGCTGATGGCCCTGGTGGAGATTGTCTCCGGTCTGGCCACCGACAAGGCCGTGGCCGACACCCTGTTCGCCAGCGCGGCGGCCTGGGGCAAGACGCCGGTGCATGCCCGCTCCACGCCGGGCTTCATCGTCAACCGGGTGGCCCGGCCGTATTACGCCGAGGCCCTGCGCATCCTCAACGAAGGGGGCGCCGACTGCGCCACTCTCGACGCCGTGATGCGCGAGGCGGGGGGCTTCCGCATGGGGCCCTTCGAGTTGATGGACATGATCGGCCACGACGTGAACTTCGCCGTGACCCGCTCTGTGTGGAACGCCTTCTACAACGACCCCCGCTTCACCCCGTCGCTGATCCAGCAGGAGCTGGTGGACGCCGGTTTCTACGGTCGCAAGTCCGGCCGCGGCTTCTACGATTACCGGGAAGGTGCCGAGAAGCCCCAGCCGAAGAGCATGGTCGCCCAGCCCGCGCCGACCGATATCCATCTCTATGGTGAAAGTGCCGCCGCCCTGGCCCTGGCCGACCGCCTGCACGAGCGGGGCGTGGCCTACACCTGGGGTGACACCGGCGACGAGCGCATCGCCCGGGTCGGCGACGCCGTCCTCTTCGTCACCGACGGGCGCACTGCCACCCAGCGTGCCGCCGAGAGCGGGATTCCCAACACCGTGCTGATTGACCTGGCCCTCGACTATGCCAGCGCCACCCGGGTGGCCATCAGCGCGGCCCAGGGCTGCTTTGCTCCGGCCGTTGGGGCCGTGGTCGGGCTGCTGCAGGCCGCCGGCTTCGCCGTGTCACGCCTGGGCGATGTGCCGGGGCTCGCGGTGATGCGCACCGTGGCCATGCTCGCCAACGAGGCTGCCGATGCGGTGAACCAGGGCGTCTGCGATGCCACCGGTGCCGACAACGCCATGCGCCTGGGCGTCAATTACCCCCGTGGCCCGCTGGCCTGGGCCGACCTCGCCGGGCTGCCGCAGATCAGCCACGTCCTCTCCAATCTGGCCCGCTTCTACGGCGAAGATCGCTACCGCGTGTCGCCCCTGATCCAGCAGCAGGTCTTTGCAGGAAAGAAGATCCATGACCGCTAACACCCCTGATCTCACCGTTCCCACCGATCCCCAGGCCCTTGCCGAGGCCGTCGCCAAGGCCATGTGGTCGCGTGACCGGGCAGCCAACGCGCTGGGCATGCGCATCGATGAAGTGCGCCAGGGCTATGCCCGCCTGTCCATGCCGGTGCGTGGCGACATGGTGAACGGCCACCACATCTGCCATGGCGGCCTGATCTTCTCCCTGGCCGACACCGCTTTCGCTTACGCCTGCAACAGCTACAACAAGAACACGGTGGCCTCCGCCTGCAACATCGATTTCCTCGCCCCGGGCAAGGAAGGCGACACGCTGAGCGCCGAAGCCGTCGAGATGTCCGCCTCCGGCCGCACCGGTGTCTATGACGTCACCGTGCGCGACAGCGCCGGCAAGGCCATCGCCCTGTTCCGGGGCAAGAGCTACCGCATCTCCGGCGAAGTCATCGCCGGTCTGGCTGCCGCCTGAGTGCCCGCCAGCCTTCATCGAACAACACGGAGAGGAGACCCCACATGACCGCCAAGCAAGCCCAGCCGGGCGAACTCGACCCCATCGAAACCGCCAGCCGCGACGAGATTTCCGCTCTGCAGTTCGAGCGCCTGAAGTGGTCGGTGCGCCATACTTACGACAACGTCGAGCCTTACCGCAAGAAGTGCATCGAGAAGGGTGTGCATCCGGATGATCTGAAGTCCCTGGCCGACCTGGCCAAGTTCCCCTTCATGACCAAGTCCGACCTGCGCGACAACTACCCCTTCGGCCTGTTTGCCGTGCCGCGCAACCGGATTGCCCGCCTGCACGCCTCCAGCGGCACCACCGGCAAGCCCGTGGTGGTGGGCTACACCCAGCGCGACCTGAGCAACTGGGCTGACGTGGTGGCCCGCTCCATCCGCGCGGCCGGCGTGCGTCCGGGCGACATGGTGCATGTGGCCTACGGCTACGGCATGTTCACCGGCGGCCTGGGTGCCCACTACGGCGTCGAGCGCCTGGGCTGTACCGTGGTGCCGATGTCCGGCGGCCAGACCGAGAAGCAGGTCCAGCAGATCATGGACTTCA
>CALBTT010000029.1 GCA_937967645.1 uncultured Zoogloea sp.
CAATCGTGCCAACGTTTACGTGCGGCTTCTTCCGCTCGAACTTTTCCTTAGCCATTTTCTTACCTCAAGAGTGTCGATTATTTCTTGTTGATCACAGCCTCGGCGACGCTCTTGGGCGCTTCCGAGTAGTGCTTGAATTCCATGGAGTAGGTCGCACGACCCTGGGTCAGGGAGCGCAGCTGAGTAGCGTAACCGAACATCTCGGCCAGCGGAACCTCGGCGCGCACTTCCTTCATGCCGCCAGGGATGTCATCCATACCCTGAACGATGCCGCGACGGGAGGACAAGTCACCCATCACGTTACCCATGTAGTCTTCCGGAGTCTCAACGACCACAGCCATCATCGGCTCGAGCAGGACCGGACTGGCCTTGCGCATGGCGTCCTTGAAGGCCATGGAGGCAGCCATCTTGAACGCGTTTTCGTTGGAGTCCACGTCGTGGTAGGAACCATCGAACAGGGTGACCTTGACGTCAACAACCGGGAAGCCGGCCAGCACGCCGTTCGGCAGGGTTTCCTGCAGGCCCTTGTCCACCGCCGGGATGTATTCACGGGGAACCACACCGCCCTTGATGGCATCGACGAACTCGTAGCCCTTGCCGGTTTCGTTCGGCTCAAGCTTGATCCACACGTGACCGAACTGACCACGACCACCGGACTGCTTGACGAACTTGCCTTCCTGCTCGACCGCCTTGCGGATGGCCTCACGGTAAGCAACCTGCGGCGCGCCCACGCCGGCTTCAACGTTGAATTCACGCTTCATGCGGTCAACGATGATCTCGAGGTGGAGTTCGCCCATGCCGGAGATGATGGTCTGACCGGACTCTTCGTCGGTACGCACGCGGAAGGACGGATCCTCGGCAGCCAGACGGCCCAGAGCGATACCCATCTTTTCCTGGTCGGCCTTGGTCTTCGGCTCCACGGCCACGTGAATCACGGGCTCAGGGAAGACCATGCGCTCGAGGATGATAGGCGCATCCGGATCGGACAGGGTTTCACCGGTGGTCACGTCCTTGAGGCCCACGCAAGCAGCGATGTCGCCCGCCAGAACTTCCTTGATTTCCTCACGCTCGTTGGCGTGCATCTGAAGGATACGACCGATACGCTCCTTCTTGCCCTTCACCGAGTTCAGCACGGTCGCGCCGGAGTTCAGCACGCCGGAGTAAACACGCACGAAGGTGAGCTGACCCACGAACGGGTCGGTCATCAGCTTGAATGCGAGCGCAGAGAACTTCTCGGCGTCAGACGCTTCACGCACGACCGGCTTGCCGTCGTCGTCTTCGCCCTGGACCGGGGGAATGTCCACCGGGGAGGGCAGGAACTCGATCACGGCGTCGAGCATGCGCTGCACGCCCTTGTTCTTGAAAGCGGTACCACACAGCATCGGCTGGATTTCACAGGCGATGGTGCGGGTGCGCAGACCGAGCTTGATCTTCTCTTCAGACAGATCACCGTTCTCGAGGTACTCGTTCATCAGGTCTTCGGAAGCTTCGGCAGCCGCCTCGACCATCTGCTCACGCCAGCTCTGGGCATCAGCCTGCAGCTCAGCGGGGATATCCCGATAGTCGAACTTCATGCCCTGGGAAGCCTCATCCCAGATGATCGCCTTCATCTTGATCAGATCGACCACGCCGGCGAAGGTATCTTCAGCGCCGATGGGGATCACGATGGGCACGGGACTCGCCTTGAGGCGGGTCTTCATCTGCTCGACCACCTTGAAGAAGTTGGCGCCGGAGCGGTCCATCTTGTTCACGAAGGCAAGACGCGGCACCTTGTACTTGGTGGCCTGACGCCAGACGGTTTCGGACTGGGGCTGAACGCCACCCACCGCGCAATAAACCATGCAGGCGCCATCGAGCACGCGCATGGAACGCTCAACTTCAATGGTGAAGTCCACGTGTCCCGGGGTGTCGATGATGTTGAAACGATGCTCGGGGAAGTTCATTTCCATGCCCTTCCAGAAGCAGGTGGTCGCAGCGGAGGTAATGGTGATACCCCGCTCCTGTTCCTGCTCCATCCAGTCCATGGTGGCGGCGCCATCGTGAACTTCACCGATCTTGTGGTTCACACCCGTGTAGTAGAGGATGCGTTCCGTAGTGGTCGTCTTGCCGGCGTCGATGTGAGCAGAGATACCGATATTACGGTAGCGCTCGATCGGAGTCTTCCGTGCCACAGTGCTAACCTTGCCTTCCTGAGTTTTAGAGACCCGGCGAACCGGCGCCCCGTACTTATGCTTTACAAATAAATCGAGCCCCTTTCAGGGCCCGACTTGGATTCGCCTTGAAAATCAGAAGCGATAGTGCGAGAACGCCTTGTTGGCTTCAGCCATGCGGTGCACTTCTTCACGCTTCTTCATGGCAGCGCCACGGCCTTCAGCGGCCTCCAGCAGCTCGCCAGCCAGGCGCTGGGCCATGGACTTCTCGGAGCGCTTGCGGGCAGCTTCACGCAGCCAGCGCATGGACAGAGCCATACGACGCGCCGGGCGGACTTCAACGGGCACCTGGTAGTTGGCACCGCCCACGCGGCGGCTCTTCACTTCAACAACCGGACGAACATTGCTCAGGGCAGCGGCGAACACCTCGAGGGGATCCTTGCCGGCAGCCTTGGAAACGATTGCATCAAAAGCACCATAGACGATGCGTTCGGCGACGGACTTCTTGCCGCTCTGCATGATGGCGTTGATGAACTTGGAAACGTCCTGGGAACCGAACTTCGGATCCGGCAGAACTTCACGCTTGGGTACGTCACGACGACGGGGCATGTTTGACTCTCGCTATTCTTAGATTGCCGACAATTAGGACTTCTTCGGGCGCTTGGCACCGTACTTCGAGCGGGACTGCTTACGGTCCTTGACGCCTTGCAGGTCGAGGGAGCCGCGCACGATGTGGTAACGCACACCAGGCAAGTCCTTTACCCGGCCACCGCGAATCAGAACAACGGAGTGCTCCTGCAGGTTGTGGCCTTCACCACCGATGTAGGAAATCACTTCGAAACCGTTGGTCAGACGAACCTTGGCCACCTTACGCAGCGCGGAGTTCGGCTTCTTCGGAGTGGTGGTGTAAACACGGGTGCACACGCCCCGCTTTTGCGGGCATGCCTCGAGCGCGGGAACCTTGCTCTTGGAAACGGGCGCCTGCCGGCCCTTACGAACGAGTTGATTAATTGTTGGCATAGCTAAGAATTTCCCAAAACACCGAGGCAGCCCGCTGGGACCGCCTCGGATGGTTATTCCGGCTGCGACTGACTACGATTGGCCAGTCCGCAAAAAGAGGCCGGAGTATATCTTTCTCGTCAAGCGTTCGTCAACCCGCCTGCTGAGCGTTTTCAGTTTCTGCAGTTTCGACTTGGGGAGCCCATGCATGGCCCTCACCAAGATCTTCACCGACAGACTGGGCCTTCCGGTTGCGGTGGTAGGCCAGACCAGTACCCGCAGGGATCAGGCGACCGACGATCACGTTCTCCTTCAGACCACGAAGCTCGTCACGTTTGCCGAGGATCGCTGCTTCGGTAAGAACACGGGTGGTTTCCTGGAAGGACGCCGCAGAGATGAACGAGTCGGTCGACAGGGACGCCTTGGTGATACCCAGCAACAGGAAGTTGTAGCTGGCGGGCAGCTTGCCCTCGGCGATGACCTTGTCGTTCTCGTCCAGCACTTCGGCGCGCTCGACCTGCTCTTCACGGATGAAGCCGGTATCACCCGGGTCGGTAATGACCACGCGACGCAGCATCTGGCGGACGATCACCTCGATGTGCTTGTCGTTGATCTTCACGCCCTGCAGTCGGTACACGTCCTGCACTTCGTCAATGATGTAGCGGGCCAGCGCCTCGACGCCCTGCAGACGCAGGATGTCGTGGGGATCGGCAGGACCATCGACAATCAGTTCGCCCTTGTTGACGACCTGGCCATCGTGGACCATCACGTGCTTATCCTTGGGAATCAGGAACTCATGGACCGCGCCATCGGGCTCGGTGATCACGAGACGCTGCTTGCCCTTGGTGTCCTTACCAAAGGAGACGGTACCGGTCACTTCGGCCAGCACACCGGCATCCTTCGGAGCACGGGCTTCGAACAGTTCCGCCACACGCGGCAGACCGCCGGTAATGTCGCGGGTCTTTGCGGATTCCTGCGGGATACGCGCAAGCACGTCACCCACCGAAACCTGCTGTCCGTCCTTCACGGTGATCAGCGAGCCGACCTGGAAGGTGATGGACACGGCGTGCTCGGTGCCGGCGATACGCACTTCCTCGCCGCTCTCGGACAGCAGTTTGACCTGCGGACGCACGCCCTTGGAGGTGGAAGCACCACGACGCTTCGCATCGATCACGACGAGGGTCGACAGACCCGTGACTTCGTCGATCTGCTTGGCGACGGTGACGCCCTCTTCCACGTTCTCGAACTTCACCACACCGGCGTACTCGGTGATGATCGGACGGGTGTGCGGATCCCAGGTGGCGAGCTGCGTGCCAGCCTTGATGGTGACACCCTCGTCCACCGACAGGGTCGCGCCGTAGGGGATCTTGTGACGCTCACGCTCGCGGCCCATTTCGTCCGTCACGACGATCTCGGCGGAACGGGAGATCACGATCTTCTCGCCCTTGGCGTTGGCCACGTAACGCATGTTCTGCGTGAAGCGGATCACACCGGCGGACTTGGCTTCCACAGAGCTGGCCGCGGCGGCCCGGGAGGCCGCGCCACCGACGTGGAAGGTACGCATGGTCAGCTGGGTACCCGGCTCACCGATCGACTGCGCAGCGATGACGCCCACGGCCTCACCGGCATTGACCAGCGAACCCCGACCGAGGTCGCGGCCGTAGCACTTGGCGCACAGGCCATAACGGGTCTCGCAGGACAGCGGAGTACGCACGCGGACTTCGTCGATCCCTTCGCTCTCGATCAGATCGACCGCATCTTCGTCGAGCATGGTGCCCGCTTCGATGAGGGTCTCCTGGGTCTCAGGATGGACCAGATCATCGGTGGTGACACGGCCGAGGATGCGATCACGCAGGGGCTCGACCACTTCACCGCCTTCGATCAAGGCCTTCATGGCGAAGCCGCTCTTGGTGCCGCAGTCGTCCTCGATCACCACCAGATCCTGGGTCACGTCCACCAGACGACGGGTCAGGTAGCCGGAGTTCGCGGTCTTCAGCGCCGTATCCGCCAGACCCTTACGGGCACCGTGGGTGGAGATGAAGTACTGCAGAACGTTCAGACCTTCACGGAAGTTCGTGGTGATCGGCGTCTCGATGATCGAGCCGTCCGGCTTCGCCATCAGGCCGCGCATACCGGCCAGCTGACGGATCTGGGCTGCGGAGCCCCGTGCGCCGGAGTCGGCCATCATGTAGATGGAGTTGAAGGACTCCTGCTTGACGGTGACGCCGTTGCGATCAACGACGTCTTCCTGACCAAGCTGGTCCATCATCGCCTTGGCGACCTGGTCACCGGCACGACCCCAGATATCGACGACCTTGTTGTAGCGCTCACCGTCGGTCACCAGACCGGAGGTGTATTGCTGAGCGATTTCCTTGACTTCCTGCTCGGCAGCGGAGATCAGCGGGTGCTTGGCTTCCGGCACCAGCATGTCCTTCACCGCGATCGAGATGCCGGCGCGGGTCGCCAGGCCGAAACCAGCCTGCATCAGCTTGTCGGCGAACACCACGGTAGCCTTCAGGCCGCAGCGACGGAAGGAGGAGTTGATCAGCTTGGAGATCTCCTTCTTCTTCATCGGCTTCTGCAGCACGCTGAAGGGAAGGCCGGCGGGCAGGATCTCGGAGAGGATCGCACGGCCCACGGTCGTCTCGTGGCGGGTGATCTTCTCGATCGTCTCGCCTTCGGGGCCGAGGTCGAACTCCTTCAGGCGCACGATCACCTTGGCGTGCAGGGACACCTGACCGCTCTCGTAGGCGCGCTTGACTTCGCCCACGTCGGCAAAGGCCATGCCCTCGCCCTTGGCGTTCACGCCCATCCGGGTCGCGTAGTACAGACCCAGCACGATATCCTGGGACGGAACAATGATCGGCTCGCCGTTGGCGGGCGACAGCACGTTGTTGGACGCCAGCATCAGGGTGCGGGCTTCCATCTGCGCCTCGAGGGACAGCGGCACGTGGACGGCCATCTGGTCACCGTCGAAGTCGGCGTTGAAGGCCACGCAGACCAGCGGGTGCAGCTGGATCGCCTTGCCTTCGATGAGGACCGGCTCGAAGGCCTGGATACCCAGGCGGTGCAGCGTCGGCGCACGGTTCAGCATGACCGGATGCTCGCGGATCACCTCTTCGAGGATGTCCCACACCACCGGTTCCTGACCCTCAACCATCTTCTTGGCCTGCTTGATGGTGGTCGCGAGACCCATCAGCTCGAGCTTGTTGAAGATGAAGGGCTTGAACAGCTCCAGGGCCATCAGCTTGGGCAGGCCGCACTGATGCAGCTTGAGCTGCGGACCCACGGTAATCACCGAACGACCGGAGTAGTCCACCCGCTTACCCAGCAGGTTCTGACGGAAGCGACCGCCCTTACCCTTGATCATGTCGGCCAGGGACTTGAGCGGACGCTTGTTGGCGCCGGTCATGGCCTTGCCGCGACGACCGTTGTCGAGCAGGGAGTCTACGGACTCCTGCAGCATCCGCTTTTCGTTGCGGACGATGATTTCCGGAGCCTTCAGCTCGAGCAGACGCTTGAGGCGGTTGTTCCGGTTGATCACCCGACGGTACAGGTCGTTCAGGTCGGAGGTGGCGAACCGGCCACCGTCCAGCGGCACCAGCGGACGCAGGTCCGGCGGCAGCACCGGCAGCACTTCGAGGATCATCCAGTCCGGCTTGATGCCGGAGGCCTGGAAGGCCTCGAGCACCTTGAGGCGCTTGGAGATCTTCTTGATCTTCGCTTCGGAGCCGGTGGTCTCCAGCTCGGAGCGGAGCTTCTCGACCTCGTGGGGCAGATCCAGGCTGCGCAGCATCTCGCGGATGCCTTCAGCGCCCATCAGGGCGATGAAGTCGTCACCGTACTCCTCGACCTTGGCCAGGTAGTCGTCTTCCGACAGGATCTGGGCACGGTTGAGCGGGGTCATGCCGGGATCGGTGACCACGTAGGCTTCGAAGTACAGCACGCGCTCGATGTCACGCAGGGTCATGTCGAGCACCATGCCGAGACGGCTCGGCAGGCTCTTCAGGAACCAGATGTGGGCAACCACCGAGGCCAGCTCGATGTGCGCCATGCGCTCGCGGCGAACCTTGGACAGGGTCACCTCGACGCCGCACTTCTCGCAGATCACGCCGCGATGCTTGAGGCGCTTGTACTTGCCGCACAGGCACTCGTAGTCCTTGACCGGCCCGAAAATCTTGGCACAGAAGAGGCCATCACGTTCCGGCTTGAAGGTCCGGTAGTTGATGGTCTCGGGCTTCTTCACCTCGCCATAGGACCACGACCGGATCGTCTCGGGAGACGCCAGGCTGATGGTAATGGCGTCGAACTCTTCCTCGTTCGGCAGGCTTTGCTTGAACAGATCAGCGAGCAAACTTTTCATCAATCACTCCATCCAGGGTGAGCACACATCGTTCGAACCTCCCGCTCAGTAGCGGTCGAGGTCGATGTCGATGGCCAGAGAGCGAATTTCCTTGACCAGCACGTTGAAGGATTCCGGCATGCCGGCATCGATCTTGTGCTCGCCCTTGACGATGTTTTCGTACACCTTGGTCCGGCCGGTAACGTCATCCGACTTGACCGTGAGCATTTCCTGCAGGGTGTAGGCCGCACCGTAGGCTTCCAGCGCCCACACTTCCATTTCACCGAAACGCTGACCACCGAACTGCGCCTTGCCGCCCAGCGGCTGCTGGGTCACCAGGGAGTACGGACCGGTGGAACGCGCGTGCATCTTGTCATCGACCAGGTGGTGCAGCTTCAGCACATGCTTGTAGCCCACCGTCACCTGACGCTCGAAGGGCTCACCGGTACGACCGTCGTACAGGGTCACCTGACCACCGGACGGCAGACCGGCCAACTCCAGCATGCCCTGGATCTCGGACTCCTTGGCACCGTCGAACACCGGCGTCGCAAAGGGCACGCCCTTGCGCAGGTTCTGGGCCAGCTCCATCACTTCAACATCGGTGAAGTCCTCGAGCTGCTCAGGCTTGCCACTACCGTTATAGATCTCGTCGAGGAAACCGCGCAGCTCATCTGCACTGGCCTTCGCCCGGACCATCTTGTCGATCTTGTTGCCGAGGCCCTTGGCGGCCCAGCCCAGGTGGGTTTCGAGAACCTGACCGATGTTCATCCGCGACGGAACGCCCAGGGGGTTCAGCACGATGTCCATCGGGGTACCGTCTTCCATGTACGGCATGTCCTCGATCGGCACGATCTTGGAGACCACACCCTTGTTACCGTGACGGCCGGCCATCTTGTCGCCAGGCTGCAGGCGACGCTTGACCGCCAGGTAGACCTTGA
>CALBTT010000030.1 GCA_937967645.1 uncultured Zoogloea sp.
GAGATGGTGATTCGTGACTGGAGTTCAGACGTGTGCTCTTCCGATCTGGCGGAGTGGGTTCTGCAGGAATCGCGGGAACGGTGGATGCCGCCACGACGGCCTCGGGGCCCGGCTGGCTTGGGCCGGATTCGGGCAGAAGGCCGGTGATTTTGGCAATGCCTGCCAGGCTGACGGCAGTGACGGAGGCGGCGGCAACCCACAGCATGGGGTGCAGGCCGGGGCGGGCAGGGGTGGTGCTCATGGTTTTCTCCTCTTGAGGTAGAGAGCTTAACGCTCGCTGTTCCCTCAGGGAGACCGCTGCAAAGGCCTTTTACACAAAGGCCGTTCCCACAAAAAACGCTTACAAACCGGTGCGCTTCCGCCACCCCTTACTACTCGTCACCGCCGCGGTCGGGGCGCGGGGGCTTGAGCAGGTAGCGGGCCGGGTCCAGGGCTTCAACGAGATCCTGCTCCAGCGGCAGCGGGTCGCCATGCAGCTGGCTGGCCAGCAGCTCGCCCATCAGGCTGGCCCACACCAGCCCCCGGGCGCCGAAGCCGGACAGGGCGTGCAGCCCTGGGTGCCTCGGGATGTCCGCGAGAGGGGTGTTCCGCTCTGCCTGACGCACCGCCGGGATGGCGCCGACCATTGGCAGGCGGTCGGGGGATGCGGGGCGGAAGCCGACCCGGCCGTCCAGCGTGGCCGGGTCGAAGGCCGCTGCGTAGCCGGGCAGGATGAAGTCGAGCTTGGTCAGGTTCTCCCGGTGCTCCTCTTCACGCAGTTCGGTGCCGTCGTCGTCGGCCATGAAGGTGGCGCCGGCACAGCGGATCCCGTCCACCTCGGGGCTGACGTAACCGAGGCGGCACACGACGATACGGGGGGCGCTGCCGGCGCTTGCCGGGAGGTGCGAGACCTGGCCCCGTGCCGGCCGGACCGGCAGCGGTGCGGCCTGGGGAAGGGCACGGATGCCGACCCCGTTGGCCAGGATGACCACGGGTGCGCGGGCAATCTCGGAGCCGTCCGCCGCGAAGGCGATCCACTCCCCGTCCACGTGCTCCAGGCGTGCGAGATGTTGCCCGAAACAGGTGCGGATCCCGCTGCCGCCCGCGGCCAGGTTGCTGGCACACAGGCTGGGGGGCTGGATCCAGCCGCCCCCCGGGAACCACCACCCTCCCAGTTCCACCGGCCACTCAGCCAGGCGGCTGGCTTCCTCCCGATCAACGAAGCGGAGATAGTCTTCAGCCGGGCGGTGAGCCTCGACCACCGCGCGCATCTTGGTTTCCTGCTTGGCGTCCCGCGCCAGGTGCAGTACGCCGGTGGCCTCCCAGCGCACCGGGTGGCCTTGTTCGGCGAGGTGGGCCAGATGGCGCAGCCCGTAAAGAAAGCCGGCCCGCGTGATGCGCGCCAGGCGGTTGTCGTCCAGGCTGGGCAGGGGGCGGAACACCCCGGCCCGGTTGCCCGAGGCGCCCTGTCCAGGGCCGTCGGCCGCGTCGACAACGCAGACCTGCCAGCCGCGGGCGGCCAGGCGTTCGGCAACGGAGGTGCCGGCAACGCCGGCGCCGATGATCAGGGCGTGTTTCACTCTTGGCATGTGTGTGTTCCGGGATGGGCCTTTCAGACTGCTGCAGTGCGGCGTCGGGCGCCGATTCAGCCCCTCCATTCTGCCATACGTGCTGGATGGCACCCCGCCGCCCACCCGTGCCAAGGCTGCGTCCGGGGGCGGGAGCGGGCTAGAATCCCACCCTTGCAGAAGAAACCCACAAGGACTCCCCCACATGCGTACCCAACAAGGCACCCCCGTCCGGCGCGAGGCCTACCAGCCTCTCGCCTACGGCGTCGAAACCGTTGATCTGGACTTCCTCCTCGATCCCAAGGCCACCCAGGTCAGCAGCCGCCTGGTGTGCGTGCGCAATGAGGAGGCGCCTGCGGGGCCGGTCGTCCTGTTCGGCGAGGGGCTCGAGCTGGTGTCCCTGCGCGTGGATGGTGCCGAACCGGCGCCTGGTCAGGTGCGGAAGACGGATTCCGGGCTGGAGATCGACGTGTCGGCCGAACGGGTGGTGCTGGACATCGTCACCCGCATCGACCCCTCCGCCAACCTGACCCTGTCGGGCCTCTACCAGTCGCGCGGTGGCTACTACACCCAGTGCGAGGCGGAGGGCTTCCGCAGCATCACCTACTTCCCCGACCGGCCGGACATCATGGCCCGCTACACCGTGCGCCTGGAGGCTGATGCGGCGGCTTGCCCGGTGCTGCTGTCCAACGGCAACCTGCTCGAGACCGGCAGCCTGCCCAACGGCCGCCACTTCGCCCGCTGGGAGGATCCCTTCCCCAAGCCCTCCTACCTGTTCGCCCTGGTGGCGGCCGATCTCAAGGCCCTGGAGCGCAAGGTGGACACCGCCTCCGGCCGCGAAGTGCTGCTGCAGGTGTGGGTCGAGGCGCGTGACCTGGACCGGGTCGGCCACGCCATGGACTCGCTGATCCATTCCATGCGCTGGGACGAAGAGGTGTTCGGCCTGGAGCTGGACCTGGACCGCTTCATGATCGTCGCCGTGTCCGACTTCAACATGGGCGCCATGGAGAACAAGGGCCTCAACATCTTCAACACCAAGTACGTGCTGGCCAACCCCGAGACCGGCACCGACCTGGACTTCGAGAACGTGGAGAGCGTGGTCGCCCACGAATACTTCCACAACTGGACGGGTAACCGGGTCACCTGCCGCGACTGGTTCCAGCTCACCCTCAAGGAAGGCCTCACGGTCTTCCGCGACCAGCAGTTCACCGCCGACATGATGGCCCGCGCCTCCGACTCGCCGGAGGCCGCCGCCTCGGCCCGCGCGGTGACCCGCATTGCCAACGTGCGCGGCCTGCGCAGCGGCCAGTTCCCCGAGGACGCGGGGCCCATGGCCCACCCGATCCGCCCGGACAGCTACCAGGAGATCAACAACTTCTACACCGCCACGGTGTACCAGAAGGGCGCCGAGGTCATCCGCATGCTGCACACCCTGCTGGGGCGTGAGGGCTTCCGCAACGGCATGGACCTGTACTTCTCCTACCACGACGGCCAGGCCGTGACCTGCGACGACTTCGTGGGCTGCATGGCCGAGGCCAATGGCGCCGACCTGGACCTCTTCATGCGCTGGTACAGCCAGGCCGGTACGCCGCGCCTCAAGGCCGAGGGCGTGTACGACCCGGCCGGCCGCAGCTACAGCCTGACCCTCAGCCAGAGTACCCCGGCCACCCCCGGCCAGGCGGACAAACTGCCCCTGCACATTCCGGTGGCGGTGGGCCTGATCGGCGCCGACGGTGCCGACCTGCCCCTGCAGCTGGAGGGCGAGGCCCATGCAGGCGACACCACCCGGGTGCTCGAGCTCAAGGACACCAGCCGGACCTGGCGCTTCACCGGCATCGACGCCGAGCCGGTGCCCTCCGTGCTGCGCGGCTACTCCGCCCCGGTGATCCTCGAGATCGCCGAGGACGATGCTCGCCTGGCCTTCCGCATGGCCCACGACAGCGACCCCTTCAACCGCTGGGATGCCGCCCAGCGCTACATGGAGCGGGTGATCCTGGCCCTGGCGGCCGAGACCGCCGCCGGCCGGCCGATGGAAGTGCCGCAGGCCTTCGGCCACGCCTTCCGGGCGCTGCTGATCAACGCCGGTCTGGATCCGGCCTTCGTCGCCGAGACCCTGGCGCTGCCCTCCGAGGCCTATCTGCTCGAGCGCATGCAGCCGGCCGATCCGGCGCCGCTGCGTGCCGCCCTGATCCACCTGAGTCGCGAACTGGGCCATGCCCTCCAGGGCGACTTCCTGGCCCGTTACATGGACCTGGAGGTGGACGGCGATTACCGCTACCACCCGGCCGATGCAGGCCGGCGCGCCCTGCGCAACCTGTGCCTGCGCTACATGATGGCCTGGGGCGGACCCACCGCGGTGCAGCTGGCCACCCTGCAGTTCAAGACCGCCGGCAACATGACCGACCGCTACGGCGCCCTGGCGGCCCTGGTGCAGAGCGACGCGCCGGAGCGTCTGGAGGCCCTCGAGGCTTTCCACGAACGCTACAAGGACGACGCCCTGGTGCTGGACAAGTGGTTCCTGCTGCAGGCCGGCGCCTGGCGCTGGTCCGATGCCGCGCCGGCCACCCTCGAGCGGGTCCGCGCCCTGATGGACAACCCGGCCTTCAGCCTGTCCAACCCCAACAAGGTGTACTCACTGCTGGGCGGCTACTTCAAGGCCAACGCGGCTGAGTTCCACCGGGAGGACGGTGCCGGCTATGCCTTCTGGGCCGAGCAGGTGGTGGCCCTCGACCGCAACAACCCGCAGGTGGCCTCGCGCATGGCGCGCGCCCTGGAAGGCTGGCGCAAGTTCACGCCGGCCATCCAGGCCCGGATCCGCGTTGCGCTGGAGCAGGTGGCGGGGGCGGAGGGCTTGTCGCCCGACGTCACCGAGATCGTCGGCAAGGCCCTGGCCTGATCATGCGGCCCCGCCTCCCAGGTGGAGGCGGGGCCGCGCGGGGTACGCCTCATTACGCCGGGCAATGTACCTGGCTGGCGTCCGGGATGCGGTAGATCCGCGCGGGGGGCGGGACGACCAATTCGGTCAGTTTCGCGGCCGCCTTGCTGCCGAGGCTGCCCGGAAGCATTCCTGCGGCTTGGGCCATGGCACGGAAGAGACCACTCAAGCGGGTTTCGGTCACTGGCTGCAGGGGACCGATGGCGTGCCAGCAGGCGGGTGCCGGGGCGGGGGTGTCCACGATGGCGACGAGGCTCTGCCCGGCGGGCGGCAGGATCCTGCCTGCGAGCAGATCGTCCAACGGCATGATTCTCACGGGCGCGCGGTCGGGCCTCACCATGCTGTAGAAGTAGGCCGCCTTTTCGGCGCCAACCGGGCCATATACCTGGTCTTCGGGTTTGAGTCCGCGGGCCAGTTCCACTGCGCCCTTGCTGTTGGCGGTAAACACCGCCACGGTGTTTCTCTCCAATGCCCCCAGCATCAGGCTGGGCAGTACGATCAGTACCAGCGCCAGGCCCTGGACCGCTCCCCGCTGGCGTGAGACGAATACCGCGGCAAGCAGTGCAAGCGGTGCTGCAAACATCAACATGTAGTTGACCTGCTTGCTGATCAGCTTGAGCGGGTGCAGGGACACTGGCAGCAAGGAGAACAGGGCCAGCAGACCGATTGCCCACAAGGCCAGAAACCCGCCGCCTGCGCCGGTATCCCTGGTTCGTTGACGCCACAGGCAGGCGAGCCCGATCAGTGCCAGCGGGCCCAGAAGCCAGGAATGGTAAATCTTGAGGAAGAAGTACTCGAGGTAGTAGGTGGCGGCCGAGTCGTTGGCGACTCCGGCAAAGCGCCCGGAGCTGGCTGCGTATTCCGCCGCGGCGGAGCCCGCGATGCGCAGAACGTAGAGCGGGTCGCCCGTGAGCATGAAGAAAAGCAGCAGGTTGGCGCTCACCATCAGCGCAAAGCCGCCCAGCATCCACAGCCATTTCCAGTTCCATTGGCGGAACAGCACGGGGTAGGCCAGGAATACGGCGAGGTACAGGGTGGTGACTTCCTTGACCCAGAAGGACAGGCCGGCGGCCAGTCCAGCCAGCAGGAAGGACGCTGCCGAGTCGAGCCGTTGGCCGCGCCAGAACAGCAGGAAGCTGGCAGTGAGGCACAGGGCAAGCGGTGCGTCGGCCATCAGGCGGCCGGCAAAATGCACATGCACCGGCAGCACCGCCAGGATCAGGCCGGCGGTCAGTGCGGCGCGCCTGCCAACCAGGTGGCGGCCGAGGGTGGCCACAAGGGCGATCTCGGTGACCGAGCACAGGAATGGCCAGAGGTTGAGGGCGTATTCAGACGAGCCGAACAAGGCAGCAAATGCCGCCATGGGCAGCTGCAGACCGTAGCGAATGGCGCCGATGTAGCCGGATGGTGTGAAGTCGCCGCTGGCGATCCGGAGCGCTGACTCCACGTAGGTCAGCTCGTCGGATCCGAAAAAGCCCGTATAGAAAAACAGGCGTACCGCTACGGCCAAGGCCACCAGTGCGCCCACCGCCAGGGTGGAAGGGGGCGCCTCCCTGTTGCCGCGGTCGGTCAGGTGACGGGTCACAACGCCTCCAGGACGTGCTGGATGACTTGGGCCTGGTGTTCCTCGAGGCCGATCCACAACGGCAGGCGCACGAGGCGGTCGGCCATTTCAGTGGTCACCGGCAGCTCGCCGTGGGCGCGGCCATAGCGCTGCCCGGCGGGCGCGCTGTGCAGGGGGATGTAGTGGAACACCGAGTGCACGCCGGCCTCGCGCAGACGGTCGATGAAGGTGGTGCGATGCGCCAGGTCGGGCAGCAGCACGTAATACATGTGGGCGTTGTGCTGGCAGTGGGGCGGTACCACCGGGCGGCGCAGCTTGCCGGACCGCTCGGCGTCGGCCAGCCACTGGTGGTAAGTCGTCCAGATGGCCAGTCGCTGCCGGGTGATCTCGTCGGCCTCGTCGATCTGTGCGGCGAGGAAGGCAGCGATGATCTCCCCCGGCAGATAGGATGAGCCGATGTCCATCCAGGTGTATTTGTCCACCTGGCCGCGGAAGAACTGGGAGCGGTTGGTGCCTTTCTCGCGGATGATCTCGGCCCGCTCGGCGAACTGCAGTCCGTTGGCCAGCAGCGCGCCGCCTTCGCCGGAGATGATGTTCTTGGTTTCATGGAAGGACAGGGCACCCATGTGGCCGATGGAGCCCAGGGGGCGCCCCTTGTAGCTGGCCATCACGGCCTGGGCGGCGTCTTCCACCACGAGCAGGTTGTGCCGGTTGGCGATGGCCATGATGGCATCCATCTCGCAGCCGACGCCCGCGTAATGCACCGGGACGATGGCCTTGGTGCGCGGCGTGATGGCGGCCTCGATCAGCGTCTCGTCGATGTTGAGGGTGTCGGGGCGGATATCAACAAACACGGGCACCGCACCCCGCAGGGCAAAGGCGTTGGCCGTCGATACAAAGGTGTATGAGGGCATGATGACCTCATCGCCGGGCTGGATGTCCGCGAGGATGGCGGACATTTCCAGTGCCGCGGTGCAGGAGTGGGTCAGCAGGGCCTTGCTTGTCCCGGTGCGTGCCTCCAGCCAGCGTGAACAGCGTTTGGTGAAGTTGCCATCACCGGCCAGATGGCCATTGGCATGGGCCTGAGCGATGTTCCAGAGCTCCTTGCCCGTCATGTAGGGCTTGTTGAAAGGGATGTTCATGAGCGTGTCGGATGGGCGGTTGGCGTGGAGGAGTTGGTCCGGAAGACCCACAGCTTTTGCAGCAGGAAGAGGAGGGCGGCGATCGCCAGGATCATCACGCCCTGCACGATCTGATGAGGCAGGCCGAGGCGATCCACCAGCAGGTGCAGCGCGGCCAGGTTCACCGCATAGCCGATCGCATAGCTCGCGCAGTAGCGCACGAAGGTGGCCCGATGGGCGCCTTCGTGGCGGAAGGACCAGCGTTTGTTGAAGAAGAAGGTCTGGGCCACCCCCAGGGCGTAGAGCAGGCTCATGGCGAGCTTGGCGCCCATGCCGGCACTGGTGAGCGCCAGATAGGCCAGGTACAGGACGCCATTGGAGGCGAGCCCGACCAGCCCATAGCGCAGCAGCTGCCCAAGTGTCCCCTTCATGCGGCGGCCACCCAGTGGAAGGTCATCTGCGGCGGCGGGAAGCGGAACCCCAGCCGGGCGTAGAGGTTCAGCACCCGGTGGTTGCGTGCCACGATGCTGGTGCGGACCTGTCCGGCGCCGTTGCGGCGGGCGTGTTCGATCATCGCCTCCCAGGTCCGTCGCCCGTAGCCCTGGCCCTGCAGCCGCGGGGCCACGGCGGTGAGGTGCCAGTAGCAGACTCCGCCGGGAAGGTCTTCGGTGATGAAGAAGGCCACCTGAGCGTCACCGTCCCGGATCGCGAAGAGCTGTTGCGAGGGGTGGTCCAGGGTGTTCCTCACCCAGTTCTGGTAGCGCAGGTCACCCAGGGCGGAAGGTAGCCGTGGGTCCATGTGGAAGCGCTCGTTGCCGAAGGCGGCACCGGCGGTATCCAGCATGTCGGGCAGGTCGGCCGCGGTGGCGCGGCTCACCGTCAGGCCCGTCTCAGGGCCCGCCGGGCCGGTCAGCTCGAGGCTGGGCTGGTAGAGCATCTCGATGAAGCGGAAGCCCAGGTCTTCGAGCAGCATCGACTCGGCCAGCCGGTCGTGGGGCAGGCGGCAACTGACCAACCGGGTGCCGAGCCGCTCGCGGGCCTCCACGAAGGGCCGGGCTGCTTCGCCGGCGCCGGCACTGCGGACGGCCAGGGTGTTGATCTGCAGGACCGGTGCGCCGAACAGCACGCTGTCCCAGGGGGCCTCGGACCAGGCCAGTTCAAGCTCGGGCGTATCGATGTGCCCGGCGGCGAGGGAGGTGGCGTCAGGCATGGGTGTCACTCTCCCGGGGCAGGCGGGTGTCGTGCTGGGTGGTGTAGGGGGGGCGTTCCATGGAGCGGAAGTGCATGCGCGCCAGGTATTCCCCGAAGACGCCGAGGGCGAACAGCTGTACTCCCGAGAAGATGGTGATGATCGAGGCCAGGAAGGTGAAGCCGGGCACCGCACTGCCGGAGATCAGGTAGCGCACCAGCACGTACGCGAGGATCAGCAGGCCGAAGACCCCGAAGGTGATGCCCAGCACGCTGGCGATCTGCAGGGGCAGCACCGAGAAGCCGGTCATCATGTTGATGGCGTGGTTGATCAGCTTCCTGAGGGTGTAGCCCGAGTCGCCCACCGTGCGGTCGTCCTGGCGCACCGCGACGGAGGCGAAGCGGGTGCTGCCCCAGGTCAGCAGCACGTCGAGGTTGACCGACGGACTGCGGTAGTCGGCGAAGGCTTCGCGCAGACGGGTGCGGAAGGCCCGGAAAGCACTCACCTTGCTGGCCGATTCGACGCCCATTGCACCCTGCAGGGCGAGCTTGGTGATGCGCGAGGCCATGTCCCGGAAGAAGCCGTGGGTTTCCTTGGCCGGCGAGCCGTACACCACATCATGCCCTTCGGCCAGGCGGGCGAGCAGCTTGGGGATCTCCTCGGGAGGGTTCTGCAGGTCATCGTCGATGGTGACGATCACCTCGTGGCGGGCGGCCCGGATGCCGCACAGCAGCGCATTGTGCTGGCCGTAGTTGCGCGCCAGCTTGATGCCGCGGACCTGCGGATCGCGTCGCGCCAGGTCCTGGATCACCTCCCAGGTGTCGTCACCGCCGCAGTCCTCCACCAGGACGATCTCCAGCGGGCCGCCCAGGGGTTCGAGTGCGGCAATCAGGCGAGCGTGGAGTTCGGGCAGGGTGGCCCGGGAGCGGTAGCAGGGGATGACGACGGACAGACTGGGGGGCACGGAATACCTTTCGGGATCGTTGCGGGCAGGCTGCGGCGCATGCCCGCGCCTCTGCGGCCACGCGCCGCGGAGCCTGCAGTTTGCATAACCGGCATTAGTAACATGACGCCCGGCACAGGGGCAACGCGCATATGTCACGCTGCCGGGCATCCTTCCGTGAAGGACGGGGCCCGGATGTTGCAGCGCACGGTCCGGGCCCGTCTCCGGTATCATGTCGCACCCACATTTCTGCAGTGCGGCAATGGAACTCCTCACCGTTTTCATCGATGTCATCCTGCACCTCGACGTGCACCTGGCGGCGCTTACCGCCGAGTATGGCATCTGGATCTACGCCATCCTCTTCCTGATCATCTTCTGCGAAACCGGGCTGGTGGTCTTTCCCTTCCTGCCCGGCGACTCCCTGCTCTTCGTGGCGGGCGCCCTTGCCGCCACCGGCGGCATGGACATCGGGGTGCTGTGCGGCGTGCTGCTGGCGGCCGCGGTATTGGGTGACAACACCAACTACTGGATCGGCCACACCATCGGTCCCAAGGTGTTCCGCTGGGAGAACTCGCGGCTGTTCAACCGCGCCGCCTTCGACAAGACCCACGCCTACTTCGAGCAGCATGGCGGCAAGACCATCATCATTGCCCGCTTCCTGCCGCTGCTGCGCACCTTTGCGCCCTTCGTCGCCGGTGTGGCGCGCATGACCTACGCCCGCTTCGTGGCCCTCGACTTCCTCGGTGGCTGCATCTGGATCTTCTCCCTCACCTGGCTCGGCTACTTTTTCGGCAACATCCCGGCGGTCAAGAAGAACCTCTCCATCGTCATCCTCGGCATCATTGCCGTTTCCCTGCTGCCCATCGTCATCGGCTGGCTGAAGAGCCGGCGTGCCCCGGCGGCGGGCTGATTCGTACCATGAAAAACATCGTCATCCTCATCTCCGGTCGTGGCAGCAACATGGAAGCCATTGTCCGGGCGCAGATCCCCGGCGCGCGCATCGCCGCCGTGATCTCCAACCGCCCCGATGCCGGCGGCCTGGCCTTTGCCGCCAGCCACGGCATCCCCACCCGGGTGGTGGACCACAAGGCCTACCCGAGCCGTGAGGCCTTCGACGCGGCCCTGGCCGACACCATCGACGCGCTGGCTCCCGACCTGGTGGTGCTGGCCGGCTTCATGCGCGTGCTCACCGACGGCTTCGTCAATCGCTACAGCGGCCGCCTGCTCAACATCCACCCCAGCCTGCTGCCATCCTTCCCCGGGCTGCACACCCACCAGCGTGCGCTGGAGGCCGGTGTGCGGGTGCATGGCACCACCGTGCATTTCGTGACCCCGACCCTGGATTGCGGCCCCATCGTGATCCAGGCCGTGGTGCCGGTGCTGCCCGGCGACGACGAGGACAGCCTCGCCGCCCGCGTGCTGGTCCAGGAGCACCGCATCTATCCCCAGGCGGTGAGCTGGTTCGTCGCCGACCGCCTGTCCATCGACGCGGCCGGCCGGGTGAGCGTCAAGGCCGAGAACGCCGGCCCGACCGGCTGGACGGTGCCGCCGGTCGAAGCCTGAACTGCCGATGGCCGTGGCCGCCAGGTACAACCGCAGGCTTGCCTTCGCCCTCGGCCTGTCGGCCCTGGTGCATGTGCTCGTCCTGTTCGGCCCCGCCTGGCAGGTGCCGACCGAGCAGGCCACCGTGCTGCCGCCGCTCGATGCCCGCCTGACACCCCTGCCCAAGCCGACCCTCCGGAACCCGGACGACAAGCGGCCCCTGCTCGGCGATGCGCCGCCTCCGCGCCCGCGTCCGCGGCCCCGCAAGCCGGCACCGCCTGCCGAGACCGCGCCCAGCACAGATCGGAAGAGCGTCGTGTAGGGAAAAAGGGTA
>CALBTT010000031.1 GCA_937967645.1 uncultured Zoogloea sp.
TGGTGATTCGTGACTGGAGTTCAGACGTGTGCTCTTCCGATCTGCCGCCGCCGCGGCCTGGGCCGCCTGGCTGGCGGCCACCTTGGCCGCCTCCGCAGCCGCATTGAGGCCGACCGCCAGGGTGGCCACCTCGAACAGGGTCGAGATGACCTCCTTGCTGTAATGGAAGGTCTTCATGCGCGCCCCACCCTCTTCAGACAGGCCCTGAGTCCACAGCACCATCCACAGCGCCTCGTCGGCACTGATCTGCGGCACGAACAGGTTCAGCGGATGAATGCTCATCAACCAGTGAAAGTCCTGGTAGGCCGGCGTCAGCGGCGGCGCCAGGCGCGTGTAGCCGCGGCACACCTGGAAGGGCTTGACCAGCACGGTACGGCCGGCCGCGGTGCGGACCGGAAAGGGCTCGCCCTGATCCCGCCGCTCGGCCAACTCCCGCAGCATCTTGCCGGCATCGTTCTTGTGGTAGCCCTTGATATCCACCAGCTTGTCGCCGGGCTGCAGGCCGGCGTCCGGCGCGGCCCCGATGACGGTGAGGCGCTCATCCACCTGGAGCGCCCGGACCCAGGCGACCCGGTCGTCCTCGGGCCAGTCATAGCTGGTAGCGACGCTGAAGGGCAGTTCCCACTGGCGGCTGCATTCCTTGTCCTGCAGGGCAGCCGAGCGGGCTATCGCCGGCCGCAGGGCCCGCTCGCCGTGGCCGAGCAGACGCAGATCGGCCAGCAAGGTCTCATTCACCTTGCGCCCGTCATCCGTCGTGTACTTGATGGAACTGCATCCCTGCAACAGCACCAGACCCAGGGCCAGCAGAATGAGCAGACGGAGCGATATTCGGGGCATCACGGCGCGATGTAAGAAAATGTAATAAGACCACCGCCGCGGATTATGCCGGAGAATCCGGCGCCTTACCGCGAAGCGGACCGAAGCCCCGTATTACTCCCCCGCAAGGCTACCCAAGTGCAGGTAAATCAAAGATAATTGCGGTCTTTGCGCGCCGTTCCCCCGGCCGAAGGTTCTTCGATGTCTTCTTCGCGTAACGTCAAGCCGCCCGTCTTCAACCCCCTGACTGGCGCGATTCGCGCGCTGGCCATGGACGCCGTCCAGAAAGCCAACTCCGGCCACCCCGGTGCCCCCATGGGCATGGCCGAAATCGCCGAGGTGCTGTGGCGCCGGCATCTCCGCCACAATCCGGCGAATCCCCAGTGGGCCGACCGCGACCGCTTCGTCCAGTCCAACGGCCACGGCTCGATGCTGATCTACGCCCTGCTGCACCTCACCGGCTACGATCTGTCCATCGACGACCTCAAGAACTTCCGCCAGCTCCACAGCAAGACGCCGGGCCACCCGGAAGTCGGCTACACCCCGGGCGTCGAGACCACCACCGGCCCCCTCGGCCAGGGCATCACCAACGCCGTGGGCATGGCCCTCGCCGAGAAGATCCTCGCCGCTGACTTCAACCGCCCCGGCCACGAGATCGTCAATCACCACACCTACGTCTTCCTGGGCGATGGCTGCCTGATGGAAGGCATCTCCCACGAAGCCTGCTCCCTGGCCGGCACCTGGGGCCTGGGCAAGCTGATCGCTTTCTACGACGACAACAACATCTCCATCGACGGCCACGTCGAGGGCTGGTTCACCGACGACACCCCCAAGCGCTTCGAGGCCTACGGCTGGCACGTGGTGCGCGATGTGCAGGGCCATGACCCGGATGCCATCGAGGCCGCCCTGGCCGCCGCCCGCGCCGAGACCGGTCGCCCGTCGCTGATCTGCTGCAAGACCATCATCGGCGCCGGCGCCCCCAACAAGCAGGACAGCCACGACGTCCACGGCGCCCCCCTGGGTGCCGCCGAGATCGAGGCGACCCGCGCCCACATCGGCTGGAACCACCCGCCCTTCGAGATCCCGGCCGACGTCTACGCCGCCTGGGATGCCCGCGCCAAGGGCGCCGCCGCCGAAGCCGAGTGGCGCAGCCGCTTTGCCGCCTACGCCACTGCCTTCCCCGAGCTGGCCGCCGAATTCACCCGCCGCATGGCCGGTGAGCTGCCCGCCGACTGGGCTGCCCACGTGGACAGCGTGCTGGCCAAGGTCACCGAGAAGGGCGAGACCATCGCCACCCGCAAGGCCAGCCAGAACAGCATCGAGGCTTTCGCGCCGAAGCTGCCTGAGCTCCTCGGCGGCTCCGCCGACCTGGCCGGCTCCAACCTGACCCTGTGGTCCGGCGCCAAGGGTGTCAGCAAGACCAGCGGCGGCAACTACGTCTACTACGGCGTGCGCGAGTTCGGCATGGCGGCCATCGCCAACGGCGTGGCCCTGCACGGCGGCCTGATCCCCTACACCGCCACCTTCCTGATGTTCAGCGAGTACGCCCGTAACGCCCTGCGTATGGCGGCGCTGATGAAGGTGCGTCAGATCTTCGTGTTCACCCACGACTCCATCGGCCTGGGCGAGGACGGCCCGACCCACCAGCCGGTCGAGCAGACCGCCAGCCTGCGTCTGATCCCCAACATGGACGTCTGGCGTCCCTGCGACACCGCCGAGTCCGCGGTGGCCTGGGCTTCGGCCATCGAACGCAAGGCGGGCCCCAGCTCCCTCGCCTTCTCGCGCCAGAACCTGCCCTTCCAGGCGCGCAGCGCCGCGCAGCTGGCCGACATCCGCCGCGGTGGCTATGTGCTGTCCGAAGCGGGCACTCCGTCACAGCCGGTTCAGCCGCAAGCCGTTATCATAGCGACCGGCTCCGAAGTGGCCCTCGCCGTGGCCGCCCAGCAACAGCTCGCGGAAGCCGGCATCGCCGTGCGGGTGGTCTCAATGCCCAGCACCAACGTCTTCGACCGCCAGGATGCGGACTACCGCGCCAGCGTGCTGCCCAAGGGTCTGCCCCGGGTCGCAGTGGAAGCCGGTGTCACCGACGGCTGGCGCAAGTATGTCGGCCTTGAAGGCGAAGTCATCGGCCTCGACCGCTTCGGCGAGTCCGCCCCGGCCGGCGAGCTGTTCAAGTATTTCGGCATCACCGCCGAGGCCGTCGCCGCTGCGGTGAAGAAGGTCATCGCCTGAGGCGCAATCAAGCGCCTCGACGCACGTGCGGCCCCCGGGCCGCACCCACAGAATTTGTTTTTGTGTGATTAAGACTAGGGAGAAGAATCGATGAGCATCAAGGTCGCCATCAATGGTTTCGGTCGTATCGGCCGCTGTACGCTGCGCGCCATCTACGAGCAGGGTCTGCAGAACGAGTTTGAAGTGGTCGCCATCAACGCCTCCGGCGATCTGGCCACCAACGCCCACCTGCTGAAGTACGACACCACCCATGGCCGCTTTGCCACCTCGGTCGAGACCGAAGGCGACAACGTCATCATCATCGACGGCAAGAAGATCCCGTTCTACTCCACCAAGGACCCGAAGGGCGTCAACTGGGGCAGCCACGGCGTGGACGTGCTGCTGGAGTGCACCGGCGCCTACACCACCAAGGCCAAGGCCCAAGCCCTGCTCGACCAGGGTGCCAAGCGCGTGCTGATCTCCGCCCCGGGCGGTGACGACGTGGACACCACCATCGTCATGGGCGTGAACGAGGAGGCCCTGAAGGCCGGCATGACCGTCGTCTCCAACGCCTCCTGCACCACCAACTGCCTGGCCCCGGTGGCCAAGATCCTGGCCGACAGCGTCGGCATCAAGCAGGGCCTGATGACCACCATCCACGCCTACACCAACGACCAGGTCACCGTCGACGTCCGCCACAAGGACCTGCGCCGCGCCCGCGCCGCCGCCGCCAACATCATCCCGACCAAGACCGGCGCCGCCAAGGCTGTCGGCCTGGTGCTGCCGCAACTGGTCGGCAAGTTTGACGGTTTCGCGCTGCGCGTGCCGACCATCAACGTCTCGCTGGTCGACCTGACCTTCACCGCCGAGCGCGCCACCACCAAGGAAGAAATCAACGCCTTGATGACTGCCGCCGCCAACGGCCCGCTGAAGGGCATCCTCGACGTCAACAACGAGCCGCTGGTCTCCTCCGACTTCAACCACACCACCGTCTCCTCGACCTTCGACGCCACCCAGACCCGCGTCATCAAGGGCGAAGACGGTTCCGTGCTGGTCAAGGTCCTGGCCTGGTACGACAACGAGTGGGGCTACTCCTGCCGCATGCTCGACGCCGCCCGTGCCTACGTGAACGCCAAGTAAGCCCGATGCATCGACGCCCCGCCTGCGCGGGGCGTTTTTCATTCCGCCGCCTCAAAGTACATCATCATGCAAGTCAAGAAACTCACCGATCTCGACGTCAAGGGCAAGAAGGTCTTCATCCGCGCCGACCTCAACGTGCCGCAGGACGACGCCGGCAACATCACCGAAGACACCCGCATCCGCGCCTCCATCCCGTCCATCAAGTACGCCCTCGAAGGCGGCGCGGCGGTCATGGTCACCTCCCACCTGGGTCGTCCGACCGAAGGCGAGCTGAACGCCGAGGACAGCCTCGCGCCAGTCGCCGTGCGCCTGGGCCAGCTGCTGCACAAGCCGGTGCGCCTGATCCAGAACTGGGTCGACGGTGGTTTTGAAGTCGCTCCCGGCGAGGTCGTGCTGCTCGAGAACTGCCGCTGCAACAAGGGCGAGAAGAAGAACAACGAAGAGCTCGCGCGCAAGATGGCCGCCCTCTGCGACATCTACGTGAACGACGCCTTCGGCACCGCACACCGCGCCGAAGCCACTACCCATGGCATCGCCCGCTTTGCCCCGGTGGCTTGCGCCGGCATGCTGATGGGCGCCGAGATCGACGCCCTGGGCAAGGCCCTGCACGCTCCGGCGCGGCCGCTGGTCGCCATCGTCGGCGGCTCCAAGGTGTCATCCAAGCTGACCATCCTGAAGTCCCTGGCCGACAAGGTCGACCAGCTGATCGTCGGCGGCGGCATCGCCAACACCTTCCTGCTGGCCTCCGGCAAGCGCATCGGCGAATCCCTGGCCGAGCCCGATCTGGTCAAGGAAGCCCACGCCATCATTGACATCATGAAGGCCCGCGGCGCCGAAGTGCCCCTGCCCACCGACGTGGTGGTGGCCGACGAAGTCTCCGCCCTGGCCCGCGCCAACAAGATCTCGGTGGATGACGTGGCAGCCCATGACCGCATCCTGGACATCGGCCCGAAGAGCGCGGCCCGCCTCGGTGAAATCATCGCCAACGCCGGCACCATCGTCTGGAACGGCCCGGTCGGCGTGTTCGAACTGCCCCAGTTCGCCGGCGGCACCAAGATGCTGGCCTCCGCCATCGCCCACTCCGAGGCGTTCTCCATCGCCGGCGGCGGCGACACCCTGGCGGCCATCGCCAAGTTCGACATCGCCGACGACGTGGGCTACATCTCCACCGGCGGCGGCGCGTTCCTCGAGTTCCTCGAAGGCAAGACCCTGCCGGCCATCGCGGCCCTCGAAGAGCGCTTCAAGGACTGAGTCCCCGCCCTTCGCGCTGCACCCACCGAAATGCGGCCCCCGGGCCGCATTTCCCATTCCGGGCCGAGAAATTCCAGCTTTCGCCGCAGCGGTCGTTATGCTGAAGGCACCCCCTTGCGACTCACCACCGCCCGACATCATGCTCCGACCGGTCGCCACGTCCATCGGCTCCACCCACCGCATCGTCGCGGCGATCGTCATGTTCGTCATCTTCGATCTGGTCGCCCTGCTGAGCAACCTGTGGATCGCCGAGCAGGTGGCTCAGGATGCAGTCGCCATCAACCTGGCCGGCCGACAGCGGATGCTATCCCAGCAGACCACCAAGGCTCTGCTGCTGGCCACCCGCCCGGCCGCCACTGAAAGCCCGGAGACCGCGCGCCGGGAGATCGATACCGCCTTCAGGCTCTTCGAACAGACCCTGCGGGCCTTCGACGAAGGCGGCGAAGCCACAGGCGGCGATGGGCACCCCGTCGCATTGCGCGCCGTCACCGGCGAGGCCTCCCGGATCGTCCGCCAGGCACGCAGCCTCGTCACGCCCCTCACCGCGCTGCTCCACAATCCCCAGGGCAGACTGCCGGAACGCCTGGAGCCCGCGGCCGCCTATCTTGTGCAGCATAACGGCACCATCCTAGGCTTGATGAACCAGCTCACCTCGGCGCTCGAGCAAGACTCGATCCGTCGCACCCAGGACCTGCGTGCGATCCAGAGCGCTGCCTTTCTGCTCGCCCTGGTGAACTTCGTCGTCCTGGTGCTCGGCATGATCCGCCGTCACCGTGCCGCGGAGGAGGCGGGACTACTCTGGCGCAGCCAGGCACGCGAGGATCCGCTGACGGGGATTGCCAACCGGAAAGCCTTCGAGGAAGGCGCTGAAGCGCTGCTGATGCGGGCCCGACAGGACGAAGACTGCGGCGCCCTGCTCCTGCTCGACCTGGATGGATTCAAACCCATCAATGACCGCTTTGGCCACTCGGCGGGCGATGACATCCTCAAGGCCGTCGCGGGGGCCCTCACCGCCGCAGCCCGGGGCTCCGACCTGGTGGCTCGCCTGGGTGGCGACGAGTTCATCGTCCTCTGTCCGGGAGCCCACAAGGAGGCGGATATCGACCCGCTCTGCGAACGGCTCGTCAGTGTGATCTCCACACTTCCCACCGCCAGCCTGCCAGGCTGCCGCCTGGGGGTCAGCATCGGGGTCGCCACTTACCCGGAGTGTGGCTACAGCCTCAACGGACTGCTGTCCCGCGCCGACAAGGCCATGTATGTGGCCAAGGGTGCCGGCGGCGGCCGCTGGCAGCAGGCGGCCTGACCCACGCAGACCGCCCGCCGCTCAAAGCTGGCGTTCGCTGCGGATCTTCCATTCGCCGGCTTCGCGCACCCACTCGAGACGCTTGCGGCCCGCATCGCTATAGCTCCCCGACTGGTAGCGCTGCTCGAAGGTCACCGCGACCACCTCACCCTCCGGCTTGAGCGCCGGCGCGCCAAGCTGCACGCGGATCTCGCCCTTCTTGTCGAGCTTGGCCCGGCGATCGGCCTCCCAGGCGCTGCGTGCCCGGTTGTCCGCCGGCACGAAGCTCGCTGCATAGAAGCTCAGGTAGCGCCTGGCATCCTTCGACTCCCAGGCCTGCCGCCATGCCTCAAGGCGGCCCGTGACCGCGGCGACGGGGTCCTCGGCCACCGCCGGACGCGCGGCGACCGGCGCGGCCGGTGCCGGGAGCTTGGCCGCAACGGCCGCAGCAGGTGCCGGCGCGGAGGCAGGTACCGGAGTCGCTCCGGCAGCCGGCTGTTGAACAGTGCCAAGCTGCGTCAGATGCAGTCGGAACTCACTGTTGCCGGGCTCCAGCGCCACGGCCCGCTCGAAGGCCAGCCGTGCAGCCGCCTTGTCACCCCGAGCCAACTGGACCAGCCCCAAGGTGTCCAGATAGGTGGCCCGATTCGGCTCCCGCTCCAGCGCCCGGCGGATCATCACCAGCGCATCGTCGAGACCTGTTTTCTGCGCAGCCAGCAGGACAGCAAGGTTGTTGGCCACCCGGAGATTGTCCGGCTCGAGCCGCAGCGCTTCCCGATAGGCCTTCTCCGCCTCGGCCGGACGCTTGAGGCGATTGAGTGCCTGCCCCAACAAAGCGTGGGGCAGCGCGCTCCCCGGTGCCATCGGGATGGCCTTGCGATAGGTCTCGACAGCGGCCTCGGTACGGCCAAGCGTTTGCAGTACATCCCCGCGGGAAATCATCGCCCCGACGAAGCCCTTCTTCACCGCAAGTGCCTTGTCGAAGTATTCGAGCGCGCGCTCCGCCTGCCCCTGGCGCTGGGCCACCAGGCCCCGAGCGTGCAGCATGCGCGGCTCCGCAGGGTCACGCCGGAGGGCATCTTCGAGGGCTCGGGCCGCTTCGTCGAGGCGACCATCCCCCATGTAGGCCAGCGCAAGCTGATACAGGATGTCTGCAGAGTCCGGCTTCTGCTTGAGCGCGTCACGTAGCAGCGTAACCGCCTGAGCCGGCTTGCTCAGGGTATCCGTGTACAAGCTGGCCAGATCCAACTTGAGTTGCAGCCCTTCGGGGTTCGCCGCAATGGCGGCCCGGTAACTCTCTTCTGCAGCAGCCGGCAGCCCTTGCTCCACCAGCAGCCGGGCCTGAGCCTGCAGGACCGCGGGTTGCCCCGGCGCCATGGCAACGGCGCTGGCCATCCAATCTCTGGCGAGCTTGGCCTTACCCTGGGAATGGCTGACCACGGCAAGGCCGAGCATGGCCTCCACCGAAGCCGGATTCTGACGGTAGGCCTCGCTGAAGTACTTCTCGGCCTGATCCAGGTTGCGGGCTCGCAGCGCGGCCCGCCCCCTGTTGATGGCCTCGCTGTCAGGACGGCCGGCGCCCTCAACGGCTGGCAAGGAGGAATTGCCGAGCATCACTTCGGCGACGGCAGGGGCAAACTGGAATGCAAGACCTGATCCCATGAACAGGGCCAGGCAGAAACGACTCAACTGCATGCAAACCTCGGATTGGAAAGCCAGGCAAGGGGACGGAGGCGATCAGGGCGAGCGGGAACCGTCCACGAAGACCCTAAATTCTACAGGGGGATATTCCCCCCTCCATCCAGCTGTCTTTCAGCCCTTGCGAAAAATGCCCGCGGAGAGCGGAAAAAGGGAGTCCCCCCTCTCCGCCCCGCGGGAAAAACCTGAGGTGCCTGCAAAGGCCCCCCGGACGGGTCACTTCAAGCGGCGACGCAGGGCGACCAGACTACCAAGGCCAAGCATCCCGAGCAGCGCGCTACTCGGCTCCGGGACCTGGTTGCCGCGGGGTGCCGCCTGGATCAGGTCCTGGCTGGTCGCATTGTTCCATACGGTGAGCTGATAGTCGGCCGTGTTCGGGGCGCCGCTCCGCACCTTGGCCAGCAGATCATCCGCCACCGCGAGGGCGTTCGCCTCAGCAGCGGACCCCGTATCGCCCAACCAGTTGGTGTACGCACCAGAGCTCCGGTTGCTGTCGTCGAGGGTCTCCCACAGCGCGATCTGGAAGCCGGCAACCTGGGTCTGGTTGCCCAGATCGATAGAGGCGTAGCTCTGGTTGAACAGCGCCTGGGTTGCGGCGGACGCCATCGAACCGGCCGTGTAGGGCAGACCAGGCGGAACATACGCAGCGGCACCAATGTTCTGCAGCAACTCGTAGCAGAAGGCCAGGAAGGAAGAGCCGGTGCTCTGATCGCTGATGGTGAAGAGCGTCGCCAGCACATCCTTGCTGGTTCCGTTCACGTCCACGGTGAAGGACGGTGCGCCCAGATCGGGGGAAATCACGAGATCATTGGCCTGCGCCGAGGCGCTGGCCAGCACGCCCATGACAGCCATGGCAAGGACCGGCTTCTTGAAAGAAGTGAAGTTCATTTTGGTTTTCTCCTGCGGTAAAGGGAACCGGTTGTCCGGTTTTTGAAGCCGGCCGGAGAGACTCCGGCCGGGCAAGGGGAATCAAGCAGCCATCAGGATGGGCTGCTGGTCGTCATACAGATTGAGCAGCTGGGTCAGGGTGGCCAGACCAGGCTCCCCCCCCAACGGCGCAGCTGCCGCGGCTGCGGCCGGCGACACGGCCTGGCCGAGCAGGCAATCCACACTCTGCTCAGCGCCCAGCAGGGAGGCCATGTCGGGAAGCGCGACACCGGCGGCGGCGGCATCCTCTGCCGAAACGCTGAAATACACGTCGGTCACGTCGACACTGTCCCCATTGGCCAGGGCCGCACTGGACCGCTCGAGGTGCAGGTTGCCCTGCTCGTCGATGGCCGGCAGCGCCGCATAGGCCACCTTCAGGCTGCTCAGCCCCGCTTCCGACAGGCTCAGCAGCTCGCCCTGGTCGGTGATCTGGTTGCTGTTGGCATCACGCCACACCTTGAGTTCGCCGAAGCGGGCATCCTGGCTGTCCACCAGGCCGTCACCATTGCTGTCGAAGCTGGCAAGCTTGGCAAAGCCCTGGCCCACACCGTTGCCGCCAAACAGCTCGTGGATGTCGTCGATGCGGCCGTTGCCATTGGTGTCGATGGCCAGGAAGCCGTCGCCTCCGCTGAGCCAGCCGGACTTGATGCCGGCCCCGCTGCCGAGGAGGTCGAAGCTGCCGGAGGTGTTCTCACGGGCAATGGTGCGGATGCCATCGCCGTCAAGATCGATGGCGATCGGGCAGATGCCTGCGTCGCGGCTACTGTCGTACTGGCCGGAGACGAGCGTGAACACATCCGTATAGCCCTGAGTGACATCCGTCGCCGCTACCACCACATCGTTGTCGATCGTGTCGTAGCCGTTGTTACCGTAGTCCTTGGTCGTCCAGAAGTTGGTCCTCGGGTCGTAGCGGTAAGTCACCCCCGAGAGGGTCCACTCCATGGTCTGCATGTCGAAGAACAGCTTGTACTGACCGGGATCGAGGTTGGTGAACTTGTAATTGCCGTTCGCATCGGTGAGCGTGGAGGCCACCACATTTCCGGACACATCGAGCAGTTGCACCACCACCTTGCGCACAGCCATTTCAGAGCTGTCCTGGACACCATTGTGGTTGTAATCCAGCCACACCTTGTCACCGACGCTGGCCTTGCGGTACAGGCCGGCATCCCAGGACAGGTCTGTCTCATTGGCGGTCAGCGTTGTCAGGTCGGTGATGCCGCTGCCATTCACGTCCGAGTCCAGGGAGTCGCTGCTCCCCTGATCCTGCTTGGTGTAGTAGTAACCGGTGGGGGCTACCACCTGCACCTTGTAATCGCCCAGCTCCACATCATTGAAGAGGTAGTTGCCGCTCGAGTTGGTGGTGGTGGTACCCACCACAGCGCCCGCAGCATTCAGCAGCTTCACCGTGACACCGGCGATGCCCACCTCTCCGGCATCCTGGATGCCGTTGTAGTTGCGGTCCTCCCACACCTTGTCACCGATAGTGGCCGTCGGCGCTGGCGCCGGTTGGCAGTAGATGCCGGCATCCCAGTTCAAGTCGTTCTCACCGGACTCCAGGGTGGTCTGGATGGTGTTCTGCACAGAACCGCCGTTGCGCGTCACCAGGCGCACGTTGTCGATGACCCCGCCCACCCAGTCGTCGTCACCTGACTGCTCACGGAACTCGAGGCGACTGGACGAATCGGCAGCCGTTACCATGAAGCTGTACTTGGTCATGGTGGTGGAGGTCGGATCGACCGTCGCCACCTTGACGCCATCCCACCAGATCTGCACGGTATTGGTGAAGGGCGAGGTTCCTGCGCGCAGGCCCAGGTCCATGCTCAGCTGATAGGTCTGCCCGGCCACGGTGGCCACATCCTGGTAGAACCCTGTCCACGTGCCGGTCTTGTTGGAATCCAGCTCAGCCGCATAGCTACCGGTTGCGCCGCTGACGCCGAAGTAGGAGGCCAGGGCGACTTCCACGCTATCGCCCCTGCCGACCCAGCCGTTGGCGCCGGATTCGAAGCTGCCATTGACGACCAGGTTGGTGCTGCCCAGCACGGCCCCCACGTCGGAATCCAGCGCATCGTTGCCGCCTGCATCCTTCAGGGTGAAAGCACATCCCGCCGGCGCGGTGAATTGCACCGAGTAGATCCCCGGCACGAGATCCTTGAACAGGTAGTTGCCGCTGGCGTCGGTCTGGGTGGTGGCGACCACGTTGCCGCCGGCATCCAGCAGTTTGACCGTAGCCCCCGCCACGCCGGCTTCGCCCGCATCCTGAATGCCGTTGCCGTTGCTGTCCGACCACACCCGATCGCCGATCGAGGCCTTCTGGTACAGGCCGGCATCCACACTCAGGTCGTTTTCACCCGGACTCAGGTTCACCACCCCGCTCTGCCCCGTCAGCGGGTCGAAGTCGCTGTCGGTCGCGTCATTGCCGCCCCGGTCCTTGCCGCTCAGGGCATAGCCGGCCGGCGCCACCACCTGGGCCGTGTAGTCGCCCGGCGCCAGGTTGTTGAACAGGTAGCTGCCATCCGCGCCAGTGGTGGTGGTGCCGACCACGTTGCCACCGGCATCGAGCAACCTGACCGTTACACCGGCAAGGCCAGACTCGCCCGCGTCCTGCACGCCATTGGTGTTCTTGTCCAGCCACACCCTGTCGCCCAGGCTGGCAGAGCGCTCGTCCACAAAGTCGTTGCCCGAGCTGATGCCCCCTGCCGGCACGGTCACGGCGATCACGTTGGGATCACCGCCGTCCTTGTCGGACACGTCCAGGTAGCCCGTCTTGTTGATTTCGTGGACCGTGTACTTGCCGGCCGGCACATTGTTGAAGCTGTAGAAGCCACTCGCATCGGTGGTGGTGGTCGCTACCTGGTTTCCAGCGCTGTCCTTCAACACCACGGTGACACCGGCAATCGGGACATCGCCGGTGTTATTGTTGTCCAAGTCCTCGCGCACGGTGCCGGTAATGGCGCCGGGGCTGCCCACGATACCCGCATCCCAGCTGCGGTCGGACTCGCCGGACTCCAGCACGGTCTGGATCGTCTTGCCCGTAACGGGGTCGGCATCGCTATCGCTGTCGTCAGCGGCGGCATCCTTGACAGTGAATACGTAGCCGGCCGGCAGCGTGGCCTTCTCGAACTGAACACTGTAGCTGCCAGGCTTCAGCCCACTGAACAGGTAGTTGCCGGCGGCATCCGTGGTCTGACTGCTCACCACGTTGCCCGCGGCATCCAGCAGGAACACCCTGACGCCCTGCACGCCAGCTTCGCCCGCATCCTGCACACCATTGGCGTTGTTGTCGTACCAGACCCTGTCGCCCAGCTCCGCCAGCCTGTAGAGGCCGGCATCCACGTCCGGATTGTTCTGCCCGGACACCAGGCCCACCAGGCCGCTCTGCCCGGCGGCATTGATATCGCTGTCAGCGGCCTCATTGCCCCCCAGATCCTGGCCGGTGATCTCATAGCCCGCCGGCTTGACCACCGCCACCGAATAGGTGCCGGGTGTCACGGTGAAGCTGTACCGGCCGTCAGCCCCTGTGGTGGTGCTCTGCACGACCGCTCCCGAGGCATCACGCAGTTGCACCTGCACGTTGGCGACGCCCACCTCACCCGCGTCCTGCACACCGTTGGCGTTCTTGTCTTCCCACACCCGGTCGCCGAGCACGGCCGGTCGCTCATCCACGAAGTAATTCCCGGTACTGGTGGCACCCTGCACCACGGTCACCGCAATCACGTTCAGATTGCCGCCATCCTTGTCAGCCACGTCCAGGTAACCCGGCTTGTTGGTTTCGGTCACCGTGTAGTTGCCCGGCGGTATGCCATTGAAGGCGTAGTTGCCGCTGCCGTCCGTGGTGGTGGTGGCCACCACCCTGCCGCTGCTGTCCTGCAGGGTGATGGTCACCCCCGGAATCGGCGTATCACCGAGGTCGTCGTTGTTGGTGTCTTCCAGCACGGAACCGGTGATGGCGCCAGGTACGGGCACGACAAAGACGAAAGTATTAGGCGTGGCATCGAGGTCAACGCCGCCGCAGCCCGCCGTACCACCATCGTCACGGACCTGGAAAGTGAAGGACTGGACGCCGCCGGCATTCACCGGAGCCAGGTAGCTCAGCTTGCCGGCGGCAATATCGGCAGCCAGGATCTCCTGGCCCGCCACGACTGCGACGCCATTCAGGCGCAGGGCACCACTGGCCGGCACGGAATCGATCACCACCGACTTGAAGGCGTTGCCCTCCACCGCATCGACGAAACCGAAATTTCCCAACCCGAGCACATAGATATCGCCGTTGGCCACCGTCACGATCGAGTCAGTGCCGCTGGGAGCATCATTGACCGGCGTAACCTGAACCGTCAGGTCGAGGATGAAGCCGTTTCCCGTGCTGTCGGCCCCCAGTACGCTGACCTCCAGCTGGCCATTGAAGTTGGGCAACGAACTCATATCGAGGCGCAGGGTGTCCTTGTCGACGGCGGTGAAGTAGCCTGCCGTGACCTCCTGGTACACCCCGTTCACTTTGACATACAGCCTGATCTTCTCGGGATTGAGCGCCGAATAGGTGGGATCCGCTTGCGCAAGCAGATCGAACAACTCGAAATTCTTGCTGGTGTCTTCACAAAGAGAAATGCTTGTTGCGTAACGTGGCAGCGCCATAACCAATCTCCATCACTGTGTTTTTCGTTTCGCCCCCAAGAATGAAGGGGGTGCGAGCCGTGAAATCAGAGATGAAAAGGCAATTAGCGCGCCAATTCCTCCAACAAAATTGTCAAAATCAATATTATCAAAACCACTCAACGACTTATTGATCTAGAAACTTGAATTAACAAATGAAACACGCCCCACCCATCTCGATTTCTGTAAGAAATTCCGACATCTTTATTTTAAAAACAAAGTTAATTCAAAACGAAAATTTGCCAAAAATCTCACGAAATCAGTAAGTAGAAAACACAAAACACTGTTTTAAATGAATTTTTCCAAAAAACTCGCCCTGAGAAGATCTACTCAATCTCACCCAAAAATCCCACCACACCAACACCGATTTCAATATAAATTTCTCCGACAAGCATTAGTTCACGAAAAGAGAAGTTTGTGAAACAGTATTTTTAAAACAAGTCGAAGCACAGAAAATCCGTCAGCAAGGCACCTTGAAACCGTATTTCTTCAAAAAGACCAATGCGCCTGCGCCATCGACCCAGCAAAGACAAAATCAGAAAAACAACAATATTGCAGACCGTGATTTTTTGACATTTTTCCGTGCACTCCCTGTGGCACCATCGGCACCCTGTAATCAGGAAAACCGGATTACGGCTTCCAGCGATTCGCCCTACCGAGTTCATTCCCATGCCTGAATCCCCCTCCTCCATTCCGGGCTCGGCCCCGGTCGATGGCATCATCGACCAGCTGATGTTCCTGGCGCATTTCTTTGGAAAGCGTGCCGACCCCGTTCAATTACTGGCGGACACGCCCATCGAGGGCGGGCGCATTCGCGAGTCCCATATTCACGAATGCGCCCAGCGTGGAGGCCTCCAACTCAGTCGCACGGACAAGCAGCCCGCAGCCTTCCGGCCGTCCGAGCTGCCTGCCCTGATCGTGATGGAGAACGGCGAGCCGCTGGTGGTGCTGAAGTGCGAGGGGGATCAGTTCGAGTGCGTGCAGGCCGGCATCCGCGGCAGCGTCCGGCTCGATACGGCAGCCCTCGCCCGCGACTACCCGGGCTGCGCCTACTTCGTACGACCACGGGTGTTTTTCGACAGCCGCAGCCTGCTCTATCACCTGCCTCGGCCACGGCGCTGGTTCTGGGACACCCTGCTGGCCAACCGCGGCATCTACGGCTGGGCGCTGCTGGCGACCGTGATGAGCAACCTGTTCGCAGCGGTCATCCCCTTCTACACCATGTCGGTCTACGACCGGGTCATCCCCAACAACGCCCTCGAGAGCCTGTGGGTGCTCACCGCCGCGGTCGGGCTGGTCATCGTCTTCGACCTGGTCATCAAGCTGCTGCGCAGCTACCTGCTCGAGTCGGCAGCGCGCAAGGCCGACATCGCCATGTCGGCGCACATCTTCGCCCACACCCTGCGCCTGCGGGCGGCGCATCGGCCGGCCTCAGGCGGCGTGCTCGCCAACATCGTGCGGGATTTCGAATCGGTGCGGGAGTTCGTCACCTCCTCCACCCTCACGGTGCTCGGCGACCTGCCCTTCATGCTGTTCTTCCTGGTCCTGATCGCCATTGTCGGCAACTGGCTCGTGCTGGTCCCGGCCCTCATCATTCCCGTGACCATCGGCGTCTCGGTACTGATCCGCCGGCCGCTGACCCGGCTGCTCGGTGCAAACATGCAGGAGTCGGCCCAGCGCACCGCCCACCTGTTCGAGACGATGCACGGGGTGGATACCCTCAAATGCCTGGGCGCCGAAGCCTGGGCGCGGCGCAAGTGGGAGATGCTGACGGTCAAGATCTCGGAGAACGCCGTGCAGATGCGTGAATGGACGGCCTTCGGCAGCTACGCCTCACTGCTCCTGACCAGCGTGGCGACGGTGCTGATCGTGATGTTCGGCGCCCTGCTGATCGCCGAAGGCCAGCTGACCATGGGGCAGCTGATCGCCGTTTCGATGCTGGCCGCCCGCGCCATCACCCCGGCGACCCAGATCGCCTCGCTGGTCGTCCGCTACGAGCAGACCCGCCAGGCCCTGCAGGCCCTCGACAAGGTCATGGAGTCACCCACCGACGAGGCCGGTGACAGCCTGCACCTGCCGCAGCTCCAGGGCCGTATCGACTTCCGCGATGTGCACTTTGCCTACCCCGCGTCGCCGCCCCTGCTGAAGGGCCTCAGCCTGAGCATCCGCCCCGGCGAGAAGGTCGGCTTCATCGGTCGCATCGGCTCGGGCAAGAGCACGCTGTGCCGGCTCCTCCTCAACCTGTACGCGCCAGACCAGGGCGCCGTGCTGGTGGATGGCCTGTCGGTGAGCCAGCTGGAGCCCCAGAGCCTGCGCCGCCAGGTGGGCTACGTGCCGCAGGACGTGGTGCTGTTCCACGGCGACATCCGCGAGAACATCCTGCTCGGCAACGGCCAGGCCAGCGACGCCCGGCTCCTCGAGGCCCTGCGCCTGTCCTGTCTGGACGAAACCCTGGCGCAGATGCCCAACGGGCTCGGCACCCAGGTCGGCGAGCGTGGCGAACGCCTGTCCGGCGGCCAGCGTCAGGCGGTCTCCATCGCCCGGGCACTGGTCCAGCAGCCGCGCCTGCTGCTGCTCGACGAGCCGTCCAGCATGATGGACCCGGGCACCGAAGCCCGCCTGATCGACAACCTGCGCAGCCTCAAGGACGTCACCCTGCTGCTGGTCACGCACCGGATGGCCATGCTGCCCCTGGTGGATCGTCTGGTCGTTCTCGACCAAGGGCGGGTCGTCCTCGACGGCCCCCGCGCCGACGTGCTGCGCAAGCTGCAGGGCGCCCCGGGCGCCGCCAACGCCAGCCCCGCCAAGGAATTCTCCGCATGAGCCCCCCCGCATCCCACCCAGGCGCCTCGCGCCTCGACAGCCAGCCCCTCGGCCCCCATCCGGATTTCGACCGGGGCCCTCGGCGGGCGGCGCTGCTCCTCCTCGGCACCACGGCCCTGTTCTTCATGCTGCTCTTCGCCTGGATGAGCTTCGCCCGGCTGGACATCTCGGTGAACGCCAGCGGTGCCGTCGTCCCCTCCAGCCGGACCCAGCAGATCCAGAGCATGGAGGGCGGCATCCTCAAACTCCTGAATGCACGGGAAGGCAGCGTGGTGCACAAGGGCGATGTTCTCGCCGTGGTCCAGAACCTGCAGTTCGACGCCGACCTGGGCGAATCCCAGCAAGCCCTGTGGGGCGCCCAAGCGGCGCTCATCCGCCTCGAGGCCGAGGCCCGCGGCACCTCACCGCAGTTCCCGGCCGAACTGGACAGCCAGGCTCCCGAACTGGTGCGGGAACAGCGCACCCTGTGGCAGAGCCGCCGCCAGGAGCGCCAGAACGCCCTGGAAACCCTGTCGCGCCAGCTGGCCCAGCGCCAGCAGGAACTGGCCGAGGCGCGGTCCCGCCACCAGGCCCTGTCCGAGAGCATCGGCGCAGCCCGCGAAGCCCTCGCCATCGAGGAAAAGCTGAGTGCCGCCGGCGCCGGCGCACGGGCCGACCTGCTCGCCGCACAGCAACGCTACACCAGCCAGAAGGGTGACCTGGAAGCAACCCGGATCACCATCGCACGCGTGGAGGCCGCCGTGGCCGAAGCCCAGTCCCGCGTGGCGGAAACCCGCGCGCGCTTCCTCACCGAGACAAGCAAGGAGAAGAGCGAACTGGAACTGCGCGCCGCCACCCTCACCGAGCAACGGGCCGGACGCAGCGACAAGGTCGCCCGGCGGGAGCTGCGTGCGCCCCTCGACGGGGTGGTCAACCGCCTCCTGGTGAACACCCTGGGCGGCGTGGTGAAGCCCGGCGAGAGCATCATGGAGCTTGTCCCCGCCGACGACCGACTGCTCGTGTCGGCTCGGGTAAAGCCTGCCGATATCGCCTTCATCAAGGTCGGCCAGACAGCCCGGATACGCATCAGCGCCTACGACTCGTCCATCTTCGGCAGCCTGGAGGGTGAAGTCGTCCGGGTCGGAGCCGACGCCATCGTGGATCCGGAACGCAAGGAGACCTACTTCGAGGTCTTCCTGGCCACCCGCCGCAACCACCTGGGGGAGGCCGCCGAGCACCTCACCATCTCTCCCGGCATGGCGGCGGACACCAGTATCCAGACGGGCCAGCGCACCCTGATGGAGTATCTGCTCAAGCCCCTGGTCAAGACCCTCGACAAGTCACTGCGGGAACGCTGATGAAACCCACTCGCCCGACCCAACGGAGGCTGCTCGCCCTGCTCCTAACCCTTGCCACCTTGACGGCCCAGGCCGCGCCCCTGCCAACGGTGGTGGACAAGGTCCTGCTGCAGCAGCCCGGGGTGCGCTCCGCCCAGGCCCTGCTGCGCGCAGCCGAAGCCCAGATCACCCAGACCCGTTCCGATTTTGCGCCGACCCTGGGCTTGAGTTACCGCAACGCCAACTCCCGCGACGAGACCCAGGGGAACCCGGTGGATCGGCGGCTCCGCCGCAATGACGCCAGCCTGCGCTGGAACCTCTTCAATGGTGCGGCCGACACCCACCGCATGCGCTCGGCTGCCTTCGGACGGGACGCCGCCGAAGCCGACCTGGACAACGTCCTCGAGCAACTCGCCTACGAGATCACCGAGGCCTACACCGACGTGGTCCGCCTGCGCCAGACCATGGACAGCCTGCACGCCACCCTCGAACGCCAGGAACAGGTGGCGGCCATGGTGGCCCGACGGGTCGAGGCCGGTCGCATCCCCTCCGCCGAACTCGATCTGATCCGGGTTCGGCAGATCCAGAACCAGGCCCTGCTCGGCCAGGTGCGAGCCCAGCTGGGCAGTGCCGAATACCGGTACCGCCTGCTCACCGGCGAAGCCCCCGAGGCGCTGATCGCGCCCGCGCTCCGGACCGACGCCGAGGCCGGCGACATGGACGCCCTGCTGGAGCGCATCCGCGAACGCAGCCCCCGGTTGCGCGCCGCGCTCCAGCGCAGCGCAGCTCGCCAGGCCGACATCGGCGTGGCCCGCGGCAGCTTCTTTCCGTCGGTGGACCTGTCCGTCAGCAAGCGTCTGGACAACCACAGCAACCCCGTTCCAGTCACCGACACCGACCGCTCGACCCAGCTGCAGGTCAGCATCGACATTCCGCTCGGCGGCAAGAACCTTGGACGCCACACGGAAGCGGTGGAGCGCCACCAGGCCGCCCAGGCCGATGCCGACGACCTGCTCCTGAAAGTATCCCGCGAGATCACCGACCTACAGCGCAGGCATCAGGAAGCCTGCGGCATCGCTCGCCAGCTGGAACAGCGGGTGATGGCGGCACAACGGGTCGCAGCCGCCTATGAGCTGCATTTCGAGGCGGGCCGGCGCAGCCTCAACGATCTCTCCATCGCCCAGGACGAGCTCTTCAACAGCCAGCGGACCTTGATCGAGAACCGGGCCCAGCAGACCACCTTGCAGGCCCAGTTGCTGAGCCTCGCCGGCGAATTGCGGCAGGCCCTGCGGACACGCTACCAGGCAGCCCCCATCACGCCGGAGCTGCTCGGCACCGCACCGTACAGCCCGGTATTGGCCGCGGCACCGCTGCCGGTCATCGAGGCCCCACCAACACCGCATATCGCGCTGGAAGAAACGGCCACCACGGCCGACCTCCCCCCGGCCCGGCAGACACAAGCCTGGGCCACCGCCTGGTCGGCCGGCGACTACGCCACCTACCGCCGCTTCTATGCAGAGGATTTCAAGCCGGGCCGCGGACGCAGCCTGGCCGACTGGGAAGACGAGCGACGCCGGCGCCTGACTGAAGCCCGTTCACCGCAGATTCTCATCGAGGACCTGCAGGTCCACGCCACGCATGCCGACCGGGTCAGCCTGCGCTTCGTGCAGCGCTACCGTGCCGGGCATTACCAGGACGTGGTGCGCAAACAGCTCGTCTGGGCGCGCCAGGAGGGGCGGTGGAAGATCGTCGCCGAAACGGTGCTGGCCACACCAGGCAATACCGGAGCCCCCAGCACGCCCTGAGCGCGGCCGGCGGACTTACAGCCCCAGCTCGCCCCACATGTCATCCACCCGCTTCTTCACCGCCGGATCCATGACGATCGGCGTGCCCCACTCCCGGTTGCTCTCGCCGGGCCACTTGTTGGTGGCGTCGAGGCCCATCTTCGACCCCAGCCCGGCCACCGGGCTGGCGAAATCGAGGTAATCGATCGGCGTGTTGTCCACCAGGGTGGTGTCGCGGGTAGCGTCCATGCGGGTGGTCAACGCCCAGATCACTTCCTTCCAGTCGCGGATGTTCACATCGTCGTCCACCACGATGATGAACTTGGTGTACATGAACTGACGCAGGAAGCTCCAGATGCCGAACATCACCCGCTTGGCATGCCCCGGGTACTGCTTGCGGATGCTCACCACGGCCAGCCGATAGGAACAGCCTTCCGGCGGCAGGTAGAAGTCGACGATCTCGGTGAACTGCTTCTGCAACAGGGGCACGAAGACCTCGTTGAGGGCCAGGCCCAGCATCGCCGGCTCATCGGGCGGCTTGCCGGTGTAGGTGCTGTGATAGATCGGATCACGGCGGCTGGTGATGCGCTCGATGGTGAACACCGGGAACTCGGCCTGCTCGTTGTAGTAGCCGGTGTGGTCGCCGTAAGGCCCCTCCATGGCCACCTCACCGGGGTGAATCACCCCTTCGAGCACGATCTCGGCGGAGGCCGGCACCTGCAGGTCGGATCCGAGGCACTTCACCAGTTCGGTCTTGGCGCCCCGCAGGAGGCCGGCGAACTGGTATTCCGACAGGCTGTCCGGCACCGGGGTGACCGCCCCCAGGATGGTCGCCGGATCGCAGCCGAGCACCACCGCCACCGGGAAGGGCTGGCCGGGATGGGCCAGCTGGTGGTCGCGAAAATCCAGCGCGCCGCCCCGGTGGGCCAGCCAGCGCATGATGACCTTGTTGGGGCCGAGCACCTGCTGGCGGTAGATCCCGAGGTTCTGGCGGGTCTTGCTGGGCCCGCGGGTCACCACCAGCCCCCAGGTGATCAGCGGCGCGGCGTCGCCGGGCCAGCAATGCTGGATGGGCAGGCTGCCCAGATCCACGTCCTTGCCCTCCTTGACCACCTCCTGACAGGGCGCCGAGGACACGACCTTCGGCGACATGTTGAGGACCTGGCGGAACACCGGCAGCTTGTCCCAGGCATCCTTGAGGCCCTTGGGCGGCTCCGGCTCCTTGAGGAAGGCCAGCAGCTTGCCGACCTCGCGCAGGGCGCCCTGCCAGTCCTCGCCACTTTCCCCCATGCCGAGGGCCACCCGCTGGGGCGTGCCGAACAGGTTGGCCAGCACCGGCACGGTATGGCCGCGCGGACGTTCGAAGAGGATCGCCGGCCCCCCTGCGCGCAGGACGCGATCGCAGATCTCGGTCATCTCCAGGTGAGTATCCACGGGGACGCTGATCCGCTTGAGCTCGCCGAGGCGTTCCAGCTGGAAGATGAAGTCACGGAGGTCGGAATAGCGCATGGAAGGCAGGCCAACTGGAAAAGAATGAACGGAAACGGCCGCACAGGCGGCCGTTGGCTAACTGGCGGGCGAGAGCTCAGTCGAGCAAGGCGTTGATGGCCCGGATATCCTCGTCACTCAGGCTGCCGGCGGCCGCCTTGAGCTTCAGCTGGGCCATCAGCGTGTCATAGCGGGCCTTGGCCAGCTTCTGGTTGGTGTCATACAACTGGCTCTGGGCATTGAGCACGTCGATGTTGATGCGCACGCCCACGTCGTAGCCAAGCTTGTTGGCCTCGAGGGCCGAGCTGGACGACACCTGGGCAGCCTCGAAAGCCTTGACCTGGGCGAGCCCGCTGGTCACCCCCAGGTAGGCCTGGCGGGCATTCTGGGCCGCAGTGCGGCGCGCCGCGTCGAGATCGGCCGCGGCTTTGTCCCGCAGGGACGCGGCCTCCCGGACGCGGGAGTTCACCGCCCCGCCCTGGAACAGGGGCATCGACAGCTGCACACCGATCACGGCGGTGTCGGTATCGGTACGGATCGGCGTGGCGACACCGCTGAACGCAGCCGTGGAGCCGACCGAATTGCCGTAGCTGGCCACCAGGTCAAGGGTGGGAAGGTGGGCGGCACGGTTGCGCTCGACCTCGCGGCCGGCGATCTCACCCGCGATCTGCGCCGCCTGGACGAACAGGTTGCCGCCTTCGGCTGCGCTCACCCACGACTGGATGTCGGCAGGCTCCGGCCGGCTCAGCGCCACGCCCTTGCGCAGCCCCTTGAGCGCCTCCGGCGCCTTGGCGGTGAGCACCTGGAGCGCATTGCGCCTGACTTCGAGATCGCTCTCGGCAGCCAGCACCTGGGCAGAGGACAGATCGGAGCGGGATTGCGCCTCATGCACATCGGTGATGGTGACGGTGCCCACCTCGAAGCTCTTGCGGGCCAGGGCCAGCTGCTGTCCATTGGCCTCATTGAGCGCCCTGGAAGCGGCCAGCACGTCCTGGGCGGCGAGCACATCGAAATAGGCCTGGGCCGCCCTCAAGGCGAGATCCTGCCGGGCCACCTGGTACTGGGCCTCGGCCAGGGTGCCCTGGAGCTCCCCCTGCTTGTACTGCACCCAGTTCTGCCAGCGGAACAGGGGCTGGGCAAGCTGCACCTGCCAGCCATTGGTGTTGTACTTGCGGGTGACAGGAACATGGTTGAGATCGGCATTGTTCCAGTTGCTGTTGCCGCTCAGGCTGAGCGACGGCAGCAGACCGGCCCGCGCCTGGGGCAGCTTCTCGAGACCCGCATCCCGTGACGCCAGGGCGCCCGCCAGCGTAGCGTCGTTGGCAAGTGCTTCGCGGTAGATCTGTTCCAGGTCGGCCGCGGCGGCGCTACCGCCCGCCAGACCCACTGCCATCGCGATGACCACACCACCAAGCCGTCTCATCATGTTTGCCGTACTCCTGTTGTTATTAAGATCCTCTCAAGAAAACACTGGGCAGCCCCCACGTTTTCTTGCCCCTCGGGGGCGGGGCGGAGCCCTGCCCTGGAGGCACTCAGTAGCGGGGCATGGCCGGATCCACCTGGAGCGCCCATTGATCGACCCCACCAGCGAGGTTGATCAGACGGGAGAAGCCCCGGTGCTCCAGGAACATCGCCACCTGCATGCTGCGCCCACCATGATGACATATGACAACGGTCTCAGCATCGGGATCCAGCTCCTCGGAGCGGGCCGGGACCGTGGCCATCGGCATGAGAACGGAGCCCGGAATGGCGCAGTACTGGAATTCGTTGGGCTCGCGCACATCGAGCAGGACCGGGGCCGGACGGGCCGGGTCCTGCAGCCATGCGGCCAGCTCACTCGGGGTGATCTGCTTCATGAGCGCGGGCACTCAGAACGCAAACTGGCTCTTGCGCGGGGCGTTACGCATCATCGGCACCCCGTTCTCGAAGAGCGACTCGGTGCGGTACTGACCTTCGGCCACGCAGGTCACCAGCTGGGCCGTGGCCAGGCGCTCGTCACCCACGAAGGCGAACAGGCGGCCACCCACCTTGACCTGCTGCAGCAGGGACTCAGGGATCTGGGGCACGCCGCCGGAGACCACGATGAGGTCGTAGGGTGCATTGCTGGGCCAGCCGCAGATCGCGTCGCCCTCTTCGACGATGACGTTCTCGACACCGTAGCGCTTGAGGTTCTCGTGGGCCATGGTGACCAGGGCCGGCTCGATCTCCACGGTGCGCACCCAGTCGGCCTTGGCGGCCAGCAGCGCGGCAAAATAGCCGGAACCGGCACCCACCTCGAGGACCTTGTCGGAACGCTTGACCTGGATGGCCTGGAGGATCTTGCCCTCGATGACCGGCACCAGCATGCTGCCGCCGTGGCCCAGAGGGATCTGCGCCTCGGACAGGGCCAGGGCCTTGTAGGCCTCCGGCACGAACTCCTCACGGCGGACGCTCATCAGCAGGTCGAGCACGCCAAAGTCCAGCACCTCCCAGGGGCGGATCTGTTGCTCGACCATGTTGTACCGTGCTTGCTCGAAATTCATTATGTGACTCCCGGGTAAATATTAGCACAAGCTAATATCGATGATCTGCATGCCTGAAACTTCGCAAAAACCTTCGAATTTTAGCTTATTTGAGCGGGACTTAGATCATCGGCAGCACGCTTCAGGCCCGGCTCCCGGCGCACCCGGTACCAGGCGGCGTAGAGGGCGGGCACAAACAACAGGGTCAGCAGGGTGGCCACGATCAACCCCCCCATGATCGCCACCGCCATCGGCCCGAAGAAGGCACTGCGGGTCAGCGGGATCATCGCCAGCACGGCAGCCGCGGCCGTCAGTGCGATGGGGCGCAGGCGGCGCACCGCGGACTCGACGATGGCCTCCCACAGGCTCAGCCCCTTCTCCACGTCCTGCTCGATCTGGTCCACCAGGATCACCGAGTTGCGCATGATCATGCCGAACAGGGCGATGGTGCCGAGCATGGCGACAAAGCCGAAGGGCTTGTTGAAGAGCAGCAGGAACATCACCACCCCGATCAGCCCCAGCGGTGCCGTGAGCACCACCATGGTGGTCCGCGAAAAGCTGCCGAGCTGGACCATCAGCACTGTGAACACCACCGCGAAGAACAGCGGGAAGCCGGCGTTGACCGAGCTCTGCCCCTTGGCGCTCTCCTCCACCGCACCACCGGTCTCGATGCGATAGCCCGGCGGCAGGCGCGCCCGGATCGGCTCCAGCAGCGGCTCCACCTGCGCCGTCACGGTCGGCGCCTGGATCCGGCTGTCGTAGATCTGGCCACGCACGGTGATGCTGGGCTCCCGGTTGCGGCGCCAGATCAGCCCTTGCTCATAGGCATAGCTGACGCTGGCCACCTGCCCCAGGGGGACCGGCTTGCCGGTGCGGGTCGGGATGGACAGCTCGCCCACCAGCGACAGCTTGTCCCGCTCGAGCACATCGGCACGCAGGACCACGTCGATGGACTCGATACCCTCCCGATAGCTGGTGGCGGCCAGGCCGCGCAGGGAGGTGTTCAGGAAGTTGGCCACATCCTGGGTGGTCAGGCCCACCAGGCGGGCCTTGTACTGATCCACATCGACCCGCAGCACCTTGGACTGCTCGTCCCAGTCGAGCTGCACGTCCGACAGGCTGGGGTTGGCCCGCATCACGTCGGCCATCTCGGCGGCGTAGCGGCGCACCGTCGGGATGTCCGGCCCGCTGATCCGGAACTGCACCGGAAAGCCCACCGGCGGGCCGTTCTCGAGGCGGGTGATGTTGGCCCGCAGGTTGATGAAGTCGTGCTTGAACAGCTCGATCATGCGATCGCGCAGGGCCTCCCGGGCCGGGATGCTGTCGGTCAGGATCACGAACTGGGCGAAGTTGGCGGCCGGCAGTTGTTGATCCAGGGGCAGGTAGAAGCGGGGGCTGCCCGTCCCCACGTAGGTCACGTAGTTTCGGATGCCCTCCTCCTTGGCCAGCACCTTCTCCAGCTTCTCGACTTCGGCCTGGGTCGCGCGCAGGCTGGCCCCTTCGGGCAGGCGCAGGTCGATCAGCAGCTCCAGCCGGGTCGAGCTGGGGAAGAACTGCTGCTGCACCGCGCCGAATCCGACCATGGCCACCACGAAGATGCCCAGAGTGGCGCCGATCACCGTCCAGCGGTGCCCCACGCACCAGTCCACCACCGCACGGAAGCGGTTGTAGAAGGGGGTCCGGAAGACCGCGTCCTCCTCGCCCTCGAAATGAGGTTCGCCCAGGCCGATGCGCTCCTTGAAGGCATCCAGGCGCGGGAAGCGGCGGGACAGCCACGACGCCTTGCGCGGCGCGCGCGGGTCGGGCAGCAGCTTGTAGCCCAGGTAGGGCACCACGATCACCGCCGCCAGCCAGGAGGCCAGCAGGGCGATGGCATTCACCTGGAAGATCGAGCGGGTGTACTCACCGGTGGACGACTGCGCGGTAGCGATCGGCAGAAAGCCGGCCACCGTCACCAGGGTGCCCGACAGCATCGGCCCGGCGGTGCTGGTGTAGGCAAAGGCCGCCGCGCGGGAACGCTCCCAGCCCTGCTCCATCTTCACCAGCATCATCTCGACGGCGATGATCGCGTCGTCCACCAGCAGGCCGAGGGCCAGGATCAAGGCCCCCAGCGAGATCTTGTGCAGGCCAACATCGAACAGACGCATGCCGAAGAAGGTCACCGCCAGCACCAGGGGAATCGACAAGGCCACCACCAGTCCGGTGCGCAGGCCCAGGGAGAAGAAACACACCACCAGCACGATGATCACCGCCTCGGCCAACGACTTGACGAACTCGTCGATGGAGCGGGTGACCGCCTCGGGCTGGCTGGCCACCTCGGCAAGGTCGAGGCCGACCGGCAGCGCCCCCTGGATGCGCGCGGTCGCGCTCTTCAGATTACGCCCCAGGGCAATGATGTCACCGCCCTTGGCCATCGACACGCCCAGGCCCAGGGCGTTCTGCCCCTGGTAGCGGAAGCCCGGCGCCGGCGGCTCGACAAAGCCCCGCGCCACGCTGGCGATGTCACCGATGCGCAGCTCGCGCCCACCCGCCTGGATGCGCGTCTCGCGGATCGCTTCGACCGTGTCGTAGGCCCCGCTGGGGCGCAGGTAGATGCGCTCGTCCCGGGTCTCGAAGTAGCCGCCCGGCGCCACCGCGTTCTGGCGCGCCAGCGCATCGGTGACCGTCTGCACATCCAGACCGAGGGTTGCCAGCTTGGTGTTGGACAACTCGACGTAGATGCGCTGCTCCTGCTCGCCGATGAGGTCCACCTTGGCCACGCCGGGCACCCGCAGCAG
>CALBTT010000032.1 GCA_937967645.1 uncultured Zoogloea sp.
ATACCACCTCGGCGATGGCCAGGACGGCCAGCATCTGCTCGAAGACCTGCGCCACCACAACATCATTCCGCTCGCCACGCTGTTCCTGATGGTGACCGGCGAGCGCCAGTACGAGCGGGTGGTCAGCGCGGCCGAGCTGGCCCCCAACGATTACATCCTCAAACCCTTCGCCGCCGACACCCTGCACGACCGCATCCAGCGCGCCCTCGAGAAGCGCGAGGCCTTCATGCCCACCTATCAGCTGATCGAGCTGGGCAATGCCCCGGATGCCATTCAGGCCTGTGTTGCCGGCGAGGAGAAATACCCCCAGTGGGGCATCGACTTCATGCGCCTGCGGGCCGAGCTGCTGGTCGCCAGCGGTCACGCCGAGGAAGCCCAGCGCCTGTACGACCACATCCTGTCGAAGCGCGGCATACCCTGGGCGCGCCTGGGCCTGGCCAAGGCGCTGTTCATGCAGAAGCGCTACGCCGAAGCTGAAGACATCCTGCAGAGCCTGGTGGCCGAGAACGATCTGTTCCTGGATGCCTACGACTGGCTGTCCCGGACGCGCGAAGCGGCCGGCGAACTGGAGGGCGCACGCTCCGTGCTGGCCACCGCCACCCAGCTGTCGCCCCACCGGGTCGGGCGCCTGCGCCGGCTGGGCGAGCTGGCCATCGAGACGGGGGACCACGACACCGCCGAGAAAGTCCTCACCGAGGTCGTGCGCAAGGGCAAGTACTCCGATTTCCGCGACCCCGAGGACCATGTCCGCCTGATCCAGGCCCAGCTCGGCAAGGGCGACACCGGGCAGGCCGAGGCCACCATCCGCGACCTCGAGCGCTCGATGCTGGGGCTCGACAAGACCCGCAGCTGCGCCACCCTGTCCAGCGCCCTGGTTCACCTCAAGAAGGGCGACCAGGCCAAGGCCGGGGAAGCCATCCGCAGCCTCGCCGACGATCTCGTCGGCGGGCCGGGTCTGTCAATCGGCCTGAAGCGCGAACTGGCCCGGGCCTGCTTCGCCAGCAACCTGGTCGAGCACGGCACCGAGGTGGTCCTCGACATCATGCGCAACGCCCCCGACCCGCGCACCCTGGAGAGCACCAAGGCCATCCTGCGGGAAGCCGGCAAGCCCGAACTGTGCGAGCAGCTCGCCACGCGCATGGACGGCGAGGTGAAGGACCTGGTCGCCGAAGGCGCCCGCAAGGCGCAGAGCGGCGACTTCGACGGCGCGGTACAGTTCATGCTGAGCGCAGCGCGCAAGATGCCGGGCAATGCCCATGTGCTCTTCAACGCCACCCTGGCCCTCCTCAAGCACATCGAGAACTGCGGCTGGAACGACCGTTTCGCCGAGCAGGCCCGGACCATGATGGAGCGGGCCCGCCAGCACGACCCGGGCAACCCCCGCCTGCCGGCCCTGACCGCCTACTACTACAACCTGCTCAAGAAGTACGGCATCCAGCCCTGAGGCCCGGCCTGCTAAACTCACAGGCCATCAGCGACACCTCCTGACTCCCCATGCGCCTGTTCCGCCTCCTGAGCTTCCTGCTTGTCTTCGCCGCCACCGGTGCCGAGGCACGCGGCCTCCTGGACTGGGGGCGCGAGGACATCCCTGTCGTCGATGTCGGCCAACTCCCGCCGGAAGCGCGGGACACCCTGACCCTGATCCGCCAGGGCGGCCCCTTCCCCTACCGTCGTGACGGCATCCGCTTCCAGAACCGCGAAGGCCGCCTGCCCGACGCCGCACCGGGCCATTACCGGGAATACACCGTCCCCACCCCGGGCTCCCGCGACCGGGGTGCCCGACGCATCGTCAGCGGCGGCAATCCACCCAAGGTCTTCTACTACAGCGGCGATCACTACCGCAGTTTTCGCCGTATCCAGGAATGACGCCGACCGTCCTGCGCCCGGAGAGTCCCCGATGACCGCCCCCCAGTTCCACCTCCTGTTGCCCCGTGCCGAAAAGGCCGGGCCCTGCCGCATGCCCTTTGCCGCCGACCTCGCCCTCGAAGAAGCCTCCGAGAGCCTCGACTACCCCTTCCTGCGCGTTGACCTTTCGCGGGTCTCCGACCGGGCGGGCTTTCTCGACGCCATCGGCAAGGCCTTGTCCTTCCCCGACTGGTACGGGCACAACTGGGACGCCCTGGCCGACTGCCTGACCGACATGTCCTGGCTCGCCGCCGACGGATACGTGATCGCCCTCGAAAACGCCGACGGCTTCGCCAAAGCCCACCCCACCGACTTCGCCATGGCGCTGTCCGTCCTCCAGGATGCCGCCGACACCTGGCGCGAGGACGGAGTGCCGTTCTGGACTCTGGTCGGGGCCGCCGACGAGACCGCCCCCTGGCTGCGCGACCTGGTGTGAGCGCCCCGGCCAAACAACCCGTGTCGGTGCTGGTGGTGATCCACACCGCCGACCTGCAGGTGCTGGTCATGGAGCGGGCCGGCGGTGCCGGCATGTGGCAGTCCGTGACCGGCAGCCGGGAGGGCGAGGAAGCCCTCATCGACACGGCCGTGCGCGAGGTGGCCGAAGAAACCGGCATTGCCATCACGGCCGACGCCCTCACCGACTGGCAGCTGAGCAACCGCTTTCCCATCCTGGCCCGCTGGCGCGGCCGCTATGCCCCCGGGGTGACCCACAACACCGAGCACGTCTTCAGCCTCCAGGTCCCCGACGGCACACCCATCCGCCTGGCGCCGGACGAGCACACCGACTACCGCTGGCTCGCCTGGCCGGACGCCGCGGCGCGGGTCTTCTCATGGACCAACCGCGACGCCATCCGGCTGCTTGCCCGGCGGATCAGCGCGCCTCCGCTTCCGCAATCACCTTCCTGAGGCATTCCGGGCAATAGCACTGGCCCGCGTCAACGGACGGCACCGCCAGCACGGGCGGCAGGCTGGCACACCAGCATGCCTCCAGCCCTGCCGTCATCCCGCAGGTGAAATGCGCACCGCAGGCGGGGCAGACATTGGTGAGCGGTAACGCCTTCTTCAATTCATCCATCGCCAGTCCTCATCGAATCCAGCCCGGGAGTGTAGTGGAAGTAGACCGACGCGCCTCACGCCGAGCCCCCGGTAACACGCCCGCAACCGTTTCGCGCTTTTGGTTTGCAGGCCCGGTCATTACAATCGCGGCTACCCGAAAACCTCTGCCCGCAGGCCGACCATGACCGAACACATCGACACCTCCGATCTCTCCCCCGCCCAGAAGGCCGCGATCATCGCCGAAGCCTTGCCCTACATCCGGCGCTTCCAGGACAAGACTCTGGTCATCAAGTACGGCGGCAACGCCATGACCGACCCCCACCTGAAGGAATGCTTCGCCCACGACGTGGTGCTGCTCAAGCTGGTCGGCTTCAATCCGGTGGTGGTCCATGGCGGCGGCCCGCAGATCGAGAACATGCTGTCCCGCGTCGGCAAGAAGGGCGAGTTCATCCAGGGCATGCGCGTCACCGATGCCGAGACCATGGAACTGGTCGAGATGGTGCTGGGCGGCCAGGTGAACAAGGAAATCGTCAGCCTGATCAACCAGGCCGGCGGCAAGGCGGTGGGCCTCACCGGCAAGGACTGCAGCTTCATCCGCGCCAAGAAGCTCAAGATGGAGAACAAGGACGCGCCGGGCGACCTGATCGACATTGGTCAGGTGGGCGACATCACCCAGATCGATCCGAGCCTGATCTCCTTCCTGGACCAGGGCGACTTCATCCCGGTGATCGCTCCCATCGGCGTCGGCGAGGACGGCGAGAGCTACAACATCAACGCCGACGTGGTGGCCGGCAAGCTGGCCGAGATCCTCAAGGCAGAAAAGCTGGTCCTGCTGACCAACACCCCGGGTGTGCTCGACAAGGGCGGCAACCTGCTCACCGGCCTCACCCCGCGCCAGATCGACGAGCTGGTGGAAGACGGCACCCTGTCCGGCGGCATGCTGCCCAAGATCGGCTCCGCCCTCGACGCCGCCCGCAACGGCGTGAAGAGCGTGCACATCATCGACGGCCGCGTCGAGCACTGCCTGCTGCTCGAGATCCTCACCGACCACGGCGTCGGCACCATGATCAAGAGCAAATAAACCCTTACGCACGGAACTCCGGGGCCGGCCCGGCACTCTTCACTGTCCCGCTGGCCTCGCTTTCCCTTCTCCCGATGCTTTCACGCCTGTCCCCCCGTACCCTGGGCCTCGCCCTGTTCAGCCTCTGCGCCGCCCTGCTGGCCTTCGGCCTTTACCTGCAGCACGTGCAGGGCATCGAGCCCTGCCCCATGTGCATCATGCAGCGCTATGCCATGGCCGTCTGCGGCGTCATCGGGCTGGTGGCCGGGCTGCACAACCCCAAGGGGCGTGGCCTCTTCCTCTACGCCGGCCTGCTCGCCCTGGCCGCGCTGGCCGGTGGCGGCGTGGCCGCGCGCCAGTCCTGGCTGCAGTGGTTTCCGCCATCCGTATCCGAATGCGGCCCCGGCCTCGAGTACATGCTCGAGAGCTTTCCGCTCGCTTCGGCGCTGCCGATGATCTTCCGCGGCGCGGGTGACTGCTCCGCCATCGACTGGACCTTCCTCGGCCTGTCGATCGCCAACTGGTCATTCGTGGTCTTCGCCCTCATCCTGGTCTCCCTGGCCAGCTTCCTGCTGCAACGCCGCGCACCGCACGCCTGAGCCACGCCCCAGGGCGGGGCAATGGGCACCATCCCAGTGCAGTCCCGCCTCCTCCAGCCGCCCTCCACAGACGGGTTTTCCCTGCCCTCCAGGGAAAACCCGTCGTGGCACGGTGATTGCTAAACAAGCTCAGACTCAGGCACGCAGCCAGCAATAACGACTTTGCTGCACTGCGCGCCACCTGACCCCAGGTGTTTGCGCTCCGCTGTCCGGCGGAGCGACTTGGCGGGCCAACGACGGCCCGGCCATGATCAACGACGATTTCTCCTGCCCAAGGCTTACCGCCCGTGTCGGTCGCAGCGCGACCCGCCGGGGAGAATCAATCGTCGGAGGAATCATGCGCAAACCCAAACTGGTGATGGTCGGCAACGGCATGGCGGGGGTCCGTACGCTGGAAGAACTGCGGAAGATCGCCCCGGACCTGTACGACATCACGGTCTTTGGCGCAGAGCCGCACCCCAACTACAACCGCATCCTGCTCTCTCCGGTCCTCGCCGGCGAGATGACCATCCAGGACATCATCCTGAATGACCGGCAGTGGTACGCCGACAACGGCATCACCCTGCATCTGGGCGCCCGGGTCGACAAGATAGACCGGCACGCGCGCTCGGTATGCGCCACCACGGCCAACGGCGAGACCATCACCGCCGCCTACGACCGCCTGCTGCTGGCCACCGGCTCCACCCCCTTCGTGCTGCCGGTGCCCGGCAACGACCTGCCGGGCGTGATCTCCTACCGGGACATCAAGGACACCGACGCAATGATCGATGCCGCCGCCCGCTACACGCATGCGGTGGTCATCGGCGCCGGCCTGCTCGGTCTGGAGGCGGCCAACGGCCTGGCCCTGCGCGGCATGGCGGTAACCGTGGTGCACATCTCCGACTGCATCATGGAGCGCCAGCTCGACCGTAAGGCCAGCCAGCTGCTGCAGGCCGCCCTGGAAGCCAAGGGCATGCGTTTCAAGCTCAGCGCCCACACCGCCGAGCTGGTGCAGGGTGAGTCCGGCCGCGTCTGCGCCGTGCGCTTCAAGGACGGCAGCAGCCTGCCGGCGGACCTGGTCTGCATGGCCGCCGGCATCCGCCCCAACGTGGCCCTCGCCGAGAAGTCCGGCATCCACTGCAACCGGGGCATCGTGGTCGACGACACCCTGCAGACCTTCGACCCGCGGGTGTATGCCGTGGGCGAATGCGCCAACCACCGGGGCACCGCCTACGGCCTGGTCGCGCCCTTGTTTGAACAGGCCAGGGTGTGCGCCAACCACCTGGCCGGGATGGGCATCGGCCGCTACCTGGGCTCTGTGACCAGCACCAAGCTCAAGGTCACCGGCATCGACGTGTTCTCGGCCGGTGACTTCTCCGGCGCCGCAGGCACCGAGGAGATCGTGCTGCAGGATCCCGGCCGGGGCATCTACAAGCGCATCGTGCTGAAGGACGACAAGCTGATCGGTGCGGTGTTGTACGGCGACACCCAGGATGGCGCCTGGTACTTCCAGTTGCTCAGGGAGGCGCGGAACATTGGTCACATCCGCGACCATCTGATGTTCGGCCCCCCGCCGCAGGAGGGCCTCGCCCAGCCGGACAACCGCCCACCCGCCACCGACGTGGCCCCTGCCGAATCCGGCGACAGTCACCTTTGCGGCTGCACCCCGCTGTCCCATGGCGCGGTACGCCAGGCCATCAAGGCACACAAGCTGCTCTCCGTCAGCGAGGTCCAGCGCCACTTGCACTGGAACACCCCCAACGGCTGCGACTCCTGCCGCCCGGCACTCCACGACTACTGCCTGGCAACCTGGCCGCATGAGGCCATCGACGACCCGCAGCACCGCCTCATCAGCGGGGAAGCCGGCCTGGAGACGCCCCATGCCTGGGCGCCCCGTCTGGATGCGATGGCCCTCCCCGGCAGCCCGCATCTGTCCCCCCAACTCGAGACGCTGCTGCACGGCATGCAGGGCCCGGCGCAGATCGCCCTGCGCGTGTCCGCCGCCCTCCCGCGGGGTAGCGCAGCGGATCGAGGCGAAGTGATGGAGTCCGGCTACACGGTGAGCATCGCTGGCGTGCAGGACGGCAGCGCAGACGCGGCCGGGTTTGTCTGTGCAGCCGACGACGACGAAGCAGTCCTGGAATACGTGGGCGCCTTCGTCCAGCTTTACCGCGAAGAGGGCTTCTACCTGGAAACGATCCGCCACTTTCTCGGGCGGGTCGGCCTGGAGCACATCAGGCAAAGCCTTCAGGCGGACGCAGAACAACGCCGGGCCCTCTACGAGAAGCGCCTTTTCGCCCTACAGACCTATACCGCGCCAATCACCGCCACTCAGGACAGGGCCTGCGCCACGCACGCCCCGCCGCACTCCGACAGCAGGCGGCGGCCGATGCAGCGCTGAGCCGGACGCAGCCCCGCCCTCACACACCGCGCAACACCGTGAGCCGCCACCAACGGCGTCCGAGGCCCTGTTTGCGCCAGATTTTCTGAAACCCCACCGAGAGCCACGACCATGGACAAGAAATCCTTCCTGAAGGCCGGCCACACGCCGACCCTCCTCGCCGCCTTTCTCTACTTCGACCTCGCCTTCATGGTGTGGGTGCTGCTCGGCCCCCTGGGCGTGCAGATCGCCTCGGACCTGGGCCTGACCCACGCCCAGAAGGGCCTGATGGTCGCCACACCTGTGCTGGCCGGCGCCCTGCTGCGCATGGTGATGGGCGTGCTGGTGGACCACCTCAAGCCGAAGATGGCGGGCGCCATCGGCCAGGTCATCGTCATTGCCGCGCTCGCCGTGGCCTGGAAGTTCGGCATCCACAGCTACGAGCAGGTGCTGATCCTCGGCCTCTTCCTCGGCGTGGCCGGGGCCTCCTTCGCCGTCGCCCTGCCCCTGGCCTCCCGCTGGTATCCGCCGGAGCATCAGGGCACCGCGCTGGGCATCGCCGGCGCCGGCAACTCCGGCACCGCCCTGGCGGCCCTGTTCGGCCCGGGCCTGGCCGCCGCCTTCGGCTGGACCAATGTGTTCGGCCTGGCGCTGATCCCCCTGTCCATCGTCTTCGTGGTGTATCTGGTGCTCGCCAAGGACGCCCCCGAGTGCCCGCCGGCCAAGTCCCTCGCCGAGTATCTCAAGGTGCTCAAGGACAAGGACGCCTGGTGGTTCATGTTCTTCTACTCGGTGACCTTCGGCGGCTTCGTCGGCCTGGCCTCGTCCCTGACCATCTATTTCAACACCCAGTACGGGCTGGACCCGAAGATGGCCGGCTTCTTCACCGCCGCCTGCGTCTTCGCCGGCAGCCTGGTGCGCCCCATCGGCGGCAACGTGGCCGACCGCATCGGCGGCATCAAGAGCCTCACCGCCATGTACGTGCTGGCGGCGATCTTCCTGTCCATCGTCAGCATCGGCCTGCCCGAGGCCTGGATGGCCCTGGCGGTCTTCGTCTGCGCCATGCTGTCCCTGGGGATGGGCAACGGTGCGGTGTTCCAGCTGGTACCCCAGCGCTTCCGCAAGGAAATCGGGGTGATGACCGGCCTGGTCGGCATGGCCGGCGGTGTGGGGGGCTTCTATCTGGCGTCCAGCCTGGGCTACAGCAAGCAGGTCACCGGCAGCTACCAGGCCGGTTTCCTGATCTTCGCCGCCCTGGCGGTCGCCGCGCTGGCCGGCCTGACCGCGGTCAAGGGTCGCTGGCGCACCACCTGGGGCTCACCGCAGCTCACCAGCGCCAGGATCTGACGGGTTGAAGAGGGGGAGAGAAGGTCTGCCGCGCAGCCCGGGCCACGAGGCTTTCAGAGTTGGCACTCGCCCGGCCGCGCTCCCTGGCGGCCAGGCCCCCAGGCCCGGCTGCGCGGCAGCACCATCCGGCACCTCCCGCCCCAGCTTTTTCTTATCGTTCGGCGGCATACTGCCGCGTCGTCCCGAGTGGCCCCGACCATGACGCCTTCCCTGCAGGCCCGCCTGGGCTACGCCTCCCTCACCGGCCCCCGGCCCCGTAACGAGGACTTCTGCGGCGCCGTCACACCCGACGGCGCCGAGCTGGAGGCCAAGGGCATCCTGGCGGTGGTGGCCGACGGCGTGGGCGGCCACGCCAATGGGCGCGAAGCGGCCGAGTACACCGTCCGCGGCCTGCTCTCGGACTACTACGCCACCCCCGACACCTGGGCCGTCAACAAGTCCCTGGATACCGTCCTGGGTGCCCTCAACCGCTGGCTGCTCTCGCTGGCCGGCCGGACGCGGGAAAGCGCCGGCATGGCCACCACCCTGTCGGCGGTGGTGCTGCGGGGGCGCCGCTTCTATCTCGCCCACGTGGGCGACTCGCGCATCTACCGGCTGCGCGGCGGCCACCTCGAGCTGCTGACCACCGACCATGTCTGGGAACACCCCGAACTGAACAACGTGCTGTCCCGCGCCGTGGGCCTGGACGCCCATCTGTCGGTGGACCATGCCGACGGCGAACTGGAAGCCGGAGACCTCTTCGCCCTGATGAGCGATGGGGTGTGGGGCCAGCTGGGCGATCGCCGCATCGGTGACATCCTGCGGGCCGGCCACGATCCCCAGGAGGCCGCCGCCCGGCTCGCCGCCAGCGCCGAAGACGCCGGCAGCCAGGACAACTGCACGGCCCTGGTCCTGCAGGTGGACAGCCTGCCCCCCGACCGCCTGCGCGACACCATCAGCCGCCTGCGCCAGCTGCCCCTGCCACCGCGCCTGCAGCCGGGCCAGCAGCTGGATGGCCTGAGCGTGGACGCGGTCCTGCACGAATCCATCGCCACCCTGCTCTACCGGGTCCGCGACGCCCAGGGGCGCCTGCGGGTCCTCAAGACGCTGCGCCCGGAGCACGACGATGCCGAGGCCGCCGCCGCCCTGGCCCACGAGGAGTGGCTGGCCCGCCGGGTCAATGACGCCTGGTTCCCCCAGGTGATCCCCCACCCGCCGCGCAGCCACCTCTACTACCTGATGAGCTGGCACGAGGGCGCCACCCTCAAGGCGCGGCTCGACAGCGGCCACCGCTTCGGCAGCGGCGAGACGGTGGAGCTGGGCGAGCGCATCCTCAAGGGCCTGGCCGGCCTGCACCGCCTGTCCATCGTCCACCGTGACATCAAGCCCGACAACCTGCACCTGGACCAGGAAGGCCGCCTGCGCATCCTCGACCTGGGCGTGGCCGCCTCGGACGGCGGGCTGGACGGCCAGACGTTCGAGGAGATCAACAACCCGGGCACGCCCAGCTACATGGCCCCCGAACTGTTCAACGCCCGCACCCACACCGCCAACGAGCAGACCGACCTCTACGCGGTTGGGGTGACGCTTTATCAACTCCTCACCCGCAAGTATCCCTACGGCGAGATCGAGCCCTTCCAGACACCCCGCTTCGGCGACCCGGTGCCGCCCACCCGCTACCGCCCCGACATCCCGGACTGGCTGGAAGCCGTGCTGCTCAAGGCGGTGGCGCGGGAGCCCAGGGACCGCTTCGAGACGGCCGAGGAGTTCCTGCTGGCCCTGGAGCGGGGCGCCCGCCGCCCCCTCAGCGTGCCGCGCCGCTCCCCCCTGATGAAGCGCGACCCGCAACTCGGGCTCAAGCTCCTGGCCGCCAGCTCGCTGGTGCTCAACGTCTTCCTGCTGTTCCTGTTGATGGCCCGCTGACGCGCCCGCATAGGGCCGTCTCCGGTGAATTTTGCATGACATGCCCGGCAAGGCCCTCGCTGGCGCTAAAATCGAGGGTTTCGAACACAAGGAAGACTGCCATGCAATACGGCGAATTCGACGCCAATGCCCTGATGCACATCACCAACCGGCCCGAAATCGTCTTTGAGCGCGGTGAAGGCTCCTGGCTGTACGACAACAAGGGCAAGGCCTACCTGGACTTCGTGCAGGGCTGGGCGGTGAACTGTCTCGGCCACTGCCCGGCCGAGATCGTCGAGGCCGTGCAGCAGCAGGCCCACAAACTGATCAACCCCAGCCCGGCCTTCTACAACGGCCCGATGATCGAGCTGGCCGACCTGCTGACCCGCCACTCCGCCTTCGACCGCGTCTTCTTCGCCAACACCGGCGCGGAAGCCAACGAAGGTGCGATCAAGCTGGCCCGCAAGTGGGGCCGCGTCCACAAGGACGGCGCCTACGAGATCATCACCTTCGACCACAGCTTCCACGGCCGCACCCTGGCCACCATGTCGGCCTCCGGCAAGGCCGGCTGGGACACCCTCTTCGCACCCCAGGTGCCGGGCTTCCCCAAGGCCAACCTGAACGACATCGAGTCGGTGAAGGCCCTGATCGGCCCCAAGACCGTGGCCGTGATGCTCGAGCCCGTGCAGGGCGAAGGCGGCGTGATCCCCGCCGAGCCCGACTTCATGCAGGCCCTGCGCACCCTCACCCGCGAGCACGGCATCCTGCTGATCGTCGACGAAGTGCAGACCGGCATGGGCCGTACCGGCCGCCTGTTCGCCTACGAGCACTCCGGCATCGAGCCCGACATCATGACCCTCGGCAAGGGCATCGGCGGTGGCGTACCCCTGTCCGCCCTGCTGGCCCGCGAGGACGTGTGCTGCTTCGTGCCCGGTGACCAGGGCGGCACCTACAACGGCAACCCGCTGATGACGGCCGTCGGCCTCGCCGTGCTGCGCCGCCTGATCGCCCCGGGTTTCCTGGAAAGCGTCGAAGAGAAGGGCCGCTACCTGGCCGCCGCCCTCGACAAGCTGGTCATCCAGCACCGCCTGGTGGGCGAACGGGGCAACGGCCTGCTGCGCGCCCTGATCCTCGACGATGAGCGCGGCCCGGCCCTGGTCAAGGCCGCCCTGGAGAACAGCCCCACCGGCCTGCTGCTCAACTCGCCGCGCCCCAACCTGCTGCGCTTCATGCCCTCGCTGACCGTCACCACCGGGGAGATCGACCAGATGATCGCCCTGCTCGACGGCCTGCTGCGCGACGTTCCGCGCGCCTGACCCGGTTGCCGGAACGCCCGGCCTTTGGATGAACGGAGAACCCGCCTTACAATAGCGGGTTTTCCGGCTCGTCCTGCCGGAAGCTACTGAACATCAAAGGAATTCCATGGCTCTCCAATGCGGCATCGTCGGCCTGCCCAACGTCGGCAAATCGACCCTCTTCAATGCCCTCACCAAGGCCGGCATCGCCGCCGAGAACTACCCCTTCTGCACCATCGAGCCCAACGTCGGCATCGTCGAAGTGCCCGATCCGCGCCTCGACGCCCTCTCCGAGATCGTCAAGCCGCAGAAGGTCCAGCCGGCCATCGTCGAGTTCGTGGACATCGCCGGCCTCGTGGCAGGCGCCTCCAAGGGTGAAGGCCTGGGCAACCAGTTCCTGGCCAACATCCGCGAGACCGACGCCATCGTCAACGTGGTGCGCTGCTTCGACGACGAGAACGTCGTCCACGTGAATGGCAAGGTCGATCCCCTCGCCGACATCGAGACCATCGTCACCGAGCTGGCGCTGGCCGACATGGCCGCCGTCGAGAAGGCCATCCACCGCGAAAGCAAGAAGGGCCGCGCCGGTGACAAGGACGCTCAGAAGCTGGTGGCCCTGCTCGAGAAGCTGATGCCGCACCTCAACGAGGGCCAGCCGGCACGCACCATGAAGCTCAGCGATGACGAGAAGCTGATCCTCAAGCCCCTCTGCCTGATGACCCTCAAGCCCGCCATGTACGTGGGCAACGTGATGGAAGACGGCTTCGAGAACAACCCCTACCTCGACCGCCTGCGCGAGCACGCTGCCAAGGAAGGCGCCCCGGTGGTGGCCCTGTGCGCCAAGATCGAAGCCGAACTGGCCGACCTGGACGACGAAGACAAGCTGGCCTTCCTGGCCGACCTGGGCCTCGAGGAACCCGGCCTCAACCGCC
>CALBTT010000033.1 GCA_937967645.1 uncultured Zoogloea sp.
CGCCCACGGGCACACCATCAGGCGGTGTCCGTGGGCGGCTGAAGCCGCCCCTACATCACAAAAGAGACACAAGGAGACAGTGTGGGCCCCCTGCATGGTGTGAAAGTCATCGAATTCGCCGCCCTCGGCCCCTGCCCGATGGCGGCCATGATCCTGGCCGACCTGGGCGCCGAGGTGGTGCGCATCGAGCGCAAGCCGGCGCCCGGCGCCAAACCGGCCTCAGACCTGTTCGATCCCAAGATCGACATCCTCAACCGCAGCCGCCGGGTGGTCACCCTGGACCTGAAGAAACCGGAAGGGCTGGCCGCCGCCCGCGAGCTGATCGCCAAGGCCGACATCCTGGTCGAAGGCTACCGCCCCGGCGTGATGGAGCGCATCGGCCTGGGCCCCGACGCCTGCCTCGCCGCCAACCCGCGCCTCGTCTATGGCCGCATGACCGGCTGGGGGCAGACCGGCCCGCTGGCGCACGCCGCCGGCCACGACATCAACTACCTGTCCCTGTCCGGCGCCCTCTCCGCCATCGGTGAGGCCGGCGGCAAGCCGGTGGTGCCGCTCAACCTGGTGGCCGACTGCGGCGGCGGTGCCATGCTGCTGGTGGTCGGCGTGCTGGCCGCGCTCACCGAGGCCCGCACGTCCGGCCTGGGCCAGGTGGTGGACGCCGCCATGACCGACGGCTCGGCCCTGCTGATGACCATGATGTACACCCTCAAGGCGATGGGCCAGTGGTCGGCCGAACGGGGCAGCAACCTGCTCGACGGCGGCGCCCACTTCTATGACACCTACCGCTGCGCCGACGGCAAGTACCTCTCCATCGGCCCCATCGAGCCCCAGTTCTACGCCCTGTTCCTCGACAAGGCCGGCATCACCGACCCGGATTTCAAGCTGCAATGGGATCGCGCCCGCTGGCCGGAGCTGAAGGTCCGCCTGGCCGCGCACCTCGAAACCCGCAGCCGCGCCGAGTGGTGCGAACTGCTCGAGGGCAGCGATGCCTGCGTGGCGCCCATTCTGAGTATGGACGAAGCGCCCGAACACCCGCACAATCGGGCGCGCGGCACCTTCATCGAACTTGACGGCGTCATCCAGCCGGCCCCGGCGCCCCGGTTCAGCCGCAGCGTGCCCGCACAACCCCGCCCGCCCGTTGTCGGCGCCTCCGGCGACGACGTGCTCGCAGACTGGGGCTTCACCCCGGAGGCGATCAGCGGCCTGCGCCAGGCGGGCGCGATCCAATAACGATTGCAACAGGAGAACACAGTGGATTATCAGAACATCATCGTCGAGACCCGCGGCAAGGTCGGCCTCATCACCCTCAACCGCCCGAAGGCACTCAACGCCCTCAACGACGCGCTGGTGGATGAGCTGGGCCTGGCGCTCAACGGCTTTGAAGCCGACGAGAACATCGGCTGCATCGTCATCACCGGCTCCGAAAAGGCCTTCGCCGCCGGCGCCGACATCACCATGATGGCCAACTTCAGCTACATGGACGCCTACAAGGGCGACTACATCACCCGCAACTGGGAACGCGTGAAGACCTGTCGCAAGCCGGTGATCGCGGCGGTGGCCGGCTTCGCTCTGGGCGGTGGCTGCGAACTGGCGATGAGTTGCGACATGATCTATGCCGCCGACAGCGCCAAGTTCGGCCAGCCGGAAGTCAAGCTGGGCATCCTGCCGGGCGCCGGCGGCACCCAGCGCCTGCCCCGTGCCGTGGGCAAGGCCAAGGCCATGGACCTGTGCCTCACCGCCCGCATGATGGACGCCACCGAAGCCGAAAAGTCCGGCCTGGTCGCCCGGGTGATCCCGGCCGAGCAACTGCTCGAAGAAACCCTGAAGGCAGCCGACACCATCGCCGGCTTCTCCCTGCCGGTGGTCATGATGATCAAGGAATCGGTGAACCGCGCCTACGAGAGCAGCCTCAACGAGGGCCTGCTGTTCGAGCGCCGCGTGTTCCACTCGGCCTTCGCCCTGGAAGACCAGAAGGAAGGCATGGCCGCCTTCGTCGAGAAGCGCAAGGCCGACTTCAAGAACCGCTGAACCGGCCATCCCGGTCCACGAAAAAGCGCCCCACGGGGCGCTTTTTCATTTGAAGGGAGGGCCTCAGCTCCCCATCGCCCGCAAGGCCGGCATCAAGGGGTCGATCTCGGTGGCGGGCAGCCTGGCCCCCTCGGGTGCCAGCCCGGCATAGACTGCCAGCGCTTCCGGGCTCGGGCGGCCGACCAGCCCACCCAGTTCCGAGAAGCGCAGCCCCTGCCGCACCAGCCAGGCAATGCAGGTGTGGCGCAGCACTTCCGCATCGATGCTGCCGGCACTGCTCAGCCCCGCATCGAAGGCGGCGCAGGCCAGGATCGACTGGATGTCGGGGGGCTGCAGGCGGGCCCCGGCGGCGTCCTGCAGCAGGGGCGCCTCGCTGCCGCCGATCGCCGAGGGCCGGCACCCCGCCATCCAGGCCGGCGTCTCCAGGCGCCGCGGCGACGGGCCGGCCACCTTCAGCCAGCCTCCCGCGCCGTCGAAGTCACCCTGATTGAGGGCTACCGCCTCCTCGGTGGTCAGCCCCATCAGCAGCAGGCCGAGCGCGAAACGGCCTTCGCCGGACGAAGCCGCCAGCAGGTCCACCACCTCCTCCTGGGACAGCTCCCGGGGCGGGCGGGCATGAGCGGCGAGCAGCCCGGGGGCGGCACCGGCCAGCACCGGCACGTCCTGCCCCGGCGCGGCCAGTCCGGCCACGCCGGAGCCCGCCGGCGGCAGCCCCCCCCACGGCGGGGGCATGATCACCGTGGTGCTGACCGGGGCCGCCGCCTGGGGCGGACGGTTGAACAGCTCGACGAACCAGATGGCCAGCAGGCCCAGGCTGAAGGCCACACCCAGCACGATCAGCCCGTCCAACGCATAGTCCGGGCGGAAGGGCTTGTGGGGCACACCGGCGGCCTCCACCAGGCTGAGGGCGGGCAGACGGCTCTTCTCGCTGGCCTCCAGGCGAGCCAGGCGCTCCTGGGCCTCCCGGCTGGCCCGTTCGATCTGGGCCAGATCGTCCTCGAGGGTCTTGGCCTGGGTGAAGCGCTGCGAAAAGTCCTGCACGGCTCCCCGCTGGCCGCGGATCTCGGCCTGCAGACGCTCGACCGTGGCGCGGGCGCTGGCATAGTCGTCCTGGGCCGCCTGCAGGGCGTTCTCCCGGCTGGTGACGCGCTGGGCCTCGATCTGCCGCTCCATCTCGGCAAAGCGGGTCTGCAGTTGCTTGGCCCGGGGGTCCATGCGCATGAACTCCGGGGTGTAGGTCCGCTCCATCTGCCGGATCTCCTCGGCCAGCTGGGAGGCCCGGGCCTCCATGTTGGCGAGGGTCGGATCCTCGGCGCCGGTGGCGCCTTTGCCACCGGCCTTCAGGGCCTTGAGGCGGGCCTCGGCCACCGCAGCCTTCTCGGTCGCCGCGTTGAGGGACGCGGTGAGGCCCTTCACACGGGCCACCGCCTCGTTCTCATCCCGCTCCGGCGAGAGCCCGCCGGAGGCGTTGCGGAAGGCCTCGACGCGCTGACGGCGGGTCTGCACGGTGGCGGCCAGCCGCTCGGCCTCCTGGCGGGCCTGGGCCAGGCTCTCACCGGCCACCGCTCCGTAGGACGCCTTCATGTCGTCCCGGTAGATATCCACCAGCTTGTTGAGGGCCAACGCCAGCTGCTCGGGGTGGGTGCCGGTGGCCTGCAGTTCGACGACCTCGGTGCCTTCGACCGCCTCCGCACTGATCATCTCGCGCAAGCGGGCCGCCCCATCGGCGCCGGGCAGGGGCAGGCCGACCGTCTGCAGGGCCTCCGCGACCTTCTCCAGCAGCGGCCGGCTGGTCAGGACCTGCACCTGGGTGAGCAGCTCGGAGGCCGTCCGCGGCCGCTCCGCCTGGACCTGCACGGCAGGCGTCGCCGGACGAAGCTCGGTGCTGCCCGGGGAGATCTGCACGCGGGTGGTCGCCCGGTACTCGGCCGGCCTCAGGAAGTTCCACAGCAACCCCGGCAGCAGCACCAGCAGGAAAACCGTGGCAAAGACCCGGATCCGCCGCTGGTTGATGCGCCTGGCCTGCGACACGCCATCCTGGTCGGGGGTGATGTCGAGCTCGAGGGAACGGCGCAGGGAGGAAAGAATGGGCATGGTCGGTTTGTCCGCAGTAGAGGTCCTGCCCGGGGCGCGTCCCACATGTCGGGCCGATCGCCCGCCCCCGGTCAGAACCTGATCGTCCGGCGGGCGGGGACACTCCCCACCCGCCGGACAAGGCCTCACTTCACATCGAGAACGCTGTCATCCCAGGCCGGATGCTTCTCGTAGCCGAGCAGGTTGGCCGTGGTAGCGGCGATGGACGACAGGCCGGCGGCCGGATCGGCCTTGAGCCCCAGGCGGCCGCCCGACACCTTGTCGAAGAGGATCAGCGGCACCGGGTTGAGGGTGTGGGCCGTCTTGGCCTTGAAGGAGCCGTCCTTGTTGGTGGCCGGCTGCTTGGTCTTCTTGTCCAGCTCGAACATCTCGTCCGCGTTGCCGTGGTCGGCGGTGATCAGCGCCACCCCACCGGCGGCCTCGATGGCCGGCAGCAGGCGGGCCAGAGCCAGGTCCACCGCCTCCACCGCCATGGTCGCGGCGCGGAAGTTGCCGGTGTGGCCGACCATGTCGCCATTGGCGAAATTGCAGCGCAGCACCTTGTATTGACCCGACTGCACGGCGGCGATCATGGCGTCGGCGATCTCGGCGGCCTTCATCCAGGGGCGCTGCTCGAAGGGCACCACGTCGCTGGGCACCTCCTGCCAGGTCTCGCCCTCGAACTTGCCGGAGCGGTTGCCGTTCCAGAAATAGGTGACGTGGCCGAACTTCTGGGTCTCCGAGCAGGCAAACTGGGCCAGACCCTGGCGGCTGAACCACTCGCCGGAGGTGTCCTTGATGGCCGGTGGGGCCACCAGGAAGCGCTTGGGCAGCTGCAGGTCGCCGTCGTACTGGAGCATGCCGGCGTAGGTCACCTGGGGGTGACGGACCCGGTCGAAGCGGTCGAAATCGGCCTCGACGAAGGCCCGGGTGATCTCGATGGCCCGGTCGCCGCGGAAGTTGAAGAACACCACCGCGTCACCATCCTCGATGGTGCCGATGGGCGTGCCGCCATCGGCGATGACGAATTCCGGCAGGTCCTGGTCGATGGTGCCCGGGTTGCGCTCGCGCAACCCATTGACCGCCTCGGTGGCGTTGCCGAACTGGGCCCCCTCGCCGAGCACATGGGTGCGCCAGCCCTTCTCGACCATCGGCCAGTTGGCATCGTAGCGGTCCATGGTGATGTACTGACGACCGCCGCCAGAGGCGATGCGGGCATCGAAACCACCGGTGCTGACCTCCGCCAGGAAGGCCTCGAAGGGCACCACGTAATCCAGCGCACTGGTCTCCGGCACGTCGCGGCCATCCAGCAGGGCATGGATGCGCACAGTGGGCACACCCTCTGCCCTGGCCTGCACGACCATCGCCTTGAGGTGGTCGATGTGGCTGTGCACATTGCCGTCGGAGAACAGGCCGATGAAATGGATGACCCCGCGGCCGGCCTTGGCGCCCGCCACGATCTCGCGCCACGCCGAGCCCTGCCAGATGGCCCCGTCGGCGATGGCGTTGGCCACCAGGGCGGCCCCCTGGGCGTACACCTGGCCGGCGCCGATGGCGTTGTGGCCTACTTCGGAGTTGCCCATGTCCTCGTCGGACGGCATGCCCACCGCGGTGCCGTGGGCACGCAGGGTGATGTTCGGACATTCGGCAAAGAGGCGGTCGAGGGTCGGTTTGCGCGCCGCGGCAATGGCGCTGCCCACGTCGGTCTTGGGCACGCCATAGCCGTCCATGACGATGACGACGACGGGGCCCGGAATGCCGGCAAAGGCGGAGGATTTCTGCAGCATGGTCACTTCCTGAAGGATGAATTCGGGGCCGGCACGGCAGGCGACAACCGGCTGGCCCGGTATTTTCCTTCAAATCGGCAGGTGCATCACGGGATTGATGAGGGGAAGCTGCGGCTTCTGCCTCACCGGCGGCAGGAAATCACCCAGATCGGGTAATCCGGCAGGCCTGTCTGGCATTTTGTCACTGAAAACCGGCCTCACCGGCCGCTAGGATGATGACATAGCCCAACGCTTCAGGAGTTGCGATGACGATGGCTGACGAAGCCGCCGCGCCGCGCGCCCCCCCCGACCCCGCCTACCAGCTGCTGTTCGAATCGGCGCCTGGACTGTATCTGGTCCTGGCCCCCGCGCTGACCATCGTCGCGGTGAATGACGCCTATGCCCGGGCCACACGGACATCCCGTCAGACGATCGTCGGCAAGCACCTGTTCGAGGTCTTCCCGGACAACCCCGACGACCCCGGCAATGAAGGCGTGCGCAACCTGCATGCCTCCCTGAGCCGGGTGCTGCAGACCGGTCAGCCGGACGCGATGCCGGTCCAGAAGTACGACATCCGCCTTCCCGACGCCGAGGGCGGTGGCTTTGAGGTTCGCTACTGGAGCCCCCTCAACACCCCGGTGACGAGCCCGGACGGGCAGTTGCGCTACATCATCCACCGGGTGGAGGACGTCACCGACTTCGTCCGCCTCAAGCAGCAGGGCATCGAAGACGGCAGACTGAACGAAGCCCTGCGCGAGAAGGCCCTGCGCATGGAGACGGAAGTCTTCGCCCGGGCCCGCCAGGTGGCCGACGCCAGCGCCCAGCTCAAGCGGGCCAACGAGGAGCTCGACAGCCTGTACCGCAAGGCCAGGGAGCTGGACGAGCTGAAGACCCGTTTCTTCAGCAATGTCAGCCATGAGCTGCGGACGCCGCTGACGCTCATCCTCGGCCCCCTCGACCGGCTGCTCGGTTCCCCGCGGATCGATGCGGATGAGCGGCGGGCCCTGCAGGTCATGCAGCGCAACACCCGCCTGCTGCACCGCCAGGTGGACAACCTGCTCGACCTCGCCCGCCTCGACGCCGGCCGCCTGACCCTGCGCTATACCCACTTCGATCTGGCCTGGCGGCTGCGGGTGCTCGCGTCAAACTTCGACACGGTTGCCCACGACCGCCGGATCACCTATCGGCTGGCCACGCCGGAGCGCCTGGAGATCCAGGCCGATGCCGAAAAATGCGAACGCATCCTGCTGAACCTGGTGGCCAATGCCTTCAAGTTCGTGCCCGACGGCGGCACCATCGCCCTCTGCCTGGCGATGGACGGCGTCGACCTGCGGATCGATGTCGAGGACAACGGGCCGGGCATCCCGGAGCCCATGCGCGAGGCAGTCTTCGAGCGTTTTCGCCAGGTGGAGGACAGCAGACGGGGGCCCGCCGGCGGCACCGGTCTCGGTCTGGCCATCGTCCATGAGTTCGTCCGCCTGCACCAGGGTCGGGTCACCGTCGACACCTCCCCGCTGGGCGGCGCCCGCTTCACCGTCAGGCTGCCCACCAAGGCCCCGCCAGGCAGTACCCTGTATCCAGCCGACAGGCACGGCGATCTCCCCATACCGCCTGAAGCCTTCACCCCGCCCCGCGCCACCGAAGCCCTGGCCCCGCAGGACAGGCCCGACGCAGGCGCTCCGCTGATCCTCGTCGTCGAGGACAATCCGGACATGAACGCCTTCATCGTCGAGGCGCTGGCCCCCCACTACCAGGTGGCCACGGCCTTCGACGGCCAAAGCGGCCTGCAGCGGGCCCTCGAACTGCGGCCCGCCTTGCTGCTCTCCGATGTGATGATGCCGCAGCTCAGCGGTGACCAGATGGTCGAAGCCCTCCGGCAGTACCACGACCTGGACGACATGCCCATCGTGATGCTGACCGCCAGGGCCGACGACGCCCTGCGTACGGCCCTGCTGCAGCACCGGGTGCAGGACTACATCCAGAAGCCCTTCTCCGTCGACGAGCTGCAGGCCCGCATCGCCGGGCTGTTGCAGGCCCGCTCGCGTAACCGGCGGCGCCTGCACAGCCTCGAGGCACGCTTCCGGGCCACCTTCGAGCAGGCCGCGGTCGGCATCGCCCACCTGGCGCCGGACGGCCACTGGCTGCGGGTCAACCAGAAACTCTGTGACATCGTCGGCTACACCCATGATGAACTGCTGAGCCTCACCTTCCAGGACATCACCCACCCCGACGATCTGGCCGCCGACGTGGGGCAGGTGCGCCGCCTGCTCGACGGGGAGATCGACAGCTACGCCCTGGACAAGCGTTATCTCGGCAAGACCGGCAAGGAGATCTGGATCCACCTCACGGTCGCCCTGATCCGGGACGACGACGGCGCACCCGACTACTTCATCTCGGTGGTGGAGGACATCCGCCAGCGCAAGGAGGCCGAACGCGCCCTGCGCGACAGCGAGGCGCGCTTCCGGCTGATCGCGGCGACCATCCCGGAGGTCATCTGGCTGGTGGATGTCAGCGCAGCGCGGGTGGCCTACGTCAGCCCCGCCTACGAAGCCCTGTGGGACAGCCCTCTGGAATCGCTGTACACCGACCCCCAGGCCTATCTCGAGGCCCTGGCCCCGGCCGACCGCCGCCGCGTCGATGGCGAGAAGCGCAGCGCCATCCGCGCCGGCCGGGATTTCGAGCTGGAATACCGCATCCTGCGCCGGGACGGCACCACCCGCTGGATCCGCGAGCAAGGCCACCCGGTGCCCGCCGACGAAGGGAGACCCACCCACTACGTGGGCATGCTGACCGACATCAGCCAGATGCGCAGCAGCGAGGAGCAGGTTGCCCGCCTGGCCCACTACGACCCGCTCACCGAGCTCCCCAACCGGCTGCTCCTCCAATCCCGCCTCGAGGACGCCCTGGACCGGGCCCGGCGGACGGGGCAGCGGGTGGCCCTGCTGTTCATCAACCTGGATCACTTCCAGACCATCAACGACAGTCTCGGCCACCAGGCCGGCGACCTGCTGCTGGTGGAGGTCGCCCGCCGGCTGAGGCAAGGCGTACGCCGGGAGGACAGCCTGGGGCGCCTCGGCGGCGACGAGTTCCTGTTCATCCTGGAGACGGTGCGCCACCCGGAGACCGCCATCGAGGCGGCCCAGGCCGTCCTGGGGGCGATTGCCGCGCCGGCCAGCCTGCCCGACGGCACCGAGCTCTACCTGAGCGCCAGCATCGGCATCAGCCTGTACCCGGACGACGGTCATTCCGCCCACGAACTGCTCCGCGATGCCGACGCGGCGCTGCACCAGGCCAAGGCCCAGGGACGCAACCGCTTCTGCTTCTACACGGCCAGCATGAACGCCGATGCGCTGGCCCGCCTGGAGATGGGAGCGGCCCTGCGCAAGGCCCTCGAGCGCCAGGAGTTCGTGCTGTACTACCAGCCCAAGGTGGACCTGGCGAGCGGCCGGATCTGCGGCGCCGAGGCCCTGATCCGCTGGCAGCGCCGCGACGGCCGGCTGGAATCACCGGCCCGCTTCATCCCCCTGGCCGAATCCAGCGACCTGATCGTGCCCATCGGCGCCTGGGTGATCGAGGAGGCCTCCCGTCAGATCGCCGAGTGGCGCCATGCCGGCCTGCCCGACAGCCGGATCGCCCTGAACGTCTCGGCACGCCAGTTCCAGGCGGCCAGCCTGCAGGGCACCATCGCCGGGGCGCTGGCCCGCCATCAGGTTCCGCCGCACTGCGTGGAGCTGGAGCTGACCGAAAGCATGCTGATGGACGACCCGGAGCGGACCATCGGGATCCTGCGCGAACTCAAGCAGCTGGCGATCAAGCTGTCCCTGGACGACTTCGGCACCGGCTACTCGAGCTTCGGCTACCTCAGCCGCTTTCCCATCGACACCATCAAGATCGACCAGTCCTTCGTGCGAACCCTCGCCACCGAGCGCCAGTCGGCGCTGATCGCCGTCACCATCATCGACCTGGCCCACCGGCTCGGCCTGCGGGTCGTCGCCGAAGGGGTGGAGACGGAGACGCAGCTGTCCTACCTGCGGCAGCAGGGCTGCGACGAGATCCAGGGGTATTACTTCTCGAAACCGGTTCCGGCGGAGGTCTTCGGCGAGATGCTGCGCACGGGGCGCGGGCTGCCCGCCGACGACCTCCTGGCAGGCGGCTAGGCCAGCACCGGAGCCATTCCGCGCCGCCGGGGCCGGAACTGGCGGGTATCGGCGTAGTAGTCCGCACACTCGTTGTCCGGCGTGACGCCGGGAATGCCCAGCAGCGGCAGGGGCAAGAGATCATCCCGCCCCAGCGGATGCCGGGCATCCGCCAGGCGTCCGGCCAGCCAGGCATCCGCGTCGGCCTGGCCACAGGCGGCGGGCTGAGCAAACCAGTCCGGCGGCACCACCCGGCACAGCGCCTTGGCACACAGGCCGACGAAGGGCGCGCGCAGCTGATCCCAGCTGGCGTGGCCGAAAACGAGGAAGCGAGTCGTCGCCATCAGGTGGGCGCGGCGTGTCCAGAACAGCTCGAGCCACGCGTGCGCCGCCAGCAGGGCGGGCACCTGAGGGTCGCTGCTGACCACCAGCACTCCGCATTCGTCGAACTGGGTCAGCACATCGCGCTGGGGGCCCCGCCCGCTCAGGCCGGCGGCCTCCCGCTCGCGCAGGATGTCCAGGTGACGGGCATTGCAGGCGGCCTTGGCCCGCGGCCAGACGCACCAGGCCAGCGCGTTGAAGAAGTCATGCCAGTCGTCGGCGCGGGTGGGCACCTCGCCGGTGGCATGGATGTGCGCCTCGTAGCCGGGCGCAGCGGCGGGCGGCAGGACGAAACGGAGCGGCAGGCCCGCTCCGCACACCGCATCGGGAGCCGCTTCGCGCAGCATGGCAGTGAGACGCGCCACATCGGGCAGGCCGTCGGGGAAGCGGGCCAGCAGGCCGGCGATGGGCTCGAAGAGGGGCCACGCCGCCCAGTGGGAGGGTGGCGCGGCGGCAGCGGTTGTCACGCCGCAGGCGAGGTCAGGCCTCGAAGACGTGCTTCACGCGCAGGGTCTCGCCCCGCTCGACCAGACCGATGAGGCGGTCGATGTTGGGATGCTTGCCGGGATTGAGGCGGGCATCCTCGCTGTGCTCGGAATAGATCTCGATGCCCTGGGCGGCCGCATCCGGGGTGATGGCGCCATGGATCTGGGCCAGGTGGTTGTACACCGCCAGGGAGCCGGCCTGGCCGGGCTTGTTCTCGATGGTGGCTACCACCTCGCCGGCGGCGTTGCTGAGCTGGATGGCAGCCAGGTGGGAAACGCCCGGCAGGGTCTTGAGCTTGTCGGCGAATGCCATGGGGAAATGCTCCGGAATCGGGTAACGGGTGAGGCGTGCGGGGCTTCGGTGGGGATCTGCATGGACCTGTAGGGGCGGCTTCAGCCGCCCGCAGGTGCCTGATCGGAGTCCGCGGGCGGCTGAAGCCGCCCCTACAGAGCCCTTGTGCCTTAGATGCGCTTGGCCAGTTCGGCGGCCTTGCCGATGTAGCTGGCAGGGGTCATCTCGAGCAGGCGGGCCTTTTCGGCATCGGGGATGGCCAGGGTGGCGATGAACTGCTGCAGCGCCTCCTTGGTGATGCCCTTGCCACGGGTCAGCTCCTTGAGCTGCTCATAGGGGTTGGGCACGGCGTAGCGGCGCATCACGGTCTGGATCGGCTCGGCCAGCACTTCCCAACAGGCGTCCAGGTCGGCCGCCAGACGGGCCGGCTCGGCTTCCAGCTTGCCCAGGCCGCGCAGGCAGGAGTCGTAGGCCAGCACGGCGTAGCCGAAGGCCACACCCATGTTGCGCAGCACGGTGGAGTCGGTGAGGTCACGCTGCATGCGCGACACCGGCAGCTTGTCGGCCAGGTGGCGCAGCACGCCGTTGGCCAGGCCCAGGTTGCCTTCGGCGTTCTCGAAGTCGATCGGGTTGACCTTGTGCGGCATGGTGGACGAGCCGATCTCGCCGGCCTTCAGCTTTTGCTTGAAGTAGCCCAGGGAGATGTACATCCAGATGTCGCGGCACAGGTCGAGCACGATGGTGTTGGCGCGGGCGGTGGCGTCGTAGAGCTCGGCCATCGCGTCATGGGGCTCGATCTGGATGGTGTAGGGGTTGAAGGCCAGGCCCAGGGATTCGATGAAGCGGCCGTTGAAGCTCTCCCAGTCGAAGTCGGGGTAGGCAGACAGGTGGGCGTTGTAGTTGCCCACCGCACCGTTGAACTTGGCGGTCAGCTCGACGCTGGCGATGGACTTGCGCACGCGGCGCAGGCGATACACCACGTTGGCCATTTCCTTGCCCAGGGTGGTCGGGCTGGCCGGCTGGCCGTGGGTGCGGGAGAGCATCGGCAGGTCGGCCAGGTTGTGGGCCAGCTCGACCAGGCGGGCGATGATCTTGTCGAGGGACGGCAACAGCACGCCGTCACGGCCATCGCGCAGCATCAGCGCGTGAGAGACGTTGTTGATGTCCTCGGAGGTGCACCCGAAGTGGATGAACTCGGTGACGCGGGTGACCTCGGCGTTGTGGCCCAGGCGCTCCTTGAGCCAGTACTCCATGGCCTTCACGTCGTGGTTGGTGGTGGC
>CALBTT010000034.1 GCA_937967645.1 uncultured Zoogloea sp.
GAGGCCGGATTCAGCCTGAGGCGCAGTCAAGAGGGGATCGCCGGGGGCTTACTTTTGGTGAGCGGCCTCAGACCAGGACTTCGACCAGATCGGGATGGCTCAGAAAGCCCCGGGGGCTGGCGGTCGCGCCGTAGGCGCCGGATTGGTACACCACCACGTAGTCACCGGGTTGGGCGTGGGGAAGCTCCATGCGGTCGGCGAGGATGTCCAGGGGGGTGCACAGCGGCCCAACGACTGACACCGTATCGTCAGCGGGTTGCCCCATGCGGTTTCCGACGCTTACCGGGTAATTCTTCCGGATCACCTGGCCGAAGTTGCCGGATGCTGAGAGGTGATGGTGCAGCCCACCGTCCGTGACCAGGTAAGTGTGACCCCGGGAGACCTTGCGGTCGATCACCTTGCACACATAGATTCCGGCTTCACCGACCAGGTAACGCCCGAGTTCGATGACAATCTCTGCATCAGGCATCTTCTCTGCGGCTTCGCGCTGGATGGTGGCGAGATTGTCGGCAATGCTCGTAATGTCCAGGCGCTGCTCCCCGGGAAAGTAGGGGATGCCGAAGCCGCCGCCCAGATTGAGGAAGCGGACAGGGGAGGGGGCGTGTTCGGCTAGCTTCAAGGCCAGTTCAAAGCTCTTGCGCTGCGCTTCGACGATGGCCTCCGGGCGGAGATTCTGCGACCCTGCGAAGAGGTGGAAGCCTTCAAAGGCGAGCCCCTGTTTTCCTATCTCGGCGAGAAGGTCGGGGACCTGCTCGGCATCCACGCCAAACTGCTTGGGACCGCCCCCCATCTTCATGCCGGAACTCTTCAGCTCGAAATCCGGGTTCACACGGACGGCGACGCGGACGGGCCAGCCGGTGGCCTGACGGATGGCGCCCAGTTCCGTGACCTCGCGGAAGGACTCGATATTGATCAGGATGCCTGCGGCCACGGCTTGACGCAGCTCGTCGTGTCGCTTGCCGGGCCCCGCGAAACTGATCTCCCGCGGATCTGCTCCGCTGTCGAGGGCAACCTGCAGTTCCCGGGCCGAGGCCACATCAATGCCGTCCACCAGCCGGGCCATGTGCTGCACAACTGCGGGCATCGGATTGGCCTTCATGGCGTAGTGGAGCTTGATTCCGGCAGGCAGGGCAGCCCGCAGCGCGGTGGCGCGTTCGGTCAGCAGGGCGCGGTCATACGCATAGAAGGGTGTTTGCCCGATTCGTGTGGCCAGGCGCTCGAGCGGAATGCCGCCGACCAGCAGTTCACCGGCCTCGCTCCGGAATTGGTCCATCTGGACATGGATGGGCTTTTCCCTTGGGGTCTGGGTCATGCTTGTGCCTTGTTGCGATTCTCAAATTCGGTGGAGAGGGCCTTGCGGTCTATCTTGCCGTTGGGGTTGCGAGGGAGTGGGCCTTCCCGCACTTCAATGACTGCGGGGACCATATAGGCCGGCATGCGCTGCTTGCATTCGGCGAGCAGGGCCTGGGTATTCGGAACTGCTCCTTCCAGTCCGGTGGCGATCACGCAGATGGCTTGTCCGAGTGTCGGATGCGGTATGCCGAAAGCGGCGCACTCTCCTACGAGGTGGGTCGCATAGAGGATCTCCTCCACTTCGGTGGGACTGACCCGATATCCTGAGGTTTTCATCATCTCGTCACGCCGGCCGATGAAATACAGGTATCCGTCTTCATCGCGGCGAACTGTATCACCTGAGAAGACCGCAATTTCGGGCAGTACCAGCCCGCTGTGGCGGGCAGGTGCGCTGTTGGGGAGAGGTTTGAAGCGCTCCTCGGTCTTGCCCGGATCGTTCCAGTAGCCCATAGCGACGTGGGCGCCCCGCTGCACGAGCTCACCGGGCTCGTTCGGGCCGCATTCGCTGCCATCCTCACGCAGCACCAGCACCTCGGCATTGGGGATGGCCTTGCCGATCGAGTCGGGGCGTCGATCCACCTCTTCGGGTGGCAGATAGGTGGCGCGGAAAGCCTCCGTCAAGCCATACATCAGATAGGGCTGGGTTCGGGGTAGATGGGTGCGGAGTGCCTTGAGTGTTTCAAGAGGCATCCGGCCGCCGGTGTTGGCGAAGTAGCGGAGGTGCTCGGTGACCGTCTCAGGCCACTTCAACTGTGCCAGCTGAATGTAAAGCGGGGGTACGGCGGTGAGGCCGGTCACCCGCTCACGGCTGATGGCCTTGAGAACGTCCTGAGGAAAGAGGTAATTCAGCAGGACAACCTTGGCGCCACTGAAGAATGCGGTGGTGAGCTGCGAGAAGCCTGCATCGAAGGACAGCGGCAGGGCTGCCAGCAAGGTGTCGTCAGCGTTGTTGTTGAGGTAGCTGGCGACGCTCTTGGCGCCAGCCACCATATTGCGGTGGGAGAGCACTACCCCCTTTGGACGGCCGGTACTGCCGGAGGTGTACAGGATGGCCAGCATGTCCGCATCCGTGATGTGGTGGACCGGCCTCCGTGGCGCTGACATGAGGTCGCTCCAGCGATGAATCGCCACGCCATCGATCACCGGTAGTTCGTTCGGCTCGCCTGTGAGCACGATGTGCCGCAGGTCGTGGCAAAGGGCCAGCGCCTCGGTCATCTGGAACAGACGCTCCTGCGAAGTGACCAGTACCTTTACGTTGCAGTCCTGCAGGATGTAGGCGACCTGATGTGCCTTGAGAATCGGATTGACAGGTACGAAAGCGGCACCTGCAGCTGCGCAGCCGAACGATCCGATCACGGTTTCGAAGCGCTTGTCGAGATAGATCCCGATACGGTCGCCTCTGCCCACACCGAGGGCTAGCAGACCGTGAGCGAATGCCTGACAGCGCTCGGCGAGAACGCCATAGGTAAGCTCGTTCTTGCCGTCGCCAAGGGCTATGCCCTCGGGACGTCTTTCCGCAGAGTTGAGGATGAGGTGATGGAGCGCGTAACTGTTGTCCATTGTGCTGTTAGACAAGGCTGGTCTTAGGGTGGAGCGGAGCTGTCAAGAAACCTGGGTAGGATCCAATGACCAAACGCACCGTTCCTGGCGGAACGAGCAAGAGCCGAAATTGTAGTCAAGTTTGCCGTTCGGGTATGTGTCATTGTTGTTGGTGGGGGGGCTTGCCTCTAGTCCATTCCGAAGATGCTCTGTGCAAAAAAAGGTTGCAGCGTGGGCTGTGAGGCCAGGTTTTTTGCTGTGCATGGCGCTAACGAGGAAATTTGTCGCCCAGCCCGTTAGTGAATGTCGCATATAATGGCCCATGCCTCTTTCTTCTGAAGTGGCACGGTCCATGACCGACGTCTGATCTAGTTACGCTGGAGTGTACTTTTGGATACGAAGAAGGAAGTGCTGTCGCTTCTCGATGAGGTTCTTAGCCTGGGTGGCGCTGCTGCCCGGTTTGATCTGGACACCCCGCTGCTGGGGGCCCTGCCGGATCTGGATTCGATGGCGGTGGTCGGGTTGATCAACATGCTCGAGGAGCATTTCGGTTTCATCGTCGGTGATGATGAGATCGACGGATCAACGTTTGCTTCGGTCGGTTCGCTGGTGGAATTCGTCAACGCCAAGTTGGCCTGATCCCACGGGCTGCTCTGCCCGTTTTCAATTTTCGCACCCTGCACCCGTGTGCCCCATTTTTGGGGCTCGCGGGCGTTGTTGTTTCTGATGAGCCCTGGATGAAGGCAGAGCCGGCCTGCGCATCCGTTGGCCGGCTGGCTCTCAGTCCTTGCTGGTGGAGGGCGGCGCTTGAATCGCGCAGCTGGATCCCTCAGTGCTTTCCAGATTGCGCCAGGCGTTTCAGCTCCGGCACGCAGGAGCCGCAGTTGGTCCCGCAGCGAGTGCGCGCCTGCAGTGCATCGAGGGTTTCTCCGCTGCGGAAGGCGGCGACGATATCCTCCTCCGCCACGTCGAAGCAGTTGCAGATGACCTTGCCGCGTGCAGCTTGCCCGACGGGGGGCTGGGCGAGGGGGGCAAGCAGCCAGGGGCGTACTGCTTCGGCGGAATGACCCTGCACCATCATGTCGGCCAGCCACTCAGCCGCCCGGGTTTCTCCGGTCAGGCGCACGGCCGCCAAGGAGTCGCCTTCGACCCGCGCCCGCTTGGACACGGTCCGTCGGGAGTCCTGATAAGACATGACTCGGCTCGCATCATCGAGTGCTAGATCCTGGTCCAGTGCGTCCAGAAGCTCCGGGGCCAGCGCCTCGCCCTGAACCTTAAGCACCACTACCGGGCTGTTGCGGCCAGCCAGGGTCAGACTGGCATAGGGGAAGTGCGGCAGCCAGCGGCGCAGGCGGTCCATGACTTCCAGCGGATTGGGGTGCAGCCCGCCGGCGGCATCAGGCGCCGAGCGGCGCATCGCCACCATGTTCTTGCCGGCCTGGTACTTTTCAACTTGAACGGCAGCATGCTTGAGTTCGGGCTGCTTGGAATAGGGGTCGAAGGCGGCCGGCAACAGCACATTGACGCCCTGGCCACCCATGGTGTTACCACCCCAGTGCATAGGCACGAAGGTCTGGCCGGGTCGCAGGGTGGTGGATTCGAGTACCTTCAGGACCACGCCGCCACGCCTGCTTTTCACCCGGACGAGATCTCCGTTGAGCAGGCCACGGCGGGCCATGTCGTCCTTGTGCATGTGCAACATGGGCTCTGATTCATGGCTGTACAGGCGTGCCACCAGGCCGGTGCGGCTCATGCCGTGCCACTGATCGCGCAGACGCCCGGTGTTCAGGTGCAGCGGATAGCGGGCATCGGGCGACTCGGCGGTGATGCGGTGCTCGGTGACGACGAAGCGGGCCTTGCCGCTGGGCGTCGGGAAGCGGCCGTCCTCGTAGAGGCGCACGGTGCCCTGGCTGGCGCCTTCCGGGAAGGGCCATTGCTGCGGGCCCGCCTGCTCGAGGAGGCGGTAGCTCAGGCCGGTGATGTCGAGGTCGCGGCCGCGGGTGGATTCCCGATGTTCGTTCCAGATGGACTCCGGCGTGGAGTAGGGGAACATCCGCGCGGCAAGCTCTCCCTTGCCCATGCGGATGCCCAGACGCCGGGCGAAATCCACCACGATCGCCCAATCGTGGCGGGCTTCACCCGGCGCGGACACGGCGGCCCGGACGCGGCTGATGGCGCGTTCCGAGTTGGTGACGGTGCCTTCCTTTTCGCCCCAGGTGGTTGCGGGCAGGAGCAGGTCGGCGTAGGCGCAGGTTTCGGTGTGACCGAAGGCTTCCTGCACGATGACGAATTCGGCCTTCGCCAGCGCTTCGTGGATCAGCGCCTGGTCGGGCATGGACTGGGCCGGGTTGGTGCAGGCGATCCACACCGCCTTGATCTCCCCGCTGCGCAGTCCATTGAACATTTCGACAGCACTCTTGCCGGGCTGGGCGGGCACGTCGTCCACCCCCCACAGGGCCGCAACCTCCGCCCGGTGCTGCGGGTTGGCCATGTCGCGGTGGGCTGACAGCAGGTTGGCCAGGCCGCCCACCTCGCGGCCACCCATCGCGTTCGGCTGCCCGGTCAGCGAGAAGGGGCCGGCTCCGGGGCGGCCGATCTGGCCGGTGGCCAGATGCAGGTTGATCAGGGCCGAGTTGTTGTGGGTGCCGAAGGCGTACTGGTTGAGTCCCTGGCAGTACATGGACATCGTGGCCGGTGCGGTGGCGAAGATCTCCGCTGCCTGCTCGATGGCCTTCTTGTCGAGACCGCACAAGGTCGCCGCCATCGAGGGGGTGTATTCCCGCACGGTCCGCTTGACCGCATCGAAGCCCTCGGTGTGGGCTTCGATGTAATCCCTGTTCACCCAGCCTTCCCACAGCATCACGTGGAGCATCGCGTTGTACAGGGCGATGTCGGTGCCGGGCAGCAAGGCCAGATGCAGGTCGGCCGCCTCGGCGGTGTCGGTGCGCCGGGGGTCGATGACCACCAGCTTCATCTCGGGCCGGGCCTTGCGGGCATCCTCGATGCGCCGGAAGGCGATCGGGTGGGCAAAGGCCGTGTTGCTGCCGGTGATGAACAGGGCGTGGCTGTGGGCGATGTCTGCGTAGCTGCAGGGCGGGGCGTCGGCCCCGAGGCTGAGCTTGTAGCCCGCCACGGCGCTCGACATGCACAGGCGGGAGTTGGTATCCAGGTTGTTGGTGCCGATCAGGCCCTTCACCAGCTTGTTGAAGACGTAGTAGTCCTCGGTGAGCAGCTGGCCGGCGCCATACACGGCCACGGCATCCGGGCCGTGCTCGGCAATGATCGCGGCGAAGCGTTCCGCCGCGGCATCCAGCGCGGTGTCCCAGCTGACCCGTTGGCGGGCGGAATCACGGCTGGGGCGCAGTTCCGGGTACAGGGCCCGGGCGATCAGGGTGTCGGGGGCGGCCGACAGGTGCAGCGTGGAGCCCTTGGTGCACAGCCGGCCGAAGTTGGCCGGATGCTCCGGGTCGCCCCGCACGCCGGTGATCCGGCCGGCCTCATGTTCGATCACGACACCGCAGCCTACGCCGCAGTAACAACAGGTGGATTTGGTTTCTGCCATCACGACTCCTCTTGGAAGCGGATAAGCAGGGTCCGTGCCAGTCTCGAGAGGCCCGTTTGGCTGCGGTTTCTCCCCGTATCGGGCGTAAAAGCCGGGCGGGGGATGCACCAGCACGGGGCCGGGCGGCCTGCTCGTGGTGCGTGTCCGCGGGCCGCCGCACCATGCCAGGGCATGGTGCCTGGCGGGATATCAGGGGCGCGGGATGAGGCTCAGCTCGCGCAGGGCCGTGACCTGATCGAGGATGGGCTGGGGGATGGGCAGTTCGCCGGCCAGCATGGCGCGGATCAGGGCGGCGTTGGCGGCCACCGCGGGATCGTCCGGCAGGCCCTCGATGGGAGGGGCGCCCCCTTCCTCGGCGGGGAAGGCGATGCGCGCCTCGCCGCCCGAGAAGACTTCCAGCAGCGGCCGCCGACGGGGATTGGCGAAGGCCTCCCCTTCGGTGCCGCGCAGCAGCATGGCGACGGCGCCCAGGGCGACCAGGTGGGCGTGGATGCGCTCGAGGTACTCCGGGTGGGTCATCGAGGCCACCCGCACGCTGTGGCCGGGCGCCGGATCGAGCAGCTTGGCCAGGGTGTGGGCGCTGTTGCGCACGCCCAGGCGCGGGCGCAGGGCCAGCAGGCGGACGAGGCCGGGTGCGAGACTGTCCAGATTGAGGCAGGCCAGGCGGCCGGCGGCCAGGGCCGCTTCAGCCGCCGCGATATCGGCGGCGGGCTGGATATCCAGCGCGGCGAGCAGCTCGAAAGGGCTGACCCGGCTGTCGAAGTCGTGGCGCCCCTGGATCAGTACGGGAACCCCTTCGCGGGCCAGCAGCATGGCCAGCAGCGGCATCAGGTTGGCCTGGCGGCGGGCGCCGTTGTAGGTGGGCAGCACCACCAGGCGCGGCCCGGGCGGCACCGTGACAGGCGCCGTGCGGGCATCCAGGGCACGCTGGAAGCCGATCAGCTCGTCGAGGGACTCGGCCTTGATGCGCATGGACAGGATGATGGCGCCCAGCTCCAGGTCGGGTACCAGGCCGTCCATCATGTCGGCAAACAGGGATTCGGCCTGATCGGTGGTCAGCGGGCGCGAGCCTTTCGGGCCGCGGCCGATTTCCTTGATGAGGGGGGCGTAGGAACGTGATGCGTTTGACATGGTTGACGGCGAAAGCGGGTGATCAGGCGTCCGAGTGTAGCGGATGCGGCGCTGCATCAGGCAAATTGCGGCGGGGACGAACGGCCAGTCGGGCGTGGTGTCCATTTACTTGAACCGATGATGCATGGGAGGTCTGGATGGGCAGGTCTGTGGGAAGTCGTGGTGTGGCGCTGGGGCGCTGGTGGGCGGGGCTGTGCCTGATGGCGGCGGCGTTGGGCTCCCTGGCCGGGGCGCCGCCGATGGAGCGCCTGAAGGTGCCGCCGGGTTTCCGCATCGAGGTCCTTACGGATCAGGTGCCCGGTGCGCGCGGGCTGGCCCTGGGCGACTTTGCCGGCGGCAAGGGCGTGGTCTACGTGGGCAGCCGGAGCGAAGGCAAAGTGTATGGGGTCGAGGTGGACGGCGCCCGGGCCTCGCGCGTGCATGTGCTGGCGAGTGGGCTCGAACAGCCGGTCGGCGTGGCCTACCGCAACGGCTCGTTGTTCGTGTCGGCGCTGTCGCGGATCGTGGCTCTGGACGAGGTCGCCCGCCGCCTGGCCGATCCGCCGGCGCCGCGGGTGGTGACCGAGCGCTTCCCCACCGAGCGGCACCACGGCTGGAAGTTCATCGCCTTCGGGCCGGATGGCTGGTTGTACGTGCCGGTGGGTGCGCCCTGCAACATCTGCGAGCCGGATCCGGAACGCTACGCCAATATCCAGCGCATGCGGCCGGATGGTTCGGCGGTCGAGGTTGTTGCGCGTGGCGTGCGCAACACCGTGGGCTTCGACTGGCACCCGGCGGATGGCCGGTTGTGGTTCACCGACAACGGCCGAGACATGCTGGGAGACGATCTGCCCTCCGACGAACTCAATCGCGTGGCCCGGCCAGGCGATCATTTCGGCTATCCCTATTGCCATCAGGGCGATCTGCCAGACCCGGACTTCGGGCACAAGCAGCGCTGCGAGGCCTTCGTGCCTCCGGTGGCTCGTCTGGGCGCCCATGTGGCTGCGCTGGGCATGCGCTTCTACACCGGCAGCATGTTCCCCGCGGCGTACCGCAACACTGTCTTCATCGCCGAGCACGGCTCCTGGAACCGCAGCCGCAAGTCAGGCTACCGGGTGGTGCGGGTGGAGGTCGATGCCGCGGGAGGCAGTGCGCGGCAGACGGTCTTTGCGGAGGGCTGGCTGCAGTTGGATGGGCTGGGCCGGGAGCGGGTTCTTGGCCGTCCCGCCGATGTGCTGGTGATGCCGGATGGGGCGCTGCTGATCAGTGACGATCTGGCCGGGGTGATCTACCGGGTCAGCCATGGCGGCTGAGGGGCGAGGGGCGAGGGGGCGAGGGGGCCGAGGGTCTGCGCGGATTGCGCTGACGTCCGGCCGGGGCTAGGCTCGTGGTTTTTCCCCGGTAACAAGGACAGGACATGAAAGTCGGTTTCATCGGTCTCGGCATCATGGGGCGCCCCATGGCCCTCAATCTCCTCAAGGGTGGCTTCGACCTCACCGTCTGGGCGCGTCGCGCCGAATCCATGGCGCCGCTGCTCGAAGCCGGTGCCAAGGGCGCAGCGAGCGCCGCCGCAGTGGCCGCGTCCTGTGATGTGGTGTTCTCCATGGTGGCCGACGCGGCCGACGTGGCGCAGGTGGCGCTGGCCGCTGGCGGGGTGGCGGAAGGTGCGCGTGCAGGCCTGATCTATGTGGACATGAGCACCATCGCCCCGTCCGCGGCGCAGTCCATCGCGGCGCGCCTGGCGGAGCGGGGGGTTGTGATGCTCGATGCGCCGGTGTCCGGTGGCGAGGTGGGGGCCATCAGCGGCGGCCTGACCATCATGGTCGGCGGCGATGAGGCTGCCTTCGAGACGGTGCGCCCGCTGTTTGCCTGCATGGGCAAGGCCGCGACCTTGATCGGTGCCTCCGGGGCGGGTCAGGTGGCCAAGGCCTGCAATCAGATCCTCACCGGCGTGGGCGTGCTGGCGGTGGCGGAGGCCTTCAATTTCGCCCGCAAGAGCGGCGTGGATGCCGGCAAGGTGCGCGAGGCGCTGCTGGGCGGCTTCGCCTACAGCCGCATCCTCGAGAACCACGGTCAGCGCATGCTGGACCGCAATTTCAAGCCCGGCTTCAAGGCCTGGATGCACCAGAAAGACATGAACATCGTCATGCAGGAGGCCCACCGTCTCGGTCTGATGCTGCCCAGCAGCGCCGCCACGGCCCAGTTGTTCAACGCCATGGTGGGCAGCGGCATGGGCGAGGATGACTCGGTGGCGGCCCTGAAGCTGCTGGAAAGCCTGTCGGGAGAATGAGGTGAAGGTCGGCTTCGTTGGACTGGGCGTCATGGGGCGCCCGATGGCCGGCCACCTGCTGGCCGCCGGTCATGAGCTGGCGGTCTGGGCGCGCCGTCCGGCCAGCGCGGCACCGCTGGAGGAGGCCGGGGCCCGTGTCTGCGCCACGCCGGCCGAGCTGGCGGCCTGTTGCGAGGTGGTCATCTCGGTGGTGACCGCCAGCGCCGACGTGGAGCAGCTGGCTCTTGCACCGGAGGGGTTGCTGGCCGGCTTCGCGCCGGGGGCCGTCCATGTGGACATGAGCACCATCGCCCCGGACACCGCCCGCCGGGTGGCCGCCCGCTATGCCGAAAAGGGCGTGGGTTGGCTGGACGCGCCGGTGTCTGGCGGCGAGATCGGTGCCCGGGACGCCACCTTGGCCATCATGGCCGGCGGCGAGGCGGCCGTGCTGGAGCGGGTGCGCCCCTTGCTGAGCTGCCTGGGCCGGACCATCGTACATATCGGCCCGGCCGGGGCCGGGCAGGTGGCCAAGGCGTGCAACCAGATGATCATGGTGAACGCCATCCAGGCTTGTGCCGAGGCCATGCGGCTGGCCGGTGCCCACTGTGTCGACCTGCACAAGGTCCGGGAGGCCCTGATGGGCGGCTCCGCCGCATCGCGGGTGCTCGATGTGATGGGCGGACGCATGGCTGCGCGGGATTTCGTTCCGGGCATCCAGTCGCGCCTCCACCACAAGGATTTTGCGATCCTGATGGAAGAGGCCCGCCAGCTCGGCGCGCCCCTGCCGGTGGCGGCCCAGACCTGGCACCAACTCAATGCGCTGATGGCTCTTGGGGCTGGCCGCGACGATACAGCCAGCCTGCTGCGGGTGCTCGAGCCCGTTTCAACCACAGGGGGATGACATGATCCTGCCTTTTCGCCGTACCTTCATCCGCCGACTGTTCGCCGGCGGCGGCCTGCTCATGCTGGCGGGATGTGCCGGCCTGCCCCTGGGGCTCGAGAAGCCGGAGGTCTCGATCGCAGGCATCCGGCTGCTCGACGGCAACCTGTTCGAGCAACGCTTCGTGCTGACCCTGCGCATCACCAATCCCAACCGGGTGGAGATTCCCATCGAGGGTTTGAGCTTCGATCTGGATCTCAATGAGCAGCCCTTTGCCAAGGGGGTCAGCAACCGGGCCCTGGTGGTACCGCGCCTTGGCGAGGCGACCCTGGATGTGACGGTCTCCACCGGTCTGAACGGCTGGTTGAGGCAACTCGGCGAACTCGGCAAGGGGCGCGACAAGGCCGATTATCGTGTCCGTGGCCGCCTGGTGACGGGCAGCCTGGGCGGTTTCGATTTTGATCGTCGTGGTCAGCTGGACCTGGGGCGCCTGCTCGGCCGCTTCGGTGGGCGCCTGGACAACGGGCCGGGCAAGGGCAACGACACGCCGCTCCCGCCATCGGAGCGCTTCTAGACTAGAGGCCTAGATGGGGGCCAGCGATACCATGCGCGAGGCCCGCAGGCTGCGCAGCATCTGGGTCATGTCGGCGGCGCAGAGGGGACGGCTGCACAGGTAGCCCTGGTAGGCATCGCAGCGCCAGCGGCGCAGCAGGGCCAGCTGAGCTTCGGTTTCGACCCCCTCGGCGATGACTTCGAGGCGCAAGGTGTGGGCCATCGCAACGATGGTCTGGGCGATGGCGGCGTCGTCGGCCTCGGTGACGATGTCCTTGATGAAGGAGCGGTCGATCTTGAGCCGGTCGATCGGGAAGCGCTTGAGGTTGGCGAGGCTCGAGTAGCCGGTCCCGAAATCGTCCACCGACAGCTGCAGGCCGATCTTCTTGCATTCGGCGAGGATGCTGCGGGTGTGCTCGGGGTTGCGCATCACCAGGCTCTCGGTGAGCTCCAGGTCCAGATAGGCCGGGGGTAGATTGACGTTGCTGAGGGCCGACTTGATGGTGTCCAGCAGGCCGGCATCATCGAACTGGCGGGCCGACAGGTTGACCCCGACCGGGACCCGGCAGATCCCTTCGCGCAGCCAGGCCTGTACCTGCCGGCAGGCCTCCTGCAGGACCCAGGCGCCGATGGGCACGATCAGGCCGCTCTCCTCGGCGATCGGGATGAACTTGTCGGGGGGCACCATGCTGCCGTCGGGCTGGCGCCAGCGGATCAGCGCTTCCATGCCGATCAGCTCTCCGGAGAGGGTATCGACCTGGGGCTGGTAGAACAGCTCCAGCTGGTTTTCTTCAAGGGCGTGGCGCAGGCGGTTTTCGAGCTCCAGGCGCTCGGAGTAGCGGGCCGACAGGCCGTGGTCGAAGAACTGGAAGTTGTTGCGCCCGCGCTCCTTGGCCAGGTACATGGCCGCGTCGGCATTCTTGATGAGGGCTTCGCCGTCGTTGCCGTCGGTGGGGTAGAGGGCGATGCCGATGCTGGGTGTGACGGTGATCTGCTGGCTGCACAACTCGAAGGGGCGGGCCAGGCTGCCAAGGATGCGCTCCGCCACATCCTCGGGCATGTAGCCTTCCTCCAGGCTGCCCAGCACCACCACGAACTCGTCACCGCCGGTGCGCGCCACCATGTCGCCGTCCCTCACGCAGCCGCGCAGCCGTTGGGCGACGGACAGCAGCAGCTGGTCGCCGGCCTGGTGGCCAAGGGTGTCGTTGACGAACTTGAAGCGGTCGAGGTCGGTGAACAGCACGGCCACCCCCCGGTGGCGGTTGCGGGCCTCCGCGATGCTTTCCGTGAGGTGCTTGTTGAGCAGGGTGCGGTTGGGCAGGGAGGTCAGGTTGTCGTAATGGGCCAGGTGGCGGATCTGGCTCTCCGCCGCATGGCGTTGGGTGACATCGGCGATGATGCCCAGGTAGCCGCGGATCTGGCGCTGGTTGTCGCGCACCACCGAGATGGCGATGTTGGCGGGGAAGGTGCTGCCGTCCTGGCGGCGCAAGGTGATCTCGCGGGGTTCGAGGTGCCCTCCCGCGGTCTCCTCGGCCAGCGCGGCGAAACCGTTCGACTTGTGGGCCAGGGTCCACCGGGCAATGTCCTCGGCGGTATGGAAGACCAGCGGCGTCTCGATACCGATCAGCTCGCCGGCCCGATGACCGAAAAGCCGCTCGGCTGCGGGGTTGAGGACGCGGATGATGCCTGCGGCGTCGGTGTAGACGATGGCGTATTCCGCGCAGTCGAGGATGGCGCGCTGCAGCGAGGTGGTCTCCCGAAGCAGGGCTTCGGCGCGGGCGTGTTTCTCGACCTCGGTCTCGAGCAGCCGGTTGGTCTCCCCGAGGGCCTTGACGTACTGGCCTAGCGCATCGTTGGCATCGGCCAGGGCGAGGGTCTTCTCCTTCACCTGGCGGCGGATCGAGTCGGCCCGGGTCTGCAGCACATAAAGCACGAGGGCCGCCAGAATCCCCATGGACAGGCCGGAGAACAGACGGGCGCCGGCGTCCTGGCTGGGCATCAGGGAGAAGCGGAAGGCTTCCGGCGTGGCGATCATCAGCCATCGCCGGTCGGCCACATCGAGGGCGTCGGCGTAGGAAAATTCCCCCAGCCGGAAGTCGGCGCCCAGGTAGAGGATCTGGGGTTCCTCGGTGGCATCCAGAAGCTCGATCTCCAGACGGTGGCCCGCGGCTTCACCTTCCTCGACGGGCTGCAAGGCCTCCCGGAGCATGCGCTCGATGGAAATCTCCAGAAAGACATATTCGGGCTGTGATTCACCTTGCCTGTCTCTGTCCGCCCGCGTGACCCGGCCGATCAGCAGCACGGCATTGCGTCGGGTGCCGGCCGGCGCGTCGAGGACATACGGCGGGGTGGCGAGCAGACGGTCCGGCCTGGCCTGCGCGGCATGGGCCTGCAGGTGGTTCAGCCAGCTGCCACTGGGGGGGGCGCTGGAGGGGGCGCGGGTCAGCACCATTGGCGTGCCGCCGGCCTGAAGGCGCACGACGCCAGTCTGCAGGATCTCCGGGTGGCGGGCCAGGAAGGGCTCCGTCACATGGGAGAAGGTGCTGTCGTGACCGGCCGGGGTGGACGCCACATGCCGCTGCAGGGTTTCCGCATGGCTCAACAGGCTGCGGATCTGTTCGCGGACCTGTGCTATATGCAGGCGTGCTGAGGACTGGAAGCGGGCATGGGTAAACTCCCGCTCCTCCTCAACCGAGGAACGGTAGTTGTCCAGCGTGAGAAAGCTGGCAAGCAGGAACACCGTCACCGCCAGCCCGAAGCGGCGGAACAGATCGAATACCTGGGACAGGGCCAGGCTGTGGGGCATCGTGTCTCCTGCGGGGGCAGCGCCGTGTCGGCAAGCTCGTTTGGCCGACCTATAACGGTCTGGTGGCGGGTTTCTTGAGCAGGGCCCGGTCAGGAAGATGGCTGCACGGGCCGCTCAGGGGGCCGGGGGGGCTTGTCGCTGGTCGTGGTCGGCGAAGCGCTGCGCGATGCTCTGGAATTCGTCCTGGAGGGCCAGGAAGGCATCGAGGATATCGGGGTCGAAATGGATGCCGCGGCCGGCGCTCATCTCGCTGACGGCCTGCTCGTGGGAGAAGGCCGGCTTGTACACCCGGGGGCTGATCAGGGCATCGTAAACATCCGCCACCGCCATCAGCCGTGCCGACAGGGGGATGTGCTCGCCGGAGAGGCCCAGGGGGTAGCCCGAGCCATCCCACTTCTCCTGATGGGAATAGGCGATCTCCTTGGCAAAGCGCAGGAAGCTGCCGCCGATGCCGAAGAGGGCTTCAGCCTTGCTGATGGCGTCCCGGCCCAGGGTGGTGTGTGTCTTCATGACCTCGAACTCGTCGGCGCTGAGGCGTCCGGGCTTGAGCAGGATGCGGTCGGGGATGCCGACCTTGCCGATGTCGTGGAGGGGGGCCGACTTGTAGATCAGTTCGATGTCGGCATCGCTCAGCTGTCCCGCGAAGCGGGGATGGGACTGCAGGTGACGGGCCAGGCTGCGCACGTACATCTGGGTCCGCCGGATGTGGTTGCCCGTTTCGTTGTCGCGGGTTTCCGCCAGCGACGCCATGGCCACGATCGTGGCGTCCTGGATCAGGGCCAGTTCGCGCACCCGGCGCAGGACTTCCTGCTCGAGGTAGGCATTGCGGTCACGCAGGAAGTCGCTGGCCGCCTTGAGTGTCAGGTGATTGCGGATGCGGGTCAGGACCAGCGGCGGGCTGATGGGCTTGGTGATGTAGTCCACCGCGCCGGCATCAAAGCCCAGTTGCTCGTCGACTTCCTCATTGCGGATGGTCAGGAAGATTACCGGTATGCCGGCGGTCAGAGGGTCCTGCATCAGTGCCCGGCACACTTCGTAGCCATTGCGATCCGGCATGGTGATGTCGAGCAGGATCAGGTCGGGAAGCGGTGCGCTGGCGGCAAGGGCCAGGGCACGTTCTCCGTTGGTGGCGATCCGGGTCCGGAAGCCGGCGCGCTGGAGGCACTGCACGATGGGCTCGATGGAGTCCGGGGCGTCGTCGACGATCAGGATCAGGGGGGACTGCGGCGTGCCCGGCAGGTTCATGGGGACTCCTCTGGACGAAGTGAGCGCGTGCTCCGACATAGGGCCCATGCGGGCTCAGGATTTCCGCAGACAGGCCAGGGCACGGTCATAGTCGTAGTGCTGCAGGGCTTCAGCCATCTCGCTGGTGGATTCGGCACCGATGCGCCGGGCAAGGGCGTTGCGGATCTGCCGGAAGTGGCTGGGGGCGTTCCCGTCAGCGCTTTCCAGGAGCTGGGTCAGGGTGGTGATGGCGGCATCCAGCGCGGCCTCATCCACTTCGGGGGCCTCGCCGGACACCGGGGCCTCTGCGGGTCCGGACTTGTCCAGCAGGGTGCGCAATGCGGCCAGCTCGATGGCGAGGACGCCCAGTGCGCGGCGGGTGTCGGTTCCCCGCCGCAGCTCATCTTCCAGGTCTCCGGCGGCGTCCTGGATGGCGCTGGCGCCGAGGTTCGCCGCCGAACCCCGCACCGTGTGGGCGAGGCGTTCTGCGTCCTCGGTGAAGCCGTGTTCGAGCGCCACGCCGATGCGTTCGGCGCAGTCGCCCTGGGTGGCGATGAAGTGACGGAGCATGCCCAGGTAAAGCGCAGGGTCATCACCCACCCGGCGGAGGGCCGCCTCGACCTTGAGCCCGGGAAGCTCGGGCAGGCCATGCCGTGCTACCGGGGGTGGGGCAGCCTGCGCCGGGGCAGACGGCCGGGGGGCGCGGGTCGGACGAACCTGCTGGAGGATCGCGTCCACCAACCGTTCGATGACGATGGGCTTGGCGACATGGTCGTCCATGCCGGCGTCGAGGCAGCGCATGCGCTCCTCGGCCATGGCGTGGGCGGTCATGGCGATGATCGGGAGGTGGGCGAGGCGCACGTCGGCGCGGATCCGCTGGGTGGCCTCGAAGCCGTCCATCTCGGGCATCTGCAGGTCCATCAGGACGACGTCGAAGCGGTCTTCAGGTGGCTCCCGCAGTGCTTCCAGGGCGAGGCGGCCGTTGCCTGCCACGCTGACCTGGGCTCCCAGGCGCTCCAGCAGGCCGCGGGCGATCTGCTGGTTGATGTCGTTGTCCTCGACCACCAGGATGTGCAGTCCGGCGAGGGCGTCACGGGCCTGCAGGCTGTGGGGCTGGGGGGCGGCGTCCAGTCCGAAGGTGCTGACGATGGCATCCAGCAGGGTGGAGGCCGTGGCGGGCTTGTGCAGGAAGCCATCGGCCCCCGCATCGGCGGCTTCGCTGGCGGTACGCTCGTCACCATAGGCGGTCAGCAGGATCACCGAGGGCGGGGCGCTCAGGCTGCGGTCCTGCTTGATCCGGCGGGTCGCCTCGATGCCGTCCTGCCCGGGCATGCGCAGGTCCATCAGCACCAGCCCGAAGCGGTCACCGCCGTCGGCGCGGCGTACGGCGGCCAGGGCCTCGGCGGCGGAGCCCACCGTCTCGGAGCGGAAGGGGAAGTTGCGCAGCTGACGCAGCAGGACCTCGCGGGCCACCGGATGATCGTCCACCACCAGCACGCGCAATCCTTCGAGCAGGCCGGGCATGGCGCGGGGGGCGGCGTGCTGGGCGATCTCGAAGCCGGCCTCGAAGCTGAAGCAGCTGCCCTCGCCCGGAACGCTGCGCACTTCGAGCCGGCCACCCATCAGTTCCACCAGGTGGCGGGAGATCGACAGGCCCAGGCCGGTGCCGCCGAAGCGGCGGGTCATCGAGCTGTCGGCCTGGGAGAAGGCCTCGAACAGGCGGCTGATCTGCTCCCCGTCGATGCCGATGCCGGTGTCGATGACTTCGAAGCGCAGGTCAACGTTCTGGGCATTGCCGCGGACCAGGCGCACCTGCAGCTGGACCTCGCCCTTTTCGGTGAACTTGACTGCGTTGCCCAGCAGATTGGTGAGCACCTGGCCGAGGCGAAGGGGGTCGCCCAACAGGTCCTGGGGCACGTCCGGCGCCACCTGCAGGATCAGCTCCAGGCCCTTCTCCTGGGCACGCTGGGCCACGTAGGTGAGGACATTGTCGAGAACCTGGTCGAGGACGAAGGCGGTCCGTTCCAGGCGCAGCTTGCCGGCTTCGATCTTGGAGAAGTCGAGCACGTCGTTGATCACCCCCAGCAGGGAGGTGCCGGCGCCGTGGATCTTGGTGAGGTAGTCCCGCTGCTGGGCTTGCAGGCTGGTGTCGAGGCACAGGCTCGCCAGTCCGATGATGGCGTTCATCGGGGTGCGGATCTCGTGGCTCATGTTGGCCAGGAAGCGGGCTTTGGACTCGGCGGCCTCTTCGGCCAGGCGCTTGGCCTCTCTCAGGGTTTCCACCGCCTGCCGGTACAGGGCCAGGTCTTCGATGACCCAGATGCAGTGGGTGATCTCGCCGTTGTCCTCGACCAGCCCGCTGACCGAGATGCCAACCCACAGCCGCTCCCCGCTGGCCTTGCGGAGCTGGCATTCGCGTCGCCACACACCGTCCTGGCGCAGGGCCTGCCATTGCTCGGCGAGGAACTCGAGGGGGCGGCCGTCCTGGTCCACCAGCTCTGGCAGGATGCCGTTGAGGTCCCGGGCGCTGTAGCCGGACACCTGGCAGTAGCGCGGGTTGGCGTACTGGATGGCGCCGCCCGGGGTGGTGATGACCAGCATCGAGGGGCTCTGCTCGACCGCCAGCGACAGCTTGCGCAATTCCCGTTCGGCCAGCTTGCGGGCAGTGATGTCGTAGCTCCAGCTGATCAGGGCGGGCTGCCCGCCAACCTCGATCTGCTCCATCGTCATCAGGGTCCAGAAGGGCTGCCCGGCCGCGTTCTGGAACTCCACCTCCATGTCGCGCACCGGCTGCCCGGCTTTCAGCCGGCTCAGGGCCTGCTCGGCGGTGGCGGGGTCGCGGAACCAGGCGGTGACGGGGCGCTTCATGAAGCCGTCCATGTCGATGCCGGCCAGCACGAGGGCCCGGGTGTTGGCGAACAGAGGGCTGCCGTCGATCCTGTTGATGACCACGGCGATGGGGCTGGATTCCAGCATCTGCCGGCTGCGCTCCTCGGCTGCCCGCGCGCTGCGCTCGGCGCGCTTCTGGTCCGAGATGTCCACGATGGCGCCCAGCAGGCCGCCGGGGGCGCCATTGGCCAGCCGGAATCCGCGCACCCAGTAGAGGGTGTCGTGGACCTGGCCGTCGGCATAGGGGAGGGGCACCTCCTTGTGGGAGATGCCTGCGCTGGCGATCAGGCGCCGATCCTCGTCGTGGTAGACGATCCGGTCGGCGGAGGGCAGGTAGGGCAGGTCGAGCACCGTCTTGCCGCGCAGGAAGCCCCGGGTGGTGCCGAATGCCTGCTCATAGGCGGTGTTGCAGCCCAGGAAGCGGGCCTCCGGGTCTTTGTAGAAGACCGGGTTGGGCAGGGCGTCGATGAGGACTTCGATGAACAGCAGCTGATCGGAGAGCGCCTGGCCCTTTTCGTCCAGTTGGCGGGTGCGTTCGGCAACCTTTTCCTGCAGTTCTGCCTGGCTGCGCAGGAGGGCGTCACCGGCCTCGCGAAGGTGGTGGCGCATGCGCTCCTGGGTGTCGGCGAGTTCGGCAAACTCCTGCCAGGGAGGAGAGAAGGGCGGCGGCGGGCTGAGGTCCAGGCGGCCGATCCGCTCGCTGCGCTCGACCAGGGTCGCCAGTGCGTCCTGGATGCGTTGGGCGATGCGGCGGGCGAGGAAGATGGCGGCCGCGCCGCTGAGCAGGATCATCAGCGCGAGCACGGGCCCCACGTCCTGCAGGCGGGCCGGGATGAAGTCGGCCTCGCGGGCAAAGCCGGCCACCCACCAGCGCTCGGTGCCGACCTGGAGGGGGATGAACTGGGCGAGCCAGGCCTCGTCCTCATTGGTGTAGGCCAGCGGGGTGGCGTCCTTGCGCCCGGCTTCGGTCCAGCGGGCGTAGCCGCGGCTCAGGAAGTCCACGTCGAGCGCCGCCACCGGCTGCAGCACGGCCTCGCGGAGTTCGCTGCGGTTGGCGAAGCGGGGATAGCGCGGGACCCCGATGACGTCACCGGCGTCGGTCAGGATGGCGCTGCCGCCCCGTTCGCCGACAGGGGTGTCTACGGTCAGCCGGGACAGGTCGACGAGAAGGATGTCGAAGGCCAGGATGCGGGTCCGGCCGTCCGGCAGGGTCCAGCGGGTGCTTACGGTCAGCGTGCCGTCGCCGCCACCGGGGGTCCGGTAGGGCGCGGCCCAACTCAGTCCGTCCCGATTCGTGGGCTTGCCGGCGGGGGCGAACCAGGGGCGCAGGCTCAGGTCATCCACGTTCTCGAGGGGCTGCTCGGCGATCAGTTCCAGCCCGCCGTTCCAGCGCAGGGCCCGGCCGCTGCTCTGCCGCGGGAGGGAGGCGAAGACCCGGTTGCGCCAGCCCTCGGGGGCACGCTGGAGGGACAGCTCGCGTCCTTCGGGATCCATCAGGTGCACCGCGGCGATCTTCTCTTCGCCGGCCAGCAATGGAACCATCAGGGCGTTGAAGCCGGCCGCATCGTCGAAGCGCAGGCGTCCGGACTCGCCCCAGGCCCGGGCCGTGCGCAGCTGGGTTTCGATACGGCGCAGGTCGCGTTCGGCATCGGCGCGGATCTGCGCCGTGGCCAGATCGAGCTGGACTCGCGCCAGCGCCTGAGTGGCAGGCGCGACGATCAGGACATGGACGGCGCTGCCGAAAGCGAGCAGGCAGACGATGAAGGTGGCCGACAGGCTGCGGAGGAGGCTGCGGGCGAGGAGGGGACGGCGGGCAGCGTCCGGCGGAGTCATGGGGCGGGGTTAGTCCTGGCTGGCCGGTGCCGGGGTGTCCGGAACGCTGGAGGGGGCGGCGGGCTCGGGGTGCCCATAGGATTTGAAGCGTTCGATCACCTCGTCCATCTCGGAGGAGGACAGGATGGTCGGGGTGCCGAGCTGGCAGGCGCGCCAGTAGTGTTCGCACAGGGTCTCGAACTCGATGGCCAGGGCGAGGGTACGGCGCAGGTCGGTGCCGAACACCAGCATGCCGTGGTTCGCCAGCAGGCAGGCGTTACGTCCTTCGAGGGCCTGCAGGGCAGCTTCCGAGAGGGCCTGGGTGCCGAAGGTGGCGTAGGGCGCGCAGCGGATGTCCTTCCCGCCAAAGCGGGCGATCATGTAGTGGAAGGCCGGGATGTTGCGGCGCAGGCAGGCAAGGGCCGTGGCGAAGGGCGAATGGGCATGCAGCACGGCCCCGGCTTCCGGTCTGGCGGCCAGGATGTCCCGGTGGATGCGCCATTCGCTGGAGGGCGCGAAAGGCCCCTGCCAGCTCCCGTCCATGGCCATCAGGCTCATGTCCTCGGGGCTGCAGTCGTCGTAGCTGAGCCCGCTCGGGGTGATCAGGAAGCCCGAGTTGCTGCGGACGCTGGCGTTGCCCGCCGTGCCGGCGTTGAGGCCGCTGCTGGCCATGGCGCGGGCGGTGGCCAGCAGGCCGGCGCGAAGCACGTTTTCGTTCATCGGGGCCTCCGTTCGGGATCAGGGGGTCTGGAGGGACGCCAGCGCGTCGGGGGGCAGGGTGCCAGATTCGCAGATTATGCCAGTGACCAGTGCCGCCGGCGTGACATCGAAGGCCGGATTGCATACGGCTGCGCTGGCTCCGGCGATCCGGGTGGACTGCAGGCGGCCGCCTTCATCGATCCCTTGGATCAGCCGGAACTCGTCGCCGGCGCGTTCTTCGATGGGGATGGCGGGGCCATCCGGGCAGGCGAAGTCAATGGTCGAGCGGGGGGCGGCCACATAAAAGGGCAGGCCGTGGGCGCGGGCCGCGAGGGCCTTGAGGTAGGTGCCCACCTTGTTGGCGGTGTCTCCGTTGGCGGCGATGCGGTCGGCGCCGACGATGACCGCGTCCACCCGGCCCGCGGCCATCAGCCAGCCGGCCGCGTTGTCGGCGATCAGGGTGTGGGGGATGCCGGCCCGGGTGAGCTCCCAGGCGGTGAGCAGGCCTTGGTTGCGCGGGCGGGTCTCGCTGACCCAGACATGGATGTCCAGTCCGGCGGCGTGGGCCGCGTAGATCGGGGCGAGGGCGGTGCCATGCCCGCAGGTGGCCAGCCAGCCGGCGTTGCAGTGGGTCATCAACTGGAGCGGCCGGCCGGCGGTGGCCAGCGGGCGGAGCGCCGCCAGGCCGTGGGCGCCGATGCGGGCATTGGCGGCCGCATCGTCACGCTGGATGGCCTCGGCCTCGGCCCATGCTGCGGTGCTGCGTGCGGAGGGCGGCAGCGGGGCGAGGGTCGCCCGCATGCGGTCGAGGGCCCAGTGCAGGTTGACGGCGGTGGGGCGGGTGGCGCGCAGCACGTCGAGGGCCTGGCTCAGGGTCTCGTCATCCGCCGAGCGGAGCAGGGCGAGGGCCACGCCGTAGGCCGCGGTGGCGCCGATCAGCGGGGCGCCGCGTACCTGCATGTCGCGGATGGCGGCGGCGGTGCTGCCCAGATCGTGGAGACGGACGTAGTGCTCTTCGTGAGGGAGGCGGGTCTGGTCGAGAATGACGACTTCATCGCCATCCCGGCGCAGGGTCGGGCAGGATTCGGACACGGGTTTTCCTCGGTGAATTTGGTGCAGATTGTATCGGGCCGCCTTCGCCCGGTGCAGCTCATGTGTCCGGCTGGTCCGGCGCCGGTGCTTCTGCCAGAATTCCGCGCCTGTCCCGGAGAGTCACGCCCATGCCCCGTTTTCCTGCCCCGCTGGTGTCCCGCCTGCCCGATGTCGGCACCACCATCTTCACCACCATGTCCCGCCTGGCCCAGGAGTGCGGGGCCATCAACCTGTCCCAGGGGTTCCCGGATTTCACCGCCGAGGACGTGTTGTTCGAGCGGGTGGCCCACTGGATGCGCGAGGGCCTCAATCAATATGCGCCGATGGCCGGGGTGGTGCCCCTGCGCGAGGCGATTGCCGCCAAGGTGGCCGCCCTGTACGGCGCCAGCTATGACCCCGAGCAGGAGATCACCGTGACAGCCGGGGCCACCCAGGCCTTGTTCACCGCCATCGCCGCGCTGGTGCATCCGGGCGACGAGGTGATCGTCTTCGAGCCGGTGTATGACTCCTATGTGCCGGCCATCCAGCTGCAGGGCGGCGTGGTGCGCCGGGTGGCCCTGCGGGCCCCCGACTACCGGCCCGACTGGGCGGCGGTGCGGGCCCTGGTGGGGCCGCGCACGCGCATGATCATGATCAATACGCCCCACAACCCCACCGGCACGGTATGGGGGCCGGCCGACATGGCCGAGCTGGCGGCGCTGACCCGTGGTACCGGCATCGTTGTGGTATCGGACGAGGTCTATGAACACATCGTCTTCGACGGCGTGCGCCACGAGAGCGTGGCCCTCCACCCCGAGCTGGCGGCGCGCAGCGTGATCGTCTCCAGCTTTGGCAAGACCTATCACGTGACTGGCTGGAAGGTGGGTTACGTGCTGGCGCCCCGCGAGCTGATGGCCGAGTTCCGCAAGGTGCATCAGTTCAATGTGTTCACCGTGAACACCCCGGTGCAGCTGGCCCTGGCGGACTACATGCAGGATGCGGGCCGTCATCTGGGGCTGGCCGCCTTCTACCAGGCCAAGCGCGACTTCTTCCGGGCCGGGCTGGCCGGGACCCGCTTCGAGCTGTTGCCCTGCGCCGGCACCTACTTCCAGACCGCCCGTTATGGCGCCATCGCCGACCTGGCCGACACGGCCTTTGTGGACTGGCTGACCCGCGAGGTGGGGGTGGCGGCCATCCCGCTATCGGCCTTCTTCGGTGATGGGCGGGATGAGCGCGTCATCCGCTTCTGCTTCGCCAAGCGGGAAGAAACCCTGGAGGCTGCCTTCGAGCGCCTCCAGCGCTTCTGCTAAACTCGAGCGTTCCTCCGGAGCCCTTTACCCGTGCGCAATCTTCTCCTTTTCATCCTGTTCCTGATCGGTGTGTTTTACGTTCGGCGTGCGCTGCAACGGGGCACGGGTGGAGGCCAGCAGGGCGAGCGCCCGGCGCCGGGTGGGGCTCAGAGCGAGGCGCCCACGCGTGGTGCCGAGCCAGCCTTCGAGCAGATGGTGGCGTGTGCCCACTGTGGCCTGCACGTGCCCGAGAGCGAGGGCGTGAAGGGCGGCGGCCAGTTCTACTGTTCCGACGAACATCGCCGCCTGGGGCCGCGGGCATGAGAAGCGAACTTGCCGCCGCCCTGGACATGCAGTTGTCCGGCGGTGAGCAACGGGCCGAACCCCTGCGTTATCTCAACCTGTTCCGGTTGATCCTGGCCGGCGTCTTCCTGGTGGCCGGCCGCCTGCTCCAGCTGGGCGCGGATTCCCCGGTCGTCTTCGTCGCGGCGTCCTTTACCTACATGGCGGCGGTCCTGATCCTCGGCTTCCGCGATGCCGAGCGCCTGCTCGGGCTGGACCGACTGGTGAGCCTGCAGGTGGTGGTGGACATCACCTTGCTGACCATCATCATGTGGGCCAGCGGGGGCTACCGAAGCGGCATTCCCATCCTGCTGCTGGTCGCACTGGCCGGTGCCGGGCTGGTGGGGCAGGGGCGCATGGTGCTCTTCTATGCGGCCTACGCCACCGTCGCGGTGCTGCTCGAGAACGCCTACCGCTGGCTGGCTGGGCGGGATGCGGCGGATTTTGTGACGGTGGGGATCACCTGCATCGGCTTTTTTGCCATCGCCCAGGTGGCGCGCCTGCTGGCCCAGCGGGCGCTTGCCAACGAAGACCTGGCGCGCCGGCGCGGCGCCGATCTGGCCAATCAGCTGCGCCTCAACCGGCAGATCATCCAGGACATGCAGGACGGCGTGCTGGTGGTGGGCGAGGGGGCCGAGGTGCACCAGTTCAACCCTCAGGCCATCGCCCTGCTCGGTACGCCTCTCCGGGAGGGACAGCCGCTGCACGAGGCCGCCCCGGCCCTGGCCCGCGAGCTGGCCCGCAAGGAGTCCCTCGGTGTGTCCGCCCACAGCATGCGGGCGGAGGGCAGCGGCAGGATGCTGCTGGTGCGCTTCCTGCCCGCCGGGGAGGCCGACGACACCCTGATCTACCTGGAGGACTTCGACCGCATCCACCGTCAGATCCAGCAGGTCAAGCTGGCTGCGCTGGGGCGCCTGACCGCCAGCATCGCCCACGAGATCCGCAATCCGCTGGCGTCGGTGTCCCAGGCTGCGGAACTGCTGGCCGACGAGAAGCGCGGCGAGATGCAGGCCCGGCTGATCCGCATCATCGGCAACAACGCCCAGCGCATCGACCGGCTGGTCGGCGATGTGCTGGCGCTGGGGCGGCGCGACGAGGCGCTGCCAGAGGCGCTTCCCCTGGCAGCGTTCACCGAGGAGTTCCTGGAGGAGTTCCGGCTGGCCGGCGGGGCGGCCGTGGAGGGGATTGTGCTCAACGAGGTGCCGCCAACCCTGACCCTGGCGATGGACCGCACCCACCTGCGCCAGATCCTCTGGAACCTGGTCGGCAATGCGCGCCGCCACAGTAGCGGAGGGCCGGGGGCGGTACGCATCCAGGCCCGCAGCCTGGAGGACGGTCGGGTCTGCCTCGAGGTGGCCGACGACGGCCCGGGCATCGCCGAAGCCTTGCGGATCCAGGTTTTCGAACCCTTCTTCACCACCCATTCCAAGGGAACGGGTCTCGGGTTGTACATTGCCCGGGAGCTCGCGGAGGCCAACGGTGCCAGTCTCGAACTGTGCCCGGCCGACGGCGGCGGCGCCCGTTTCCGCCTTACCGGACGAGCCAAGCCATGACCCAGACTGAAAGAAGGGCCCGCTCGGGCGGCCCCGATGTGCTGATCGTTGACGACGAAGACGATATCCGGGAACTGCTCGAGCTCACCCTGCTGCGTCTCGGGCTGGCCAGTGACGGGGCGGCCACCCTGGCCGAGGCCCGCCAGCTGCTCGGCGAACGGCGTTACCGCCTGTGCCTGACCGACATGCGGCTGCCGGATGGTGACGGCCTGGAGCTGGTGCGCTACATCTCCGAGAACATCCGTGACCTGCCGGTGGCGGTCATCACTGCCTTCGGCAGCATGGACAACGCCGTGACCGCGCTGAAGGCCGGGGCCTTCGACTATCTGTCCAAGCCGGTGTCCATCGACCAACTGCGGGCCCTGGTGAAGTCGGTGTTCTCGGTGCGTCCCAAGGAGGAGGATGCGGGCCGCAAGGACAGCTCCAGCCTGATCGGCGAGTCGCCGGCCATGGTGCAGGTGCGCTCGCTGATCGAGAAGCTGGCCCGCAGCCAGGCGCCGGTGTTCATCTCCGGCGAGTCGGGTAGCGGCAAGGAGCGGGCCGCGCGGATGATCCACGAGCTGGGGCCGCGGGCCGCGGCGCCCTTCGTGGCGGTCAACTGTGGTGCGATTCCCGAGAACCTCATGGAGAGCGAGTTCTTCGGTGCCCGCAAAGGGGCGTTCACGGGGGCAGACACCGACCGGGAGGGCTTTTTCCAGGCCGCCCACGGCGGCACCCTGTTCCTCGACGAGGTGGGCGACCTGCCGCTGCCGATGCAGGTCAAGCTGTTGCGCGCGATCCAGGAAAAGAAGTTCCGGCGCCTCGGCGATACGGTGGAGACGGCGGTCGATGTGCGCATCCTCAGCGCCACCCACCAGAACCTGAAAGCCATGGTCGAGGCGTCCCGCTTCCGGCAGGATTTGTTCTACCGGCTCAACGTGATCGAGCTGCGCATGCCGACCCTGCGTGAGCGTATCGAGGACATCCCCGGTCTCGCGGAGATCCTGCTGGAACGGCTCGCCGAGTCGTCGGGGCTGCCCGCGGCCAGGCTCAGTCAGGATGCGATCGATGCCCTCAAGGGGTATTCCTTCCCGGGCAACGTGCGTGAGCTGGAGAACATCCTGGAGCGGGCCCTGGCCCTGTCCAGCGGAGATCTGATCCACGCGGAGGATCTCCTGCTCGATCCGTCGGATGTCGGCGACGCCCACCCGGCGGCGCCGGCCGCGCCCGGCGGGGCGGATCTGCAGGACTACCTGGACAAGGTGGAGCGGCACGCCATCGAGGAGGCGCTCGAGAAATCCGGTGGCAACCGCACCGCCGCGGCGCGGGCCCTGGGGGTGACCTTCCGCTCCCTGCGCTACCGCCTCGAGCGTCTGGGCATGAAGGAGTGAACGACCCCGCCCCATCCGACGCCGAGGGCCCGCCGGACGCCGTCCAGCGGGTGGTCAAGGTCCGCCGCGACTACAACACCTGGGTCGCCCGCGAGACCATCGAGGACTACGCCCTGCGCTTCACCCCGCGCAGCTTCAGGCGCTGGTCCGAACTGCGGGTGGCCAACACGGCCTTCGGAGTGGCCTCCTTCCTGGTGCTGGAGGCGGTGGGCGCGACCCTGCTGGTCAGTTATGGTTTTGCCAACGCCTTCTGGGCGATCCTCGCCACCGGCTTGATCATCTTCCTGGCCGGCCTGCCGGTGAGCATCTATGCGGCCCGTTACGGGGTGGACATGGACCTGCTGACCCGGGGTGCCGGCTTCGGCTACATCGGCTCGACCCTGACCTCGCTGATCTACGCCTCCTTCACCTTCATCTTCTTCGCCCTCGAGGCGGCGATCATGGCCTATGCGCTGGATCTCGCCTTCGACATTCCGCCGGCCTGGGGCTATCTGATCTGCGCCGTGGTGGTGATTCCGCTGGTCACCCACGGGGTCACCGCGATCAGCCGGCTGCAGACCCTGACCCAGCCCCTGTGGCTGATGATGTTGGTCGTGCCCTACGTCTTCGTGTTCATCGAGCGGCCCGATGTGCTGACCGGCATCGCAGGCTACCCGGGCGAGCGCGGTGGCGGTGGAGGCTTCCACCTGCCGGCCTTCGGCGCAGCCCTGACGGTGGGCATTGCGTTGATCACCCAGATGGGCGAGCAGGCCGACTACCTGCGCTTCATGCCCGAAAAGACCCCCGCAAACACCCGCCGCTGGTGGGCCGGGGTGCTGCTGGGGGGGCCGGGCTGGGTGGTGCTGGGGGTGGTCAAGATGCTCGGCGGCGCATTGCTGGCCTACCTGGCGATCAGCAACTCCGTGCCGGCCGAGCGGGCGGTGGACCCCAACCAGATGTATCTGGCCGCCTACGAATATGTCTTTCCCGACTTGCACTGGGCTGTCGCGGCGACGGCCCTGTTCGTGGTGGTGTCCCAGCTCAAGATCAACGTGACCAATGCCTATGCTGGCTCGCTGGCGTGGTCCAACTTCTTCGCCCGGCTGACCCACAGCCATCCGGGGCGGGTCGTGTGGGTGGTTTTCAACACGGTGATCGCCCTGGTCCTGATGGAGCTGGATGTGTTCCAGGCCCTGGGCCAGGTGCTGGGGCTGTACGCCAACGTGGCCATCGCCTGGATGATGGCGGTGGTCGCCGACCTGGTGATCAACAAGCCCCTCGGCCTGTCGCCACCGGGGATCGAGTTCAAGCGTGCCCATCTCTACGATGTGAATCCGGTAGGCGTGGGGGCGATGGGGATCGCCTCCGTGCTGTCGGTGCTGGCCTGGCTGGGCGTGTTCGGCGCGGAGGCCCAGGCCTTCTCGGCCCTGATCGCGCTGGTCACCGCCTTCGTCACGTCCCCCTTGATCGCCTGGGCCACCGGCGGGCGCTATTACCTGGCCCGCCAGCCGGGGCCGGCGTTGGCAGGGACGCGTCGTTGCGTGATCTGTGAGCGTGATTACGAATCCGATGACCTGGCCCGCTGCCCGGCCTACCAGGGGGATATCTGCTCCCTGTGCTGTTCGCTGGATGCCCGCTGCAACGATGCCTGCAAGCCCCAGGCGCGCCTGTCGGCCCAGTGGTCGGCGGTCCTGCGCCGGATATTGCCGGCGTCGGCCGCCCCGTTCCTGGAGAGCGGTCTGGGCCATTATCTGCTGCTGATGGGCTTCATCGCGCCGGGCCTGGCCCTGCTGGTATGGCTGCTCTATCACCTGGGGCTCAACCTGCTGGGCGACAGTGCAGAAGCCTTCGCCCCGGCCTTGCGGCTGGCCTTCCTGAAGGGCTACGCGGCGCTCCTGTTGCTGGCCGGGCTGGTGGTGTGGTGGCTGGTGCTGACTCACAAGAGCCGCCTGGTGGCCCAGGAGGAGTCGAACCGCCAGACTCACCTGCTGATGCGCGAGATCGAGTCGCACCGGCGTACCGACGAACAGCTGCAGCGGGCCAAGCAGGCGGCCGAGCTGGCCAACCAGGCCAAGAGCCGCTACATCACGGCGATCAGTCACGAACTGCGCACGCCCCTCAACAGCATCCTCGGCTACGCCCAGATCCTCGATGGGGACGATTCGATCCCGCCTCACCGGCGTCAGGCCATCAATGTGATCCGGCGTAGCGGCGACCACCTGCTGTCGGTGATCGAGGGCACCCTGGACATCGCCCGCATCGAAGGTGGCAAGCTGGCGCTGGACGTGAAGGCCTTGGATTTCCGGGATTTCCTGGCGCAGATCGTCGGCATGTTCGAGCTGCAGGCCCGCAACAAGGGGCTGGCCTTCCGCTATGAGCCCCGCGGCGAGCTGCCTGCCTATGTGCGGGCTGACGAGAAACGGATGCGCCAGATCCTGATCAACCTGCTGGGCAATGCGGTCAAGTTCACCGCCCGTGGCCACATCGCCCTGCGGGTCGCCTATCGCATGGAGATGGCCACCTTCGAGGTGGAGGACAGCGGCCCGGGGATCTCCCGGGAGGAAGTGGAGCGCATCTTCGAGCCCTTTTCGCGGGGCATGTCGGCCCAGGGGGCGGGTGGGGCCGGCCTGGGCCTGACCATCAGCCGGATGTTTGCCGACGTGATGGGGGGCGAGCTGACCCTGCATAGCGAGCCTGGGGCGGGCAGCACCTTCCGGGTGCGCCTCTTCCTGCCCCAGGTACAGGGGGCAGCGGCGGTGCGGGAGCTACCGCGGCGCCACCCGGCGGGCTACCGTGGCGAACGGCGGCGCATCCTGATCGTCGATAACGAACGGGTAGACCGGGAGTTCCTGATCACCCTGCTGGAGCCCCTCGGTTTCGTGCTGGCCCAGGCCGCCTCGGGGCCCGAGTGCCTGGCGTTGCTGTCGGACTTCGATCCCGACCTGGTCTTCATGGATCTGGCCATGCCTGGCATGGATGGCTGGGAGACCGTAAGGCGCCTGCGTGTCGGCGGCCATCCGGATCTGCCGGTGGCAATCATCTCGGCCAATGCCTACGAGCGGGGCATCCACTCGGACGACAACGAACTCGGCATCGGCGCCGGGGACTTCTTCCTCAAACCGGTCCAGGTGGCCGAGCTGCTCGACTGGGTTGGCCGCAGTCTCGACCTGGAGTGGGTCGAGGTCGATCAGCCGCCGCCCCCCCCGGTGCTGCCTGAGGGCCTGGTCTATCCGTCGGCCGAGCGTTTGGTGGCGCTGGGACGGCAGGTCGAGCTGGGCTACGTGAAGGGCATCCTGGCCTGCCTCGACGAGATCGAAGCGGCGGACCCGGCCCATGCCCGCTTCGTGGCCGAGGTCCGAGGCCTCGCCCGCAGCTTCCGCCTCGAGGCGATCCCCCCCTTGCTGGAGAAAGCGGCCCATGCCTGAATTCGATCGGCTCAACTCGGATCTCGTGCTGATCGTCGATGACATCCCCGAGAACCTCTCGGTCTTGCACGACGCGCTGGACGAGGCCGGCTACACGGTGCTGGTGGCCACCAACGGGGAGACCGCGCTGCAGCGCGCCCGTCACAGCCTGCCGGACGTGATCCTGCTCGATGCGATGATGCCGGGGATGGATGGTTTCGAGGTGGCGCGGCGGATGAAGGCCGACTTCGCCACCCGGCACATCCCCATCGTCTTCATGACCGGCCTGACCGAGACCGAGCACGTGGTGGCGGCCTTCGATGCGGGCGGGGCCGATTACGTGACCAAGCCGATCCGGCCCCAGGAGGTGCTGGCCCGCATCGCCGCCCACATGCAGAGCGCCCGCCTGATGAAGCAGGCCCGTACCGCCCTCGATGCGGTGGGGCAGGCCACCCTGGCGATCCGGCCCGACAGCGGCCGGGTGGTGTGGCAGACGCCGCTGGCCCGCAAACTGGTGCAGGACTTCTTCCCCGGCCATGAGGACACTGCCCCGGCGACGGTGCTGGTGTGGGCGCATGAATCTGCGCGGGCCCGCCGCGAGGGACGGGAGTTTCCGCCCCTGCACGTGAATCAGGCCGCCCGGCGTCTCATCTTCAACCTCCACGAGCGCACCGGTGACGACGAATGGTTGTTGCTCCTGCGCGAGGAGTCGGATGCGGCCATGGTCGACGGACTGATGGCGGCCTTCCGCCTGACGGCCCGCGAGGCCGAGGTGCTGTATTGGGTGATCAAGGGCAAGACCAGCCCCGACATCGGCGAGATCCTCGGCTCCAGTCCGCGCACCGTCAACAAGCACCTCGAGCACGTGTTCGCCAAGCTGGGCGTGGAGAACCGTACTTCCGCGGCGGCCGTGGCGCTGGCCCGGCTGCGGGTGGGCGGGGGCGAGGCGCCGGCCTGAGCCGGCGGCAGACCCCTCAGGCCGGCGCGCTGACCTGGCTGGCGAGCAGCGCGGTGATGTCCGCGGCGGGCAGCGGGCGGGAGAACAGGTAGCCCTGCATCACGGCGCACTGGCGGGCGAGCAGGAAGTCCCGCTGGGCTTCCGTCTCGACGCCTTCGGCCACCACCTCCAGGCCCAGGTCGCGGGCGATCGACAGGGTCGCGGTGGCGATGGCGGCATCTTCCGGGTCACCCGGCAGGTCACGGACGAAGGAGCGGTCGATCTTCAACCGGGTGAGGGGCAGGCGTTTCAGGTAGGACAGGCTGGAGTAGCCCGTTCCGAAGTCATCCAGGGCCAGCCCGAGCCCCAGGCTTCTCAGGCTCGCGAATTGGGCCTCGATCTCGACGCTGGGCTGCATCAGCGCACTCTCGGTGATCTCCAGTTCGAAGTGCGCGGGCGAAACCCCGCTATCGGCAAAGACCTGCCGGACGTGCCCGGCAAAGTCGGCGCGCCGGAACTGCAGCGCCGAGATGTTGACGGCGATGGCCAGGGGCGGGAGTCCTGCGGCCTGCCAGGCCGCCTGCTGGCGACAGGCGGTGTGCAGCACCCAGTCTCCGATGCTCTGGATGAGGCCGGTTTCTTCGGCCAGGGGGATGAACTCGGCCGGGGAGATGCGGCCGCGTTCGGGATGGTTCCAGCGCACCAGGGCTTCCACGCCGATCAGCCGCTGTCCGGGCATGGCCCACTGGGGCTGGTAATCCAGCTCCAGCTCGTCGCGCTCCAGGGCATGGCGCAGGGCGTTCTCGAGCATCAGGCGGGCATAGGCCCGGTTGTTCATGTCGGGCGTGAAGAAGCGGAAGTCGTTGCGTCCGGCGCTCTTGGCGTCGTACATGGCGGTGTCCGCGTGCTTGAGCAGGATGTCCACGTCGGCGCCGTTGGCCGGATACAGGGCGATGCCGATGCTGGTGGAGGTGCTCAGCTCCTGCCCGTCGATGTCGAAGGGGCGGGTCAGGCTGCTGATCAGCTTGCGCGCGACGATGGCGGCATCTTCGCCCGTGTGGATCTGCGGCAGCAGCACCACGAACTCATCACCGCCGAGCCGTGCCAGCACGTCCTCCTCGCGCAGGCACAGGGCCAGGCGCTGGGCCGCGGCGGCGAGCAGGCGGTCGCCGACCGGGTGGCCCAGGGTGTCGTTGATCTTCTTGAAGTTGTCCAGATCGAGAAAAAGCACCCCCATGCGCAGGTGATTGCGCCGGGCAATGGCCAGCGCCTGCTCGGCCCGGCTGACCCACAGGCTGCGGTTGGGCAGCCCGGTGAGCATGTCGTAATGGGCCAGGTAGTGGATGTGGGCTTCTGCCGCACGGCTGGCGGTCACATCCTGGGCCGTGCCCCGCAATGTCCTGCTGCCGTCGCTGCGGTCGCCGGCTTCGATGGTGAAATGAACCGTCCTTTCCGGCAGCGCCGAGTCAACGAGGGCTACGCGGATGTCGAGACTGGCGGCTGCCTGGCCGTGATTCATCTGCTCGAAGGCATGCTGGAGGGCGAGCCGGTCGTCGGGATGAGCGGCGTTCCTCAGGTCGTCGAGGGAGAGGGCCTCCCGGTAGGGCAGGCCGAGGATGGTGAACAGCTCGGCGGAGCCGTTGCCGCGGCCACTGACCGGGTCCAGCTCCCAGCTGCCGAGCCGGGCGATCCGCTCGGCATGAGTCAGCATGGCTTGCTGGGTGCGCAGCTTGCGGGTGGCGTCGGCCAGCTCCTGGGTGCGTTGCTGGACCATGTCCTCGATGCGTCGGGCGCGTCCGGTGGTGGACAGCAGGAAGGCGCCCAGCATGCCGGTGCTGAGCAGCCCGATGGCCAGCAGGATCCAGGCCTCCCAGCCCCGGTACAAGGCACTGTAGCCGGGGGTGACCGAGAAGCTGATGTTCCAGCGGCGCCCGGCGAAATCAAAGCTGTCCGTCCAGGGGGCGATGCCGCCCGGGGCCGTCTCGTCCTGGTCCGGGCAGTTCTCCGCACCGGCGATCCGGTGGCCGAGCAGCGCTTCAGGGGTGCGTTCCGTCAGGCAGTAGACCATCCCGGGTATCGGATAGTGGCGCAGTACGCTTTGCACGGCATCCTCGATGCGCAGTGCCACGAAGGCGACGCCCTGGGCAGGGCCGGTGATGCGGTCCCCGGCGGCGGGGGAGGCCGTGCGCTGATAGACCACCACGCCCAGCTTGCCCTCCGTCTCCTGGGTCAGCTCGAAGGCCCGCGTGCTCGCCGCTTTGCCGCTCGCCAGGCTGCGGTTCACGGCCTCGACGGCGTTGGGAACCGACAGGATGTTGAGGCCCAAGGCCCGCCGGTTGCTCTCGAGGGGGGCGATCAGGCGGATCGGATAATACTCGGGGTGTGGCGCCGCTGGATGCAGCGCGTTCTGTCGGTCCCGGTCGCGAATCATGAAGTCGGGCGTGATTGCGCTGGCTCTGGCTTCGGTTTCGAAGGCGGCACGCCCTTCGGCGGTGACACGGGGAATCCAGCCAATGGCCTTGAGACCGTCGAAGCGGGCCAGCCAGGGAGCGGCAAACTCCTGGAAGCCTTGCTGGTCCATGTCCGGCGCGGCCACCATGACCCGCTCGGTGGCCTGGAGGACGCCCGTGTAGTCCTCGAAGCGCTTGTGCAGCATGCTGGAGAGGTAATGGGCGTCGCGCTCGAAACGGGCTTGCAGGCGCTCATGCTCCCAGTGGGCGACCTGAATCTCGAGTGCGGCAAGAATGAGCAGGGCTACGAGCATCGGCAGGGCGATGCTCAGGCGGCGGGGGGCCCAGTCCTGACGCGGCTGGCCGATGAAGGCCAGGGCCAGCGGGGTGGCGATCAGAACGCCGACGGCGTCGCCCGCCCACCAGTTCCACCAGGCGAAGGCCGCCTCGGAGAGGGGAAGGCTGTCAGACAGGATCAGGGCGCTGGTGCCGAAGCTGGCGCTTATCAGGCAGCTGACCGGCCCTACCAGGAAGAGGAAGCGCAGGATGGGGCCGGCCGTGTCGAGGGGGAAGCGGCTCCAGCGCTTCGCCAGGGCCGCTCCGGCAAGGGCCTGGAGGACGGCCCCCACGCCGACGATCAGGGGCGTCAGTTGAGCCCAGCCTTCGAGTCCGGTCCGCGCGACGGCCCCGACATTGGTGAGAACCGCGCCGATCAGGATCGCCGGCCAGATCTTCCGGCCGAAGCTGAGCATGGCGGCCAGGGCAATGCCGGCAGACGGATACAGCGGTGAGACGTAGCCGGGTGGAATCGCGATGTGCAGCGCAAGCAGACCGCAAACCGTGTAGGCCGTGGCCACACCGGCCAGGTGGCGGAGAGTCGGAGTGGGAAGGGGCATTCGCGTGCGCAGTCGACGTGTCTGGAGTAGGGAGCGGTCCGCTGGAGCAAAAATGACTCGATTACCGGTGTCGGGCTTGTCCTGATCCCCTCGGGTGTCGTGCCGGGCGCTATCGTAAGCAATTCATGAGGAATGCAGGTGGGGAAGAATCACGCTTCCCGTTCGACTTTTGCTGCAATGCGGTAGTATCTCGCACCCGTCCGGGGTGATGGCCCGGCTGGCATGTCAGCGGAGACACTGCCTTTACGTGGGGTGTCCCGGTTGCCGCGAAGGGCGGCGTATTGTCATAGTGCTCCGATCGTTTCAGGAGAGTTGAATGTCCGCGATCAGCGTCGCAAGCCACGATAAGAGTTCGCGAGCCCAGGTGTTACCCGTTGCCCTCGCCGCGATGGGCGTGGTGTTTGGTGACATCGGGACCAGCCCGCTGTACACCATGAAGGAAGTCTTCAACGCCCATCACGGTCTCGCGGTGACGCCGGACAATGTGCTGGGCGTGCTTTCGCTGGTGTTCTGGGCCCTCACCGTCGTGGTCTCGTTGAAGTACGTGGTCTTCATCATGCGGGCCGACAACAGGGGAGAAGGCGGCATCATGGCCCTCACCTCGCTGGCCCTCCGGACCACCCGTTCGCCCCGGCTCGCTTCCGCGATGGCGGCGGTGGGCCTGTTTGGAGCCGCGCTGTTCTATGGCGACGGCGTCATCACGCCGGCCATCTCGGTCCTCTCCGCGGTTGAGGGGCTGGAGGTTGCCACCCCGGCCTTCAAGCCTTACGTACTGCCGATATCGCTGATCGTGCTGACGGGTCTGTTTCTGATCCAGAGCAAGGGAACGGCGCGGGTCGGGGCGGTGTTCGGGCCGGTGATGCTCTTCTGGTTCGCCACTCTCGGTGTGCTGGGCGCCATCAACGTGGTCCGCCACCCCGATGTGCTGCGGGCCATCAACCCCGCCTATGCGCTGGCTTTCTTCGAAGCGAACCGCGGTCTGGGCTTCCTGGCCCTGGGGGCGGTGGTGCTCGCCATCACCGGGGGCGAGGCCTTGTACGCCGACATGGGCCATTTTGGTCGCCGGCCGATCAAGTTGGCGTGGTTCGGTTTTGTCTTCCCGGCCCTCTACTTGAACTACCTCGGGCAGGGTGCGTTGATCCTCGACGATCCCGAGGCGGTCAAGAACCCCTTCTACCTGCTGGTGCCGGAGCCACTGCTGTATCCGATGGTGGCGCTGTCCACGCTGGCCACGATCATCGCGTCGCAGGCGGTCATCTCGGGGGCGTTCTCCCTCACCAAGCAGGCGGTTCAGCTGGGTTATTCGCCACGGATTCACGTGGTTCATACTTCCGAAAAGGAAGTAGGGCAGATTTACGTTCCCAATGTGAACTGGATGTTGCTGGGTGCGGTGGTGGCCCTGGTGCTGGGCTTCCACTCCTCGAGTGCGCTGGCTTCCGCCTACGGGATCGCCGTGACGCTGACGATGATGATCGATACGGTGCTGGCCTTCTTCGTGGTGCGGACGCTGTGGAACTGGGGGCTCGGGACCTCGATTGCCTTCCTGCTGGTGTTCTTTGCTGTCGACTTCGCGTTCTTCTCTGCCAACACCGTCAAGATCTTCGATGGGGGGTGGTTCCCGCTGGCCCTGGGCCTGGCCATCCATACCCTGCTGATGACTTGGAAGCGGGGCAGGGCGGCGCTGACCGAGCGCATGCGCGTCGATACGATGCCCCTGAATCTCTTCATCCAGTCGATGTTCCACGACCCCCCGATCCGTGTCCCTGGTACCGGGGTGTTCATGACCACCGCGCCGGACGGGGTGCCGCGTGCCCTGCTGCACAATCTGCTGCACAACAAGGTGCTGCACGCGCGGGTGGTGCTGGTCAATGTGATCACCGACGACGTGCCCTATGTGCCCGTCTCGGAGCGGGTCCGGGTCGAGGAGCTGGATTTCGGCTTCTTCCGGGTGTTTGTCCGCTACGGCTTCAAGGACGATCCTGACATTCCGGCTGCGCTGGCCCTGTGCGAGAGCCAGGGCTTGCCCTTCGAGCTGATGGAGTCGTCCTTTTTCCTGGGGCGGGAGACGCTCATTCCCAAGGCGGGATCGCCCCTGGGGCTGTGGCGTGAGCGTCTGTTCATCCTGATGTTCCGCAATGCGCACAGTGCGGCGGATTTCTTCTGTATCCCGGCCAACCGGGTGGTGGAGTTCGGGACGCAGATCGAGTTGTAAGCCTCGATCCGGCGCTGTGGAGGGCTCCGGAACTTGGGCGTGGGCCGCTGGCTGGTGAAATATTTTTTATGCGTGACGGGGATCACGGGCGTCGGGGCGGCTTCGCGCTATCTTGCATTCATACGATTTTTCACGCATTTGGCAAGTCGGGTGGGTCTTTGGTGGGGGGTCGTCATTCGATCTTCATGAAGAATCCACAAAATTTTCACGGGGTTGCATAATCTGCGGCTCTTCCGGTCATTCAGGTCGCATGGGTCGTCGTCCCGGCAGGGCGACTGGAGCTCGAGATGCTAAAACTGTTCAATCATTACGTTCCGTCGAACACTGTGCTGCAGGTGCTCTTTGACGCGTTCCTGCTGTTTGTTGCGGTGATGGTGGTTTTCGGTCTGCAGAGCAAGCTGGATGCGGATCTGGTGGCCGCGGTGGTGCCGTCGGCGATGGCTTTTGCGGTCACGATGATGCTCCTCAATGGTGCGCTTGGCCTCTACCGGACGGGATTTGGTGGTAACTTCCGCGATACGCTGATGCGGGTGGGTATGTCCATCGCGCTCAGCATTCCCGTTGCCTACGGTATCTTCCAGGTCCTTCCGTGGGGTGAGTTTGCCCACGATGCGGTGGAAATCAACGTGGTGGTGCTTCTCGGGTTCGTCGTAGCTGTTCGTGGATTTGCCGTCAGGCGTGTGGGAGCGGGAGTGTTGGTTAAACGTATCATGGTGATTGGCACCGGCGCGGATGCCGTGGCGGTGGAGCATGCGCTGACGCATCCGGCAAACAGCAGCCTCCAGGTGGTGGGTTTTTACCCGGCCGGTCCTGGCGAGGATGTCCGTGTCGATCCGAAGCGCATCGTTCATTTCGATGGCAATCTGCTTGCGGCGGCAAATCATCTGCGTGTCAATGAAATCATCGTCGCCCTCAAGGAGCGGCGCGGTGGCGTGATCCCCTTGCGCGAACTGCTCGATTGCAAGATGGCCGGCATCAAGGTCCTCGACCTGTCGAGTTTCTTCGAGCGGGTGCGTGGTCAGGTGCGGATCGATTCGCTGCGCGCCAGCTGGCTCATCTACGGCGAGGGTTTCCGCCAGGGCTGGGGGCGCACCCTGGTCAAGCGTGTCTTCGATATCGTGGTGTCGCTGCTGCTGCTGGTGCTCGCCACGCCGGTCATGATCCTGGCCGCGATCATGATCGCCATCGAGGACGGCGCTCCGGTCTTCTACCGCCAGGAGCGCGTCGGTCTCGGGGGGCGCCTGTTCAAGGTGACCAAATTCCGGAGCATGCGCCGTGACGCCGAGCGGGACGGCAAGCCCCGCTGGGCCGCGGCCAACGATGACCGGGTGACCCGGGTGGGCCGCTTCATCCGCAAGGTCCGCATCGACGAGCTGCCTCAGCTGTTCAATGTGCTGAAGGGCGACATGAGCCTCGTCGGGCCGCGCCCGGAGCGCCCTTTCTTTGTGGATCAGCTGACCCGCGACATTCCGTTCTATGCCGTCCGGCATTGCGTGAAGCCTGGTGTGACCGGCTGGGCGCAGGTTCGCTACCAATACGGCTCTTCGGTGGATGATGCGATCAACAAGCTGCAATACGATCTGTATTACGTCAAGAACCACACGCTCTTTCTTGACACCGTGGTGCTCTTCGAGACCGTTCGGGTTGTGCTGACCGGCGATGGAGCGCACTGACCCGGCGGCTCCTCAGATCTTGAAGTGATGCTGGACGCTCCCGACCCGGTCGGGAGCGTCTTCGTTTGCTGACCGAGGCCCGATGGAATTCACCTTTTCGCAAGTGCCCGTGTGGAGCTATGCCGTTGCTGCGGTTGCCCACGCCTTGTTTGGCATCTATCTGGGGCTGGCCTGGAAGCAGGGCGCCCGCGGTGGCCTCCTGATCGTTGCGGTAGGGGTCAGTGCCGCTTGGGCAGCCTCGAACTGGGCTTTCGCGGTCGTGGGGTGGGGCTGGCTTTTTCAGCTGGCCAACCTGCTGGACGTCCTGCGAATGGGCGGATGGTTCGTGTTTCTGGTCGCTTTGCTGCGCCAGCCCGTGATGCAGGAAGAGGGGGCGGTGCTGCCCCAGTGGCCGCGTCTGGTGATGATGGCGGTGATCTCGCTGGCCGCCTTCGGGGTGTTGTGCCTCTCCCTCGGCCTTCCCGTGTACGGCACGCCGCTGCGAACCTGGGCCGGTACCTCGCTGCTCACCGCGGTCTATGGCCTGGTCCTGCTCGAGTTCTTCTATCGCTCCATCCCGGAACGCTCCCGTTGGGGCGGTAAGCCCGTCGCGCTGGCGCTTTGCGGCCTGTTTGCGTTCGACGTGTACATGTTCGCGGACGCCCTGATGTTCTCCCGTCTTGATCCGGTGGTCTGGAGTGTCCGTGGCTTTGTGCATGCCCTGACCATTCCGCTGGTGGCGATCTCGGCCTCCCGGAATCCGGAGTGGACCTTCCGGATCTCGGTGTCGCGTCAGGTGGTCTTTCACTCCACGGCCCTTGCGGCATCGGGCCTGTATCTGTTGCTGATCGCCGGGGCGGGCTACTACATGCGCTACTTCGGTGGCGAGTGGGGCGAAGCGATGCAGCTGGTGCTGCTTTGTGGTGGTGTCCTGCTGCTGGGGGTGCTGGCGTTCTCCGGTGCCTTCCGGGCTCGCTTGCGTGTGCTGCTGGTCAAGCACTTCTTCGCCTACCGGTATGACTATCGGACGGAGTGGCTCGGTGTGACCCAGGCCCTGTCTGTCGCCGGAGACGGCTCAAGCCTCGGGGAGTCGGTGGTCAAGGCCCTGTCCGACCTGGTGGAGAGCCCCGGTGGTGGTGTCTGGCTGCGGGGGGAGGACGGTTGTTTCAGCCAGCAGGCACGGCTCAACATGCCCCACAGTGGTGTCGTCGAACAGGAGAACTCCGAGTTCTGCCGCTTTCTCAAGGAACGGGAGTGGGTCGTTGATCTCGTGCAGGTGCGGAACGGTGCCTTTCAGGGCGGGGAGGGGGGTGTGCCTGGCTGGGCGGCCGAGATCCCCGACATGTGGTTGATCGTTCCTCTCATCTCATCGGGCGTCCTGGTGGGATTTGTGGTGCTCCTGACTCCGCGCACGCCTGTGGACGTCAACTGGGAGGTGCTCGACCTGCTCAAGACGGCCGGCCGTCAGGCGGCTAGCTATTTTGCGAGAATGCAGGCGACCGAGGCCCTGATCGAGGCCCGCAAGTTCGATGCCTTCAACCGGATGTCCGCCTTCGTGGTGCATGATCTGAAGAATCTGGTGGCGCAGATGTCTCTGATGCTGCGCAACGCCGAGCGCCACAAGGACAATCCCGAGTTCCAGGCCGACATGCTGGATACGGTGCGCCACGTGGAGGAGCGCATGCGCGGGCTGATGGCCCAGTTGATGGAGAAAACCCCGATCAACCAGCGCAAGCCGGTGGCGCTCAGGAGTCTGGTCGAGCATATCGTGCAGTCCAAACGGATGTTCCATCCCCGGCTGAGCTTTGTGGGTGGCGCGCCTGAGCTTGCGGTGCTTGCCCATGCGGAACGACTTGAGCGTATCCTCGGGCATATCGTGCAAAATGCCCTCGACGCCACTTCCGAGCATGGTAGTGTGTCAGTCGAAGTATCCCAGGAGGGTATGCAGGCTTGTGTGAGGGTGCGTGATACGGGCTCCGGCATGTCTGCGGCATTCATCCGGGAGCACTTGTTCAAGCCTTTCCAGACAACCAAGGCGAGCGGCATGGGTATAGGAGCCTACGAATCGCAGCAGTATGTGCGGGAGCTGGGAGGCAGCCTTACGGTGCAGAGCGAGGTCGGATCCGGGTCCTGCTTTGACATTCGCCTGCCCATTGCCGAGACCGTCAGGAGCAGCGGTAACGAAGCGGTGGCAAACTAGAAATATGACTGAAAAACGCAGGACATTGCTGATCGTCGAGGATGACCCCGCATTGCAGAAGCAGATGCGCTGGGCCTTCGATCAGTTCGAGACCGTTGTGGCGAACGACCGGGAAGAGGCCATTGCCCAGTTGCGCCGTCATGAGCCCGCCGTGGTGACCATGGATCTGGGCCTGCCGCCGGCGCCTGACGACGTGACCGAAGGTTTCCGTCTGTTGGGTGAGATCCTGGCCCTTGCGCCAGACACCAAGGTGGTCGTGCTCACCGGTCAGCATGATCGCGAGAACGCGGTGCGCGCGGTCGGGATGGGGGCCTACGATTTCTTCGCCAAGCCCTTCGAGCCCGAACTGCTGGCCCTGACCCTGGACCGGGCGCTGCGGATGTATGACCTGCAGCAGGATAATCGTCGCCTGAAGATCCAGCAGGGGAGCGCGCTGTCCGGAGTGATCACGCGGGATGCGGGGATGCTCAAGGTCTGCCGCCTGATCGAGCGGGTGGCCTCGGCCAATGTCACGGTGATGCTGCTCGGCGAGAGCGGCACCGGCAAGGAAGTCCTGGCCCGTGGCCTTCACGAGTTGTCGCCGCGCCGGAATGAGCGCTTCGTTGCCATCAACTGTGCCGCCATCCCCGAGAACCTTCTCGAGAGCGAACTCTTCGGTTACGAGAAGGGGGCCTTCACGGGGGCCGTCAAGCAGACGCTCGGGAAGATCGAGGTGGCCAACAAGGGAACCCTCTTCCTCGATGAAATCGGTGATCTGCCGATGCCGCTGCAGGCCAAGCTGTTGCGCTTCCTGCAGGAGCGGGTCATCGAACGGATCGGTGGTCGTGAGGAGATCCCCGTTGATGTGCGGATTGTCTGTGCCACTCACCAGGACGTGAAGGGCCTGATCCAGGCCGGTCGTTTCCGTGAGGACCTCTATTACCGGCTCGCCGAGATCGTGGTGGACATTCCCGCGCTGCGGGATCGGGATGGCGATGCGGTACTGCTCGCCCATGCGTTCGTTCAGCGATTTGCGGCCCTCCACGGGCGGGGTTCACTGTCACTGACCGATGATGCCGTACAGGCCATCGAGACCCATCGCTGGCCCGGAAACATCCGCGAGCTGGAGAACGCCATCAAGCGCTCGGTCATCATGGCCGACGGGAACTGCATTACCGCCGAAGACGTCGGGGTGGGGGCGGAAGGTGAGACCGAAGCCCTCGAGGCGCTGAACTTGCGCGTCGTCCGGGAGGAGGCCGAGCGCAGGGCCGTGGTGCGGGTCATGGCTCGGGTCAATGGCAACGTTGCGCGGGCTGCCGAGGTGCTCGGCATCAGCCGGCCGACCCTCTACGATTTGATGAACCGCTTCGGACTGAAGAAAGAAATTTCAACGTGATTCAAGGATCCATGCAGATGCGTTCCCAGACCCAACGTAACAGGCTGCGAAATACTGCAGTCAGCGCCTTATGTGCCCTCCTGCTGGCAGCCTGTAGTGATAATCCTGAGTCCATGATCGCCTCGGCCAAGGATTACATGGCCAAGGATGATCGGAATGCCGCCTCCATTCAGCTGAAGAATGCCCTGCAGAAGGATCCCAATCTTGCTGAAGCCAGATACCTGCTGGGCAAGGTCTATATGGAGCAGGGTGACTACGCCAGCGCCGAGAAGGAGCTGATGAGGGCCAGCGATGCGGGGTTCAAGCCGGACCTGGTGGTCCCCGCCCTGGCCCAGGCGCTCTTGAACTCCGGTCAGGGCCAGCGCGTCATCGTCGAGCTTTCAACCGAGAAGCTGCTCACCTCGGACGCCAAGGCGTCTCTTCTGACCTCCAGAGGGTTTGCCCAGCTGGTACAGGGCAAGCGCCAGGCGGCTCAGGATGAGTTTCAGGCCGCCCTGAAGGTTTCAGAGAAGTTCCCGCCTGCGCGGGTCGGTCTGGCGCGCCTGAAAGCCGTCGACAAGGACATCGATGGCGCGCTTGCTGACATCGACGATGTCCTCAAGACGGACCCCAAGCTGGCTGAAGCGCATGGTCTGCGCGGCGACCTGCTGTTGCTCAAGGGGCGCCCCCAGGAGGCCATCGCTGCGTTCGAGGCAGTCATCGCCGCGCGTCCGACCGACATCGCTGCGTACCAGAGCGTGGTCTCGCTGCAGGTCCGCCTGAACAAGCTCGACGATGCGCAGGCCAAGATCTCGGCGATGCGCAAAGCTGTCGGCAATCACCCCTTGGCCCTTTACCTGCAGGCCTTTGTGGACTTCAAGCGGGGCAAGACCAAGGAGGCCTACGATGCGATCCTCCAGGTCCTGCGTGTCGCGCCCGAACATGTCCCGTCCCTGATGATGGCCGCGGCCCTGCAGCTTCAACGCAACGACTTCGTGCAGGCCCAGGAGAACATCAACAAGGTTCTGGCCAAGGTGCCCAACCAGGTCTATGCGCGTCGCCTGCTGGTGTCGTCCTACCTTGGCCTGCGTGACACCGGGCGGGCAATTGAAAGCCTGCAGCCCCTGCTCAAGGACGGTACCGACGACGTCTCGGTGCTGAGCCTGGCGGGGCAGGTCTATGCCATGAACGGCGACTTCAAGCGCTCCGAGGAGTATTTCAGCCGCGCAGCCAAGAATGACCCCAAGAATGCCGGTTACCGCACCCGCCTGGGCCTCACCCGCCTGGCCGGTGGCGAGCCCGAGCAGGCCTTCCAGGATCTTGAGGCCGCGTCGGCGCTCGACGCTGAAAACATCCAGGCGGACATCTCCCTGATCATGGCGCACCTGCGCCGCAATGAGACGGCAAAGGCCATGGCCGCCGTGCAAGTGCTGGAGAAGAAGAAGCCGAAGGATCCGATCACCTTCAACATGAAGGGCGGGGTGCTGCTGGCTACGAAAGACACGGCCGGGGCCCGGCAGGCCTTCGAGAAGGCCCTTGAGCTGAAGGCCGATTTCCTGCCGGCGGTCAGCAATCTTGCGCGCCTCGACATTCAGGCCAAGCAGCTCGACAGCGCCCGCAAGCGTTTCGAAAGCTTCATCGAAAAGAACCCGAACAATCCGCAAGGCTTCCTGCAGTACGCTGAGTTTCTGGCCATGACGGGCACGCAGGTGAAGGATATCCAGGCCATCGTCGAGAAGGGGGTTGCAGCGAACCCGGGTGCGTTGCCCTTGCGTATTGCGTTGGTCCGTATGCTGGCACAGTCGGGTGATACGAAGCGTGCGCTGGCGTTGTCCCAGGAGGCTGCAGCAGCGGCGCCGGATGACCCGACCGTGCTTGACCTGCTGGGCCGTGCGCAGGTTGCGGCAGGCGAGATGCAGCAGGCTCAGAGCACCTACAGCAAGCTCGCGACGCGTGCCCCGAACGCGATTGGTCCGCTGATTGCGCTGGCGGACATCTCGACGGCCGGGAAGGATCTTTCCGCTGCAGAGCAGAACCTGCGCAAGGCCCTGGCGATCAAGCCCGATGCCCTTGATGCGCAGCAGCGCCTGATCGCCGTGCTGGCCACCACCAACCGGGGTGATGCCGCGATTGCCCAGGTTCGGGAGGTGCAGCGCCAGCGCAAGGATTCGCCGGTCGGCTACATGCTCGAGGGAGAGGTGCAGACCACGCTCAAGAAGCCGATCGAGGCCGTCGCCGCCTTCGAGGAGGCCTACAAGCGTGACAAGAGCATCCAGCCGCTGGTCCGGCTCCACAACGCGCGCCTTGCTGCGGGTCAGACCCAGGAGGCCGCCAAGCTGGTTACAGACTGGTTGCGTGCCAACCCGAAGGATCTGAGCGTACGGACCTACCTGGCCGAACGTGCGCTCACCGAGAAGAAGTACGACTCTGCGGTTCAGCAATATCGCCAGATGCTCGAGATCGCACCCAAGAACCCGATGGTGCTTAACAACCTGGCATGGGCGTTGGGCAAGCTCAATGACAAGAGCGCCATCTCCGTTGCGCAGCAGGCGGTGGCCCTGGCGCCGAACAGCTCGGTGGTACTCGATACGCTGGGCGTCCTCCAGCTGGAGGCGGGTGACACCGCGAAGGGTCTCGAGAATCTCAAGAAGGCGGTCAGCCTGGGGCCGAATCAGCCGCAGTTGCGCTTGAACCTTGCGAAAGCTCTGGCCAAGACCGGCGACAAGGATGGTGCCCGCAAGACAATCGAGGCCGGCCTGAAAGCCGTGCCGGAAAACACGCCGTTGCGTAAAGAGATGGAGCAGCTGCTCAGCTCTCTCTGACGCGATCAATCAAAGTTATTTTCTTCAGGAACAGTTCATGACCACCATTGCAGTCATCGGCCTCGGATACGTGGGGCTGCCCCTCGCAGTTGAATTCGGCAAGAAGATGAAGACCGTCGGCTTCGATCTCTCCGAGGACAAGGTTGCCGCCTATGGGCGCCATGTGGACCCGACCGGCGAAGTCAGCACGGAAGATCTCAAGGCCGCCGTGCACCTGACGTGCAGCACCGACCCCCGAATCATCTCCGAAGCCGATTTCATCATCGTCGCAGTACCGACCCCGGTCGACGAGGCCCATCAGCCGGATTTCACCCCGCTGGTGAAGTCGTCCGAGAGCGTGGGCAAGCACCTCAAGCGCGGCGCCATCGTCGTTTATGAGTCGACGGTGTATCCCGGCGCTACCGAGGAAGTGTGCATCCCCATTCTGGAGAAGTTCTCCGGTCTGAAGTGGAAGCAGGATTTCAACGTCGGCTACTCGCCCGAGCGGATCAACCCGGGCGACAAGGAGCGCACCGTGACGAAGATCGTCAAGGTGGTCTCCGGCGATACCCCGGAGACCCTGAAGACGGTTGCCGAGGTTTACGGTTCGGTGATCACGGCGGGTGTCTATCCGGCCAGCTCGATCAAGGTTGCCGAGGCGGCCAAGGTCATCGAGAACACCCAGCGAGACCTGAACATCGCGCTGATGAACGAGCTCTCGGTGATCTTCCACAAGATCGGCATCGACACCCTGGAAGTGCTCAAGGCCGCGGGGACCAAGTGGAACTTCCTGCCGTTCCGTCCGGGTCTGGTCGGTGGGCACTGCATCGGTGTCGATCCTTACTACCTGACCCACAAGGCCGACATGCTGGGCTACCACCCGCAGGTCATCCTGGCCGGCCGTCGCATCAATGACAGCATGGGCAAGTACGTGGCCGAGCAGACCGTCAAGGAGATGATCAGCGCCGGACACAACATCAAGGGTGCCGACGTGATCGTGCTGGGCCTGACCTTCAAGGAGAACTGCCCCGATCTGCGCAACAGCAAGGTCATTGACGTGATCCGTGAGCTGCAGAGCTTTGGCTGCGTCGTGCATGTCCACGATCCGGTGGCCGAATCCGCAGAAGCCGAGCACGAGTACGACGTAAGCCTTACCCCCTGGGACGCCTTGCCGCGTTCGGCGGCTGTGGTCGCGGCCGTGGCCCACCAGGAGTATTCCGACATGGGCGTGGCCCGGATCTGCGAGAAGCTGGTGCCGGGTGGTGTCTTCACCGACGTCAAGAGCTTCTACGATCAGGCGGCCATCGAAGCGACCGGCGCGCGGGTTTGGCGCCTCTGATCAAGGCGGCGGGGCGCTTCATGCGGATGCGTACACTTCTTGCGGTCCTGCTTGCCGGTCTGGCCCTCGGGGCAGGGCCGGCCTTGGCGAGCCAGGAAGAGTCGCGCAGCGTGGAGCTTCGCCAACTCGTTGAGCAGGCACTGGCCTACGAGCATGGCGAGGGTGTGCCGCGTGACCTGGAGCTCGCCGCCGATCTGTACTGCGATGCAGCCCGTGCCGGCAGCGCCGAGGCCATGTACAACCTTGGCTGGATGTATGCCAACGGCCGGGGTGTGCAGCGGGACGACGCCTATGCGGCAACCCTCTTCGAAATGGCCTTGTTCATGGGGCATGGCGAGGCGGAGAAGGCACGCCGGTTCGTTGGTGCCTACAGCGGAGCCGCGCCTGACTGCCTGCAATCCCGTGCCGCGGGTTGGGCCTTCTCGGCGCGGGATACCTGGGACACCCAGAAGTATCTCGCCTCGCTGCCCGAGCAGAAGCGCAAGCTGGTTCAGCTCATCACCACCCTGGCGCCGCGCTTCTCCATCGAGCCGCGTCTGGCCCTGGCCGTTGCCACAACCGAATCGAACTTCGATCCGAATGCCACTTCTCCCAAGAACGCCATGGGGGTGATGCAGCTGATTCCTGAAACGGCATCGCGCTTCAATGTCAGGGACAGCTACGATCCAGTGCAGAACATCAAGGGCGGGCTGGCCTACCTGCGGTGGCTGCTGGCTTATTACCAGGGCAACGTGGCCCTGGCCGTGGCGGGCTACAACGCCGGTGAGGGCGCGGTGGATCGTTATCGGGGGGTTCCTCCCTATCGGGAGACCCAGAACTATGTGCGGCGGATCATGGAGTTCTTCCAGCGCAAGGACCATCCCTTCGACGCCAGCGTGGTGGCAGCCTCCCCGGTGATTCAGTCCATCCGGACCGCAGGCCGGTGAGTGCGCCCCCCAATGGCTTGAGGCGTGCCCTGATCGCAGCCCTGGGGCTGGGGCTGATTGCGCCCTTGCCGGTCCTGGCGGATCTGACCGACAGCGTGGCGCTGGTCAAACGATCCATCGTGGCGGTGGGTACCTTTCTGCCCACGCGCAGCCCCCAGTTCCGTTTTCTTGGTACCGGCTTTGTTGTCGGTGATGGGCGCCAGGTGGCGACCAACGCACATGTAGTGGAAGCAGCGCCGGAGCCGCGTGACCCCAATGAGCGCGTTGTCGTCGTCCTGCCAGGGGTGGCCCGCGCCAACGTGCGGGTCGTGGAGCGGGAGCTGCGTGACAGGGATCACGATCTGGCCCTGCTGTGGATCGCAGGGGAGGCACTCCCCCCACTCGAACTGGCCGACTCGGATACGGCGCGTGATGGACAGGACATCGCCATGACGGGCTTTCCGCTCGGGGCATCCCTGGGCGTCATCCCCGTGACGCACAGGGGCATCATTGCGTCGATTCCCCCTGCAGGGCAGCCGCTGGATTCGGCTGGAAAGCTGGACTCAGCAACCATCCGGCGCCTGTCTGCCGGATCACGATTCAATGTACTGCAGCTTGATATCGTGTCCTATCCCGGCAACAGTGGTAGCCCTGTCTACGACACGCGAAATGGCCATGTCCTCGGTGTCTTGAACATGGTCCTGGTGAAGGGGATGCGGGAGAACGCCATGAGCAACCCTTCCGGGATTTCCTATGCAATCCCCGTCAATCACCTGAAGGCTTTGCTGGCCCGTTGAGCGGGCGCGACCCTTGCGGGGTCGCGCCACATCCTTATCAGGCCAGTTCGTCCATCGGAACACAAGCGCAGAACAGGTTGCGATCCCCGTATACGTCGTCGATACGGTTCACGCTCGGCCAGAACTTGTTCTCGGCCACCCAGCCCAGCGGGAAGACCGCCTCGGTGCGGGAGTAGGGGCGGTCCCAGTCGCCCAGGAAATCCGCCTGGGTGTGAGGGGCGTTCTTCAGCGGGTTGTCCTCTGCCGGCAGGCGGCCTTCCTCAATGGCGCGGATCTCGTTGCGGATGCTCACCATGGCATCGATGAAGCGGTCCAGCTCACCCTTGTCTTCCGATTCGGTGGGCTCGACCATGATCGTGCCGGCCACCGGGAAGGACATGGTCGGGGCGTGGAAGCCGTAGTCCATCAGACGCTTGGCGATATCCACCTCGGAGATGCCGGTGGCCGCCTTGATCGGGCGGATGTCGAGGATGCACTCGTGGGCAACGCGGCCCTGGCTGCCGGTGTACAGCACCGGGTAGTGATCCTTGAGGCGGCTGGCCACGTAGTTGGCGTTGAGGATCGCCACCTCGGTGGCGCGCTTGAGGCCGCGGCCGCCCATCATGGTGATGTACATCCAGGAGATCGGCAGGATGCTGGCGGAGCCGAACTGGGCCGCGGAGACGGCGCCCTGGCCGGCGTTGGGGCGATCCTCGCGCCCGGTGGGGGCCACCACGTGGTCGGCCATGAAGGGGGCCAGGTGGGCCTTGAGGCCGATCGGACCCATGCCCGGTCCGCCACCGCCGTGGGGGATGCAGAAGGTCTTGTGCAGGTTCATGTGACTCACATCGGCGCCGATGGTGGCGGGCGAGGTGAGGCCGACCTGGGCATTCATGTTGGCGCCGTCCATGTAAACCTGGCCGCCGTACTGGTGCACGGTGGCGCAGATCTCGCGGATGGCTTCCTCGAATACACCGTGGGTGGACGGGTAGGTGATCATCAGCGCGGCCAGCTTGTCGGCGTGCTGCTCTGCCTTGGCCTTGAGGTCGGCCAGATCCACGTTGCCGTTGTCGTCGCAATTGACCACCACCACATCCATGCCGCACATCTGGGCGGTGGCGGGGTTGGTGCCGTGGGCGGACTTCGGAATCAGGCAGACCTTGCGGTGGTGGTCGCCGCGGGAGGCGTGGTAGCGCAGGATCGACACCAGGCCGGCGTACTCGCCCTGGGCGCCGGAGTTGGGCTGCATGCAGATGGCGTCAAAGCCGGTGATCTCGCGCAGCTGGGCGGCGAGGCCTTCGATCATCTCGATGTAGCCGGTGGTCTGCTCGGCCGGCGCGAAGGGGTGGATGTCGGCGAACTCGGGCCAGGTGACCGGGATCATCTCGCTGGTGGCGTTGAGCTTCATGGTGCACGAGCCCAGGGAGATCATCGAGTGGTCCAGCGCCAGGTCACGGTTCTGCAGGCGCTTCAGGTAGCGCAGCATCTCGTGTTCGGTGTGGTGGGTGTTGAACACCGGATGGGCCAGGATGGCGTCCGAGCGCAGCAGGCTTTCCGGCAGGTTGCCACCGCGGGTGGCCACGCGGGCGTCCAGCGCGGCGACATCGGCGGTCACGCCGAAGGCCTGGAGCAGGGCGGCGACGTCGGCGGCCGTGCTCTTCTCGTCGAGGGAGAGGCCCAGGCCCTTGCCGTCGATGTGGCGGAGGTTGTAGCCCGCAGCCTGGGCCGCGGCGTAGATGGCGGCGGTCTGGTCGGCGGTTTCGATCTGCAGGGTGTCGAAGAACACCTCGGCCACCAACGTGAAGCCGGCTTGCTTGAGGCCTTCGGCCAGGGTGGCGGTCAGGCGGTGAATGCGCGCAGCGATGGTGCGCAGGCCCTCGGGGCCGTGCCACACCGCGTACATGCCCGCCATGTTGGCCAGCAGGACCTGCGAGGTGCAGATATTGGAGTTGGCCTTCTCGCGGCGGATGTGCTGCTCGCGGGTCTGCAGGCTCATGCGCAGGGCGGTCTTGCCGCGGGCATCCTTGGACACGCCGATGATGCGCCCGGGCATGGAGCGGACGTGGTTCTCACGGGTGGCGAAGAAGGCCGCGTGGGGGCCGCCGAAACCCAGGGGCACGCCGAAGCGCTGGGCCGAGCCGAGGGCGATGTCGGCGCCCAGTTCGCCCGGGGACTTGAGCAGCACCAGGGCCATCAGGTCGGAGGCCACGGCCACCACCGCGCCCTTGGCTTTGAGGCCGGCAATGCTTGCCGAGAGGTCGGTGACTTCGCCACGTTGGTTGGGGTATTGCAGCAGGGCGCCGAACACGTCGTGCCGGGCCGCATCGGCGGCGGGGCCGACGATCAGCTCGAAGCCGAAGTGGCCGGCGCGGGTGCGCATCACGTCGAGGGTCTGGGGGAAGACGGCCTCGTCCACGAAGAAGCCCTGGCCCTTGACCTTGGAGATGCGGCGGGCCATGGCCATGGCTTCGGCGGCCGCGGTGGCTTCATCCAGCAGGGAGGCATTGGCCAGCTCGAGGCCGGTCAGGTCGATCACCATCTGCTGGAAGTTGAGCAGGGCTTCCAGACGGCCCTGGGCGATCTCGGCCTGGTAGGGCGTGTAGGCGGTGTACCAGCCCGGGTTTTCCATCACGTTGCGCAGGATGACCTTGGGCGTGATGGTGTCGTAGTAGCCCATGCCGATCAGGGACTTCTTCAAGACGTTCTTGCCGGCGATGGCCTTGAGGCGGGCCAGCGCCACATGCTCGGCAGTCGGCTCGCCGAGGGCCAGGTCGGCGGGCAGGCGGATGCCGGCGGGCACTGTCTGGCCGATCAGGGTCTCGAGGGAATCGACGCCGACCGCGGCCAGCATGCCCGGCAGCTCGTTGGCACAGGGGCCCAGGTGGCGGCGGATGAAGTCGTCGCCCTGTTCGAGCGTGGCGAGCGGGGCGGAGAGGAGGGTCTTCGACATGGGAAAAACTCGGGTTGGTTTACTGCGGGGCAAGAGCGGGGTGGGGCGCACCCGAGGGGGTGCGCCCGCGGCAGTGCGTGGGGATCAGCCCAGGGTGGCTTCGTAGCCGGCGGCGTCGAGCAGTGCATCGACATCGGCGGCGTTGGCGGGCTTCAGCTTGAACAGCCAGGCGGCGTAGGCGTCGGCATTGACCGACTCGGGGGCGTCCACGGCGGCGTCGTTCGAGGCGATGATCTCGCCGGCCACGGGGGCGTAGATGTCGGAGGCGGCCTTGACGGACTCGATCACCGCGATGGCCTCTTCCTTGGCCACCACGCGGCCGGCTTCCGGCAATTCGAGGAAGACCACGTCGCCGAGGGCTTCCTGGGCGTGATTGGTGATGCCGATGGTGAGGGTGCCGTCGGCCTCGACACGAACCCATTCGTGGGAGGCGGTGTAGCGCAGGTCGGTGGGGTTGCTCATGGTGTGTCCTTGTTCAAGTCGTTGAAGAGGGGATTCTGATTTCAGATCATGGCCTTGCCGTTACGGGCGAAAGGCGGTTTGACGACCCGGGCCTTGAGGCGCTTGCCGCGGATGTCCACCTCGACGGCGTCGCCGACGGCCACGCCGAGGGGCAGGCGGGCGAGGGCGATGGACTTTTCCAGGGTCGGCGAGAAGGTGCCGCTGGTGGTCTCGCCCTCACCGGTCGCGGTGAAGACCTGCTGGTGGGAACGCAGGATGCCCTTGTCTTCCAGGATCAGGCCGAGCACCTGCTTGCTGGCGCCGTTGGTGACGAGGGCGGCCTTGCCGACAAAGTCGCGGCTGGCATCCTTGAAGTCCACCGTCCATGCCAGGCCGGCGTCGAGGGGGGAGACGTTCTCGTCCATGTCGTTGCCGTAGAGGGCCATGCCGGCCTCCAGGCGCAGAGTGTCCCGGGCGCCCAGGCCGCAGGGCTTGACGCCGGCGGCAACGAGGGCGGCCCAGGTGCTGGCGGCCTGATCGACCGGGAGGGTCAGCTCGAAGCCGTCTTCGCCGGTGTAGCCGGTGCGGGCGATGAAGAAGTCACCCCAGGCGGCGGCCTGGAACACCTTGAGGCCGGCCGAGGCGGCCTCGGAGCCGGGCAGGGCGGCCCAGGTCTTGCTGCGGGCGTTGGGGCCCTGCACGGCGATCATCGCCAGGTCACGGCGCACGGCCAGGGTGGCGCTCAGGCCGCTGGCGGCCAGGCGGGCCTGCATCCAGGCCACATCCTTGTCGGCGGTGCCGGCATTGACGACGATGCGATAGGACGTGTCGGACAGGTAGTAGATGATCAGGTCGTCGATCACGCCGCCCTGTTCGTTGAGCATGCACGAGTAGAGGGCCTTGCCCGGCTCGCTCAGCTTGGCCACGTCGTTGGCCACCAGGCCGCGCAGGAAGGCCTTGGCGCCAGCACCCTCCAGGTCCAGGCCGAGCATGTGGGAGACGTCGAACATCCCGGCGTCACGGCGCACGGCATGGTGCTCCTCGATCTGGGAGCCGTAATTGACCGGCATGTCCCAGCCGGCGAAATCCACCATGCGGGCGCCTGCGGCGACGTGGGTGTCGAAAAGGGGGGTCTGTTGGGCCATGGGGCTCTCCGCAGCAATCGTTCAAGTGTAGAAAAGCAATGGGGCCGAGGCGACATGAAATCGCCTCGGCCCCATCTGTCCTTTGTACCTGAGAGATTGCAGGCTCCTCGCGGAAGGCTGCGTGCCCCTTCGGTGGATGCGGCCGACGCACGTTGGGCGGGCGGCATCACTCTCCAGATTGTTGTTTCGTCGGCGGTCCTTTTGCCTGAGCGGTTCCGGGGGTTGCGCCTTCGGCGGCTCGCGGATGGATCTTCACGCGAACACTCTCCCACACGACGGCGCGCACCTTACCATCGCAGGCGGGGCGGGGCAAGGGTCTGTTACACTTGTACGGATGACCCCGTCAAGAAGTCGCTTCCTGTCCGTGCGCGGCCTGCGTTATCACCTCCGCGAATGGGGGGAGCAGGGCGCGCCGATGGTGTTCATGCTGCATGGCTGGATGGACGTGTCAGCTTCGTTCCAGTTCGTTGTCGACCACCTGCGGTCCGCCTGGCATGTGATCGCGCCGGACTGGCGGGGCTTCGGGCAGACCGAGTGGCGGGGCGATGCGTACTGGTTCCCCGATTACCTGGCCGACCTGGACTGCATCCTGCAGGCCTGCGCCGGGGACGCGCCGGTGCGCCTGGTGGGCCACAGCATGGGTGGCAACGTGGCCTGCCAGTACGCGGGGGTGCGACCTGGCCGCGTGGCGGCGCTGGTGGCGCTGGATGCCTTCGGGCTGGCGGATTCCGATCCGGAACAGTCCCCGCTGAGACTGGAAAAATGGTTGCGTGACCTGTCTTCCGACTCCGCCTTCCGGGGCTACCCCGACCGGGCGGCGCTGGTGGAGCGCCTGCGGTCGGACAATCCGCGCCTGACTCCCGACCGGGCGGCCTTCCTGGCGCTGCATCTCGGGGAGCCGGATGGTCAGGGGGGTATCCGCATGGCGGGCGATCCCGCCCACCGTCGCGTCAATCCCGTCCTGTATCGACGCGCCGAGCTGATGGCGGCGTGGCGGCGGGTCAGTGCTCCTGTCCTGTGGGTCTCGCCCGAGGGGGACGCACTGCGTCGGCGGATGGGGATCACGGACGCGGCGCATCAGGATGCCAAGGCTTGTTTCCGGGATTTCCAGGAATGCCTGCTGCCGGATTGCGGTCATAACCTGCATCACGACCAGCCGGGGGAAGTGGCCCGGATCATCGAGACTTTCCTGCTGTCCAAGGAATCATGAACGCTCTGAACGCCGATCTGCATTGTCATTCCACGGCCTCCGACGGCACCCTGGCGCCCGCCGAGGTGGTGCGCCGCGCGGTTGCCAACGGGGTCGATCTGCTCGCCCTGACCGACCATGACGAGCTGCTGGGCCTGCCGGAGGCCGCGGCCACGGCCGCCGAGCTCGGTTTGCGCTTCGTGCCGGGCGTCGAGATTTCGGTATCCTGGCTCGACCAGACCCTGCACATCGTCGGTCTGGGCATCGATCCCTCCAACACGGCCCTGATCGAAGGGCTCGCCCAGGTGCGCGGCGGGCGGGATGGGCGTGCCGCGCGGATCGCCGCCGAGCTGGAACGCATCGGCATCCGCGGTGCGCTGGAGGGGGCCCTGCGCTACGCCGGCAATCCGGCCCTGGTCAGCCGTGCCCACTTTGCCCGCTTCCTGGTCGAGATCGGGGCTTCGCGGAATGTGCATGATGTCTTCCTGCACTACCTGGCGCGCGGCAAGCCCGGCTATGTCGAGCATGTCTGGGCCACGCTGGAGGAGGCCCTGGGCTGGATCAAGGGCGCCGGCGGTCTCGCCGTGATCGCTCACCCTGGGCGCTACCGCCTCAGCCATGCCGAGATGGACATTCTCTTCGAGCGTTTTCGCGAGCTCGGTGGGGATGCGGTCGAGGTGGCCTGCGGTGCCCACGATGGCGGGCAGTTGCTCGCCTTTGCACGGTTGGCCCGCAAGTTTGGCCTGATGGCCTCGCGGGCTTCCGATTTCCACGGCCCCGAGGACAGCCCCATCGACCTCGGCCGGGCCGACTCCTTGCCGCCCGACCTCACCCCGGTGTGGTCGCGTCTGAACTAAGTCTTCCTGTATCCCTGATCACATGGCCCAGTACTTCTCCCTCCATCCGGAGCAACCCCAGCTCCGTCTCATCAAGCAGGCCGCGCAGATCATGCGCGATGGCGGCCTGGTGGCCTTCCCGACCGATTCGGCCTACGCCCTTGGCGGGCATACCGGCGACAACCCCTTGCTGGCACGCATCCGCCGCATCCGCGGGGTCGATGAGCGGCATCACTTCACGCTGCTGTGCCGGGACCTGTCCGATATCGCCACCTACGCGCGGGTCGATAACAGCCAGTTCCGCCTGTTGAAAGCCACGACGCCCGGCCCCTACACCTTCATCCTCGAAGGTACCAAGGAGTTGCCGCGGCGCCTGCTTCATCCCAAGCGCAAGACCATCGGCCTGCGTATTCCCGATCACCCCCTGGTGTCGGCGCTGCTGGCCGAGCTGGGTGAGCCGATGCTCAGCTCCACGCTGCTGTTGCCGGGCGAGGAGTATCCGCTGACCGACCCGGAGGAGATCCGTGACCGCCTCGAGAAGGAGGTGGATCTGGTGATCGAGGCGGGGGGCTGTCGCGGTGAGGCGACCACGGTGATCGACCTGACCAGCGGCTCGCCCGAGCTCGTTCGCGAGGGCATGGGCAGCCTGGCGCCCTTCGGCCTGTGAGCTGCGCATGCCGGCCGGTCGCCATGCCTGTCGGGGAGCGCAGGGCCACGTCTGTTAGAATCGCGCCCCTTTGCTGATCGAGACCATGCAGGAACTCATCGTCACCCTGACCATCTGGGCGCTGCCCGTGCTGTTTGCCATCACCCTCCATGAGGCGGCACACGGCTATGCGGCGCGCCATTTTGGCGACCCCACCGCCGAGCTCGCCGGGCGGATCAGCCTCAACCCGCTGCGTCACATCGACCCGATGGGGACGGTCGTGGTGCCGGGGCTGATCGTCGCCGTGAGCACCCTGGCAGGCGGTTCGCCGATGCTGTTTGGCTGGGCCAAGCCGGTGCCGGTGGATTTCCGGCGACTGCACAACCCCAAGGCCGACATGCTGTGGGTGGCCGCCGCCGGCCCCTTCGCCAACCTGGTGATGGCCTTCGGCTGGGCGCTGCTGTTCCGCTTTGCACTGCTGTCGCCCGAGAACGTCTATGCGCTGCCGATGGCCAAGATGGCTGACGCGGGCATGCAGATCAACGCGGTGCTGCTGTTCCTCAACCTGTTTCCCCTGCCGCCCCTCGACGGTGGCCGCATTGCGGTGAGCCTCCTGCCTTCCGGCCCGGCCTACAAGTTCGCCCAGATCGAACCCTATGGCTTTCCGATCCTGCTGGTTTTGCTGTTCACCGGTATCCTTGGCGACATTCTTGGCCCCTTGGTGGCCATTTTCCGTTTCGCTCTCGCAACCTTCATTGGACTTTGATTACCCATGTTCGCTGAACGTGTCCTCTCCGGCATGCGCCCCACCGGGCGCCTCCACCTCGGTCATTACCACGGTGTCCTCAAGAACTGGGTCAAGCTGCAGGCCGAATACCCCTGCCTTTTCTTTGTGGCTGACTGGCATGCCCTGACCACCGACTACGACAACCCCAAGGGAATCGAGAACAGTGTCTGGGACATGGTGGTGGACTGGCTGGCCGCGGGCGTCGATCCGTCGCAGGCCACCATCTTCATCCAGTCGCGGGTGCCCGAGCACGCCGAACTGCACCTGCTGATGTCCATGATGACCCCCCTCGGCTGGCTCGAGCGGGTGCCGACCTACAAGGACCAGCAGGAGAAGCTGGCCAGCAAGGATCTGTCCACCTACGGCTTCCTGGGTTACCCGCTGCTGATGAGCGCGGACATCCTGATCTACCGTGCCGACAAGGTGCCGGTGGGTGAGGACCAGCTGCCCCACGTGGAGTTCACCCGTGAGCTGGCGCGGCGTTTCAACCACATGTACGGACGCGAGCCGGGCTTCGAGGAGAAGGCCAAGGAAGCGATCAAGAAGCTCGGTTCCAAGCGCGCCCGGCTGTACGAGGAGTTCCGCACTCGCTTCCAGCAGAACGGCGACGACGAGGGGTTGGCCCTTGGCAAGGCGCTGCTCGAGGAAGCCCAGAGCCTGTCCCATGGCGACCGGGAGCGTCTGTATGGCTACCTCGAGGGCGGCGGCAAGATGATCCTGGTGGAGCCGGGTGCGCTGCTCACCGAGGCCTCCCGCATGCCGGGCCTCGATGGTCAGAAGATGTCCAAGTCCTACGGCAACACCATCTTCCTGCGTGAGGAGGCCGAGCCTCTCGCCAAGAAGATCCGCACCATGCAGACCGACCCGGCCCGGGTGCGTCGTACCGATGCGGGCGACCCCGAGCGCTGCCCGGTGTGGCAGTTCCATGTGATCTATTCCGATGAAGGCACGCGCAACTGGGTGACCCAGGGCTGCAAGAGTGCCGGCATCGGCTGTCTCGAATGCAAGCAGCCGGTGATCGATGCGGTGCTCAAGGAGCAGGAGATCATGCGCGAGCGGGCCCAGCCCTACCTCGACGATCCGTCCTTGGTGCGCAGCATCGTTGCCGACGGTTGTGACAAGGCCCGCAAGCTGGCCCAGGAAACCATGCGCGAAGTTCGCGACGCCATGGGGCTGAGTTACAGCTGATGGCGTGGTCGGAGCCGGGGCGTGGCATTTCGCCTTGGAGGCGTGAAGGCGGCGTGTTAACCTCGCGGTTGATTCGGCGATGGTGACGGCCGCCCTCGACCTGGCTCCGCCCGCCGAGCCGATCGAAGTGGTGGTAGGCCGGATGTACGGCCAGCCCATCTTCGATCTGCCCAAGGATCTGTACATTCCACCGGATGCGCTGGAGGTCATTCTTGAGGCTTTTGAGGGTCCCCTCGACCTACTGCTTTATCTGATCCGCAAGGCCAACGTCAACGTCCTGGATATACCCATGGTGCCGCTCACGGCTCAGTATCTTGAGTACGTGGAGGCCATGCGTACCCACAACCTTGAGCTGGCAGCCGATTACCTCCTGATGGCGGCGACGCTGCTGGAGATCAAGTCCCGGCTGCTGCTGCCGAGGCCGCCGCGGGAGGATGAAGCAGAAGACCTGGACCCCCGGGCCGAGCTGGTGCGGCGCCTGCTCGAGTATGAGCAGGTCAAGCTGGCGGCCATGCGTCTTGATGAACTTCCGCGCGTCGGGCGGGATTTCGAGTGGGTAGGCGTGTTTGTCGCGGAGAAGGTGGTGCAGCGCCTCCCGGAGGTCAGCCTGCATGATCTGCAGCTGGCGTGGCTGAAGATTGCCCGTCAGGCTCGCCTGAAGCGCCATCACACCATCCAGCGTGAGGAGCTGTCGGTGCGCGAGCACATGACCCTGATCCTGCGCAAGCTGAAAGACGACGCATTTGTCGTGTTCGAGTCGCTCTTCGATCCGGAGCTGGGCGTGCCCAGCCTGGTGGTGAGTTTCCTGGCCACCCTGGAGCTGGTCAAGGAGCGGCTTGTTGTTGTGACCCAGAACGAGGCCTTTGCCCCAATCTATGTAAAGCGTGCCGATGGACCTGCAGGAGACGCCTGAATTCTACAAGCGGGTGCTGGAGACGGCCCTGCTCGCAGCCGCCGGGCCCGTCCCGGTGAGCGAACTGCGCCGCCTCTTCGTTGAGGAGCCTGCGCCTGATCTGGTGCGCCGCCTGTTGCTCGAACTGGTGGATGACTGGCAGGGCAGAGGGGTCGAGCTGATCCAGACTGCCGGTGGCTGGCGTTTTCAGACCCGCCCTGAGTATCAGGTCTATCTGGACCGCCTGAAGGAAGAGCGGCCGCCCAAGTACTCCCGGGCCGTCCTCGAGACGCTCGCCATCATCGCCTATCGGCAGCCGGTGACGCGTGGTGACATCGAAGACATCCGCGGGGTGATGGTATCGACCAACGTATTGAAGACCCTTGAATCGAGGGGCTGGGTGGATGTGGTAGGGCACCGGGACACCCCCGGCCGGCCCGGCCTCTATGCCACGACACGAAAATTCCTGGAGGATCTCGGGCTGCGTAGCCTGACCGAGTTGCCTCCGTTGACTGAAATCGAAAGGATCATGGATCTTGTCGACCTCCCAAAAACCGAAGAACCGGCCGTTTAAGGCCAAGCCCGGCCGTTCGGCCCCCGAGTCGGGGCGCCCTGGCGCCTCGGCCTCCCGTGGTGGTCGCCAGGGGCGGGGCCGACAGCAGGAGGCGGACGGCAACCGCCCCGAGCGTCCCGCCAGAGGGGGCGAGGAGGGGCGTCAGCCGCGCAGCAATGCGTCGGCCATCGGCCTGTCAGACCTGCGCGGTGGCAAGGGCGGCTGGCGTACGCGCAAGCCCCAGGGCATCGTCGGGCCGGATGGCGGTTATCCGCTGGCCAGCAGTGAACTCCTGCCTCCCGCCGAAGGCGAGCGCCCTCGCAGACCGTCGGATGCGACCTATACCGAGCCGCAGCGCCTGCATAAGGTGCTGGCGGCGGCAGGCATCGGTTCCCGTCGTGAGATCGAGGAATGGATCGTCGCCGGCCGGATCTCGGTCAATGGCGAGCCTGCCGATGTGGGGCAGAAGGTCGGGCCGGGTGATCGCGTGCGGGTCAATGGCAAGCTCATGCCCATCCGTTTCGCGCCGCGCATCCCGCGGGTGATCCTCTATCACAAGCCCGAAGGTGAAATCGTGTCCCGGGACGATCCGGACGGCCGTCCCACCGTGTTCGACCGGCTGCCCAATCTCCGCAAGGGCCGCTGGATCGCAGTCGGCCGGCTGGACTTCAACACGTCCGGCCTGCTGCTCTTTGTGAACGACGGTGACCTGGCCAACAAGCTGATGCATCCCCGGTACGAGCTCGATCGGGAGTACGCGGTGCGCATCCTCGGTCAGCTCGACGAGGCGCAGCGCGAGGCCTTGCTCAAGGGCATCGAGCTGGAGGATGGTCCGGCGCGTTTCAACACCCTGCTGGACGCGGGTGGCGAAGGGGCGAACCACTGGTATCGGGTGACTCTGTCCGAAGGGCGTAACCGCGAAGTGCGGCGCATGTTCGAGGCGCTGGGCCTTACCGTCAGTCGCCTGATGCGCGTCCGCTACGGGCCGGTGGTCCTTCCGTCGCGCCTGAAGCGGGGCATGTGGGAGGATATGCCGGTGGAGCAGGTGTGTTCCCTCGCGGGGCTTCCCAAGCCGGATGTGCAGGGCGGCAAGCCCAAGCGACCGGCCCGTCAGCCACGTCGCCAGCCCGGATTCTAAGGGGTTTGTGTTATAGGCAAATTGCGCCCGCCTCGGCGGGCTGCTATAATCAGCGTGTTTTATCGGTTCCGAGAGCAAGCTGCGCGGTTTAAAAGCCGTGTGGTCCGCTGGAACCGACATCCGGTCGAATTAAACAGGGATGGGCGTTTCGCCCATTTTTCATTTGTGGGCTAGGAATTTGCAGGGTAGTCAATGGATTTGCTGAAACTGATCGAGCAGACTGCGGAAGGCCTCGGGTATGAACTCGTGGATTTCGAAACTTCGCCCCGTGGGCGGCTGATGCGGATCTTTATCGATTCGCCTGATGGCATCACGGTAGACGACTGCGCAACGGTCAGTAACCAGCTGACGCGGATCTTCGAGGTTGAGAATGTCGACTACGACCGCCTCGAGGTGTCTTCGCCTGGTCTCGATCGGCCGCTCAAGAAGCCTGCTGATTTCGAGCGCTTTGCTGGTCAGGATATCCAGGTCCGCCTTCGCATGCCGATCGCCAATCAGCGCAATTTTGCCGGGGTCCTGCAAGGTCTGAAGGAAGGCATGGTGACCCTGGAGACGGAAAAGGGATCGATGGAGATCCCGTTTGAAGAAATCGAGAAGGCCCGCCTGGTTCCCAGGTTTTAAGGGATTTGGAGGTTTGCAGGTATGAGCCGCGAAATTTTGCTGTTGGTCGACGCCCTGGCCCGCGAGAAGAACGTTTCGAAGGATATCGTTTTCTCGGCGCTGGAGTCCGCCCTGGCCCAGGCCACCAAGAAGCGCATCAATGATGAAGCCGATGTGCGTGTATCCATCGACCGGGAAACCGGCGATTACGAGTCCTTCCGTCGTTGGCAGGTGCTGCCCGACGAGGATGTCGAGAACGATGAAGCCCAGATGGGCCTGATCGATGCCCGTGAGGAGTACCCCGAGATCCAGGTCGGCGATTTCGTCGAAGAAGGTCTCGAGCCGATCGACTTCGGCCGCATTGGCGCCCAGGCCGCCAAGCAGGTGATCCTGCAGAAGGTGCGCGACGCTGAGCGTGAGCAGATCCTCAACGACTTCCTTGATCGCAAGGAGTTCATCATCTCCGGCAGCATCAAGCGCATGGAGCGGGGCAATGCCATCATCGAGGTCGGCCGTCTGGAGGCCGTGCTGCCCCGCGATCAGATGATCCCCAAGGAAAATCTGCGCGTCGGCGATCGGGTCAAAGCCTACCTGCTGCGCATCGACCGGGGTGCCCGTGGTCCGCAGTTGGTGCTGTCCCGGACCGCGCCCGAGTTCGTGATGCGCCTGTTCGAGCTTGAAGTGCCCGAGATCGACGACGGCCTGCTGGAGATCAAGGCCTGCGCCCGTGATCCCGGCCTGCGCGCCAAGATCGGCGTCAAGTCGAACGATCCGCGTATCGATCCGATCGGCACCTGCGTCGGCTTGCGGGGTTCCCGCGTGACGGCGGTGCGCAACGAGATCGGTGGCGAGAACATCGACATCGTGCTGTGGTCGCCGGAGCCCGCGCAGTTCGTGATTGGCGCCCTGCAGCCTGCCGAAGTGTCCTCGATCGTTGTTGACGAGGAAGCGCACGCGATGGACGTGGTGGTCGACGAGAACAACCTCGCCATCGCCATCGGCCGCAACGGGCAGAACGTGAAACTGGCTTCCGAGCTGACCGGCTGGTCTATCAACCTGATGACCGAAGCCGAGTCGGAGCGCAAGTCCGAGGCCGAGCACAGCAGCGTCCGTCAGCTCTTCATCGAGAAGCTGGATGTGGACGAGGAAGTGGCCGACATCCTGATCGACGAGGGTTTCTCGTCCCTCGAGGAGATCGCCTACGTGCCCCTGGCCGAAATGCTGGAAATCGAATCCTTCGACGAAGAAACGGTGAACGAGCTGCGCAACCGCGCCCGCAACGTGCTCCTTACCGAAGCCATCGTGACTGAAGAGCAACTGGAAACCGTCGCCGAGGACCTGCTGGACCTCGAAGGCATGGACAAGCCCCTGGCCGCCAAGCTGGCGCAGGGTGGCGTGCATTCCCGCGACGAACTGGCTGATCTTGCAGTTGATGAACTGATGGAAATGTCGGGGCTGGACGAAGTGCGGGCCAAGAATCTGATTACCAAGGCGCGCGCGCACTGGTTCGAGTAATACCCGGAGGTTCAATATGGGACAGACAACCGTTACACAATTTGCCGGCGAACTTAGAATGCCGGCCTCCGTGTTGCTCGAGCAGTTGCAAAAGGCTGGCGTAGACAAGGCACGGGAAACCGATCTGCTCTCCGAGCAGGACAAGACTCGCCTGCTGGATTTCCTGCGGCGTGCGCACGGCGACACCGCTGCCAAGTCCAAGATCACCCTGACGCGCAAGCAGACCAGTGAGATCAAGGCAACCGACTCCACCGGCCGTGCCCGCACGGTTCAGGTGGAAGTCCGCAAGAAGCGCGTCTTCGTCAAGCGTGACGACGCGCTGGTGCCTGAGTCCGCGGTATCCGCTGCCGATGCGGCAGAGCCGGTTGTCGCGTCCGAGGCGGAGTTCGAGGCTGTGGCCGTCGACGCGCCCGAGATCGTCGAGGCGCCGGTCGTCGTGGAAGCCGCGCCGGTGGTCGAGGCCGCTCCCGAGCCGGAGCCTGAGCCTGAACCTGCCCCCGCGCCGGAACCTGAGCCCGTTCCCGAGCCCGAACCCGTTGTTGAAGCTGCTCCGGAACCTGTCGTCGAGCCCGAGCCGGCCCCTGCGCCCGCACCGACTCCAGTGGTGGAGGCTGCCGCACCGAAGGTCGAGCAGCGTCCTGCCACGCCGGTACGCCGCGTTGTCACCGGGTCCATCCTGTCGGCCGAAGAAAAGGCCAGCCGGGAGCGTGAGGCCCAGCGTGCCGCTGAGCTCCAGGCGCGTCAGATCGCTGACCTGAAGGAAAAGCAGGAGCGTGAGGCGCGTGCCCGTGCGGCCATGCTGCAGCGCGCCGAGGACGAGAAGGCTCGCCTGGCTGCTGCCGAGAAGGCCAAGACCGAAAGCGAGGCAGCGCCCAAGAGCGGCACGCTGCACAAGCCGGCCAAAACCGAAGACAAGAACGTCCGCAAGGATGTCAAGAAGGCCGTCGCCAAAGATGCGCCGGGCGACTCCAAGCGTCGCGGCGGTGGTCTGAAGACCCGTGGCGACACGACGGGTGGCGCAGCCGGCTGGCGAGGCGGTGGCCGCAGTGGCGGTCGCGGTGGTCGTCACCAGGATTCCCCCTCCTTCGTGGCGCCGACGGAGCCGATCGTGCGTGAAGTGCACGTGCCGGAAACCATCTCCGTCGCCGACCTGGCTCACAAGATGGCCGTCAAGGCCACCGAAGTGATCAAGGCGCTGATGAAGATGGGCTCGATGGTCACCATCAACCAGGTGCTGGACCAGGATACGGCCATGATTCTGGTCGAGGAGATGGGCCACAAGGCCGTCGCCGCAAAACTCGACGATCCGGATGCCTTCCTGGAGGACAACGTCGAGCACAAGGACTTTGCCCTCGAGCCGCGTGCTCCGGTCGTCACCGTCATGGGTCACGTGGACCACGGCAAGACCTCGCTGCTGGACTACATCCGTCGTGCCAAAGTGGCAGCGGGCGAAGCGGGTGGTATCACCCAGCACATCGGCGCCTACCACGTGGAAACGGATCGCGGCATGATCACCTTCCTGGATACCCCGGGTCACGAGGCCTTCACGGCCATGCGTGCCCGTGGCGCCAAGGCCACCGACCTGGTGGTGCTGGTGGTGGCGGCGGACGACGGCGTGATGCCCCAGACCAAGGAAGCCATCCACCACGCGAAGGCGGCCGAAGTGCCCCTGATCGTGGCGGTCAACAAGATCGACAAGCCGGGTGCCAACCCCGAGCGTGTCCGTCAGGAGCTGATTGCCGAGGGCGTGGTGCCGGAAGCCTACGGTGGCGACACGATGTTCGTGGAAGTGTCCGCCAAGGCGGGTACGGGTATCGATGCGCTGCTGGAATCCATCCTTCTGCAGGCGGAAGTGCTGGAGCTCAAGGCGCCCCGCGAGTCCATGGCCAAGGGCCTGATCATCGAAGCGCGTCTGGACAAGGGCCGTGGCCCGGTGGCCACGCTGCTGGTGCAGAGCGGTACTCTGCGTCGCGGTGACGTGATCCTGGCCGGTGCGACCTTCGGCCGTGTCCGCGCCATGCTCGACGAGAATGGCAAGCCGATCGACGAAGCCGGTCCGTCCATCCCCGTCGAGATCCTTGGCCTCTCCGAGGTTCCGGGGGCGGGTGACGAGGTCGTGGCCCTCGCCGACGAACGCAAGGCCCGCGAAATCGCCCTGTTCCGTCAGGGCAAGTTCCGCGACGTCAAGCTGGCCAAGCAGCAGGCCGCCAAGCTGGAGAGCATGTTCGAACAGATGGGCGAGGGCGAGGTCAAGACCCTGCCGCTGATCATCAAGGCCGACGTGCAGGGTTCCCAGGAAGCGCTGGCCCACTCGCTGGTCAAGCTGTCCAACGACGAAGTGCGTGTGCAGGTCATCCACGGCGGCGTGGGTGCCATCAGCGAGTCCGACGTCAACCTGGCCCAGGCCTCCGGTGCGGTGGTGATCGGCTTCAACATCCGTGCCGATGCCAATGCCCGCAAGCTGGCCGAGAACTTCGGCGTGGATCTGCGCTACTACAACATCATCTACGACGCCGTGGATGAGGTTAAGAGCGCGCTGTCCGGCATGCTGGCCCCCGAGAAGCGGGAGCAGGTCCTGGGTCTGGTCGAAGTCCGTCAGGTCTTCACCATCTCCAAGGTCGGCACCATCGCGGGTTGCTACGTGCTCGAAGGCCTGGTCAAGCGCAACGGGCTGGTTCGCGTGCTGCGCAACCACGTGGTCATCCACAGTGGCGAGCTCGAGTCCCTCAAGCGCTTCAAGGACGACGTCAAGGAAGTCAAGTTCGGCTACGAGTGCGGTCTGCAAGTCCGGAATTTCAATGACCTGCAAGAGGGCGATCAGCTCGAGGTCTACGAAATCCAGGAAGTGGCACGGACCCTGTAAGCCATGCCCAAGGAGTTTTCACGAGGACAGCGCGTGGCGGAGCAGATCCGCCGCGAACTGGCCGAGCTCATCCGCCTGGAAGTGAAGGATCCCCGCGTCGGCTTCATCACCCTGACCGACGTGGAGATCACGCCGGACTACGCCCACGCCAAGGTCTACTTCACGTCCATGACGGGCTCCGAGGGTCTCGACGAGATCCTCAAGGGCCTGCGCCGGGCCAGCAGCTTCCTGCGCCGTGAGCTGGGGCGCCGGGTGCGCATCCACACCTTGCCCGAGCTGCATTTCCATTACGATCCCTCGGTCGAGACCGGCAACCGCATCTCCGCGTTGATCGACAAGGCCCTCGAGTCTGATCGGCTGATCGCCGATGAGGCAGGTGGCAAGTCGGACGACGAAGAGGGCGGAACGCCTTCGGCCGATCGCTGAGCCGCGAGGCAGCGCAATCGCGCTGTCTGCGGTCCGGCTTTTTTGAAAGCATTCCGTTGTCCCGAACTCCCCAGCGCCGTACGCCGCGACGCGTTGTTGACGGCGTTCTGTTCCTCGACAAACCCACTGGTCTGAGCTCCAACAACGCCCTGCAAAAGGCGCGCTGGTTGCTCAAGGCGGCCAAGGGGGGGCATACGGGGACGCTCGACCCGCTGGCCAGTGGTCTGTTGCCGCTGACCTTCGGGGAGGCGACCAAGTTCTCTCAGACGCTGCTCGACGCCGACAAGACCTATGAGGCGACGATCCTCCTCGGGGTTGCGACCACCACCGCCGATGCCGAAGGCGAAGTGCTGGAGACGCACCCGGTTGAGGCTGCCGATGCGGATGTCGAAGCTGCGCTGTGCCGGCTGAGAGGCGAGATCGAGCAGGTCCCGCCCATGTACTCGGCCCTCAAGCATCATGGCAAGGCCTTGTATGAGTACGCCCGTGCTGGCATCGACATCCCCCGCGAGCCGCGGCGGGTGACGATCCACCGCTTCGAGGTGCTGAGCCGGGAGGGCGACAGCCTGAAGGTGCGGGTGGCCTGCAGCAAGGGTACCTATGTGCGGACCCTGGCCTCCGACCTTGGGGCAATGCTGGGCTGTGGCGCCCATCTCACGGCGCTGCGGCGCACCCGCATCGGCCCGTTCGAGCTGGACGGCAGCATCACCCTGGCTGATTTCGAGGCCATGGCCGATGATGCCAGGGAAGGCGTGCTGGCGCCCGTGGATGCGCTCCTGGTGCATCTGCCGGTGCTGGCCCTCGATGCGGAGCAGACGCGGATTCTGACCCATGGTCAGGCCGTGCGCGATTGCGCCGGTGAAGCCGGCCTGCATCGCGTTTATCATGAGGGACGATTCCTGGGGGTCGGCAGCATCGACACCTCCGGGGTCCTCTCTCCCCACCGGCTCGTCGCGACGGGCCTTAATGAAATGTCTTGAGTGTTTGCGTCCCGATTGGCTATAATCGCGCGCTTCGCAAGGCTAAATCCTAACCGAGTTTATAAATGGCAATCTCCACTGAACAAAAAGCGCAAATCGTTGGCGACTACCAGCGCGCCAAGGGCGATACCGGTTCCCCGGAAGTGCAAGTCGCTCTGCTCACCGCCCGCATCAACGATCTGACCGGCCACTTCAAGGTTAACGTCAAGGATCACCACTCCCGTCGCGGTCTGCTGATGATGGTGAGCCAGCGTCGCAAGCTCCTCGACTACCTGAAGCGCAAGAACGTCGACAGCTACCGTGAGCTGATCGGTCGTCTCGGCCTGCGCAAGTAAGCGGATAGATCGCTACGTTACCGAACGTGACAGCCCCGTCATTTTTGGCACGGGTCTGATCATGGGCACAGCCGGTGTAAGTCCGTGTGACTACGCCGGCTTTGTCACATCTGTGCGCCAGGAAAACAGGCGCTTTACCTCGGCTTTTATTACGGTTGTGGTTTGCCGTCAGCCGATTGAATGAAAGGACATCCTTTGCCTACAGCTATCAAGAAGACCTTTACCTACGGTTCCCACACCGTGACCCTGGAGACCGGCGAGGTTGCCCGCCAGGCTCACGGCGCCGTGATCGTCAACATGGACGATACCGTGGTGCTGGCGACCGTGGTGGCCGCCAAGAACGCCAAGCCCGGCCAGGATTTCTTCCCGCTCACCGTTGATTACGTAGAGAAGTTCTACGCTGCCGGTCGCATCCCGGGTGGCTTCTTCAAGCGCGAAGGTCGCCCGACCGAGAAGGAAACCCTCACTTCCCGCCTGATCGACCGCCCGATCCGTCCGCTCTTTCCGGACGGTTTCTACAATGAAGTCCAGGTCATCGTTCAGGTCATGTCCCTGAACCCGGAAGTCGATGCCGACATCCCCGCCATGATCGGTGCTTCCGCTGCCCTGGCCATCGCCGGCATCCCGTTCGCGGGCCCGATCGGCGCCTGCCGCGTCGGCTTCGAGAATGGCGAGTACATCCTCAACCCGACGGCCACCCAGCTGCAGACCAGCAAGATGAACCTGGTGGTGGCGGGTACCGAGACCGCCGTGCTGATGGTGGAATCCGAGGCGCTGGAGCTGCCGGAAGACGTGATGCTCGGCGGTGTGGTGTTCGGCCATACCCAGATGCAGGCTGCCATCAACGCCATCAACGAACTCGTTGAGGTGGCCGGCAAGCCCGAATGGGACTGGCAGCCCCCGGCCAAGGATGAGGCCCTGATCGCCCGCGTCACCGAGATCGCCGGTGCCAAGATCGAAGAGGCGTTCGGCATCACTGCCAAGCAGGAGCGCTCCCAGCGCCTGTCCGCCATCGGCGACGAGGTGCATGCGACCCTGGCCGCCGAAGGTCGTGAGTACGACAACAACACCGTCAACAACATCATCTTCGACCTGGAGTCCAAGGTGGTGCGCGGCCGCATCCTGAGCGGTGAGCTGCGTATCGACGGCCGCGATACCCGCACCGTGCGTCCGATCGACATCCGCGTCGGCGTGCTGCCCCGTGCCCACGGCTCGGCCCTGTTCACTCGCGGTGAAACGCAGGCCATCGTGGTGACCACCCTGGGCACCGGCCGCGACGAGCAGATCATCGATGCGGTGGCGGGCGAGTACCGCGAGCGCTTCATGCTGCACTACAACTTCCCCCCGTTCTCCACCGGTGAGTGCGGCCGCTTCGGCTCGCCGAAGCGCCGCGAGATCGGTCACGGCCGCCTCGCCAAGCGTGCTCTGGCCGGCGTGCTGCCGAGCAAGGAAGAGTTCTCCTACACCGTTCGCGTGGTGTCCGAGATCACCGAATCCAACGGCTCCAGCTCCATGGCTTCGGTCTGTGGCGGCTCCCTGGCCATGATGGACGCGGGTGTGCCCCTGTCCGCGCCGGTGGCCGGTATCGCCATGGGCCTTATCAAGGACGGCGGCCGCTTTGCCGTGCTGACCGATATCCTGGGCGACGAAGATCACCTGGGTGACATGGACTTCAAGGTGGCGGGTACCGAAAATGGTGTCACCGCCCTGCAGATGGACATCAAGATCCTCGGCATCACCAAGGAGATCATGCAGGTTGCCCTGGCCCAGGCCAAGGAAGGCCGCATGCACATCCTCGGCCTGATGAAGTCGGCCCTCGGCGAAGCCCGCGGTGAAGTGTCCGATTTCGCGCCGCGCATGATCACCCTGAAGATCAATCCCGAGAAGATCCGCGACGTGATCGGCAAGGGCGGTGCGGTGATCCGTGGTCTGCAGGAAGAGACCGGCACCATCATCGAGATCACCGACGACGGCAATGTGACCATCTCCTCCGTGAGCTCCGAAGGCGCTCAGGTGGCCAAGAAGCGCATCGAGGAGATCACTGCCGAGGTGGAAGTGGGCAAGGTCTACGAAGGCCCGGTGGTCCGCATCCTCGATTTCGGTGCGATCATCAACATCCTGCCGGGTCGTGATGGCCTGCTGCACGTGTCCCAGATCGCCAACGAGCGCGTCAATGCCGTGTCCGACTACCTCAAGGAAGGTCAGGTCGTTCGCGTCAAGGTGCTCGAGACCGACGAGAAGGGTCGTGTCCGCCTGTCCATGAAGGCGCTGCTGAACGAGGCTGCCCAGTAATAGCGGGTTGTTGGTTCGTCAGGAAAACGGGCGCTGCGGCGCCCGTTTTTTTTGGCATCCGGATCGGGAGCGGGATGCGGCGGGGAACTGCCGTGGGACGATGTAATCAGAAATGGACTGCCGACGCGCCTGTGCTGCGCTGGCCCAATGCTTGTCTGCCTGCTGGAGGGTTTGATCGATGATGCGACACACGGCCTCGCTTGTGCCGTCACCCTGGGTGACCCGTTTTGCCGGCCTGATTCCGGCGGGCGGTGAAGTGCTGGATTTTGCTTGCGGCAGTGGCCGCCACGCGCGCTGGCTGGCGGCTCGAGGATTTCGGGTCGAGGCGGTGGACAGGGATGCGGTAGCGCTGGAGTTGCTGGCCGGGGTGCCTCACCTGCAGGTCACCGAAGCGGATCTGGAGGAGGGGGGCTGGCCTTACAGTGGTCGGCATTTCGACGGCATCGTGGTGACCAACTACCTGTTCCGGCCGCGCCTTCCCCTGTTGCTGACGGCCCTGAATCACGGCGGTGTGTTGATCTACGAGACCTTCATGGAAGGCAATGAGCGTCTGGGCAAGCCCAGCAATCCGGACTTCCTGCTGCGCTCGCACGAACTGTTCGAGCGGGTGGCTGATGCCTGCACCGTGCTGGCTTATGAGCAGGGCGAGGTGGCCGAGCCGCGCCCGGCGGTGGTGCAGCGCATCTGTGCGGTGAAGGGGCACAATCCTTCGCTGCGGCTGCCCTGAGGCGGGCGCGGCCAGATCAGCGGAGCAGGGGGGCGAGTTCCCGCCAGATGGTGTCGAGGATGAGGGGTTGGGCTTCGGCGGTCGGGTGGATGCCGTCCTGCTGGAACATGCCGCGCTGGTCGGCGAAGCCTTCCATCATGAAGGGCACCAGACGGATCTTGTTGGCTTTTGCCAGATCCCGGTAGGCGGCTTCGAAGGCAGACGTGTAGGCCGGGCCGTAGTTGGGCGGCATGCGCATGCCCACCAGCAGGACCCGGGCCCCACTCTTGCTGGCGGCGTCGATCATGCTCTGCAGGTTGGCTGCCATCGCCCTGGGTGGCAGGCCGCGCAGGCCGTCGTTGGCGCCGAGTTCCAGCACTACCACCGCAGGCTTGTGGGTCTGCAGGGCTGCCGGCAGGCGGCTCAGTCCGCCCGCCGTGGTCTCGCCGCTGATGCTGGCATTGACCACCTGGTGCTTGGAGCGCGAATCCCCCAGGCGCTTGGCCAGGAGTGATGGCCAGGCCTGCTCCGGGCGCAGGCCGTAGCCGGCGGAAAGGCTGTCGCCCCACACCAGCACGGTGCCCGCCCAGGCCGTGGTGCCGGCCAGGGCGAGGCACACGGCGACCATCCGGATCAGCAGCTGGCGCACGGCGTCAGGCGGGCAGCTTGTCGCCGCAGTGGCCCTGGATCACCTGCAGCAGCTGCGGAAAGACCTTCGGCGTGCCAGCGACCACGTTACCCGAGGTCAGGTAGGTGGATTCGCCCGCCAGGTCGCTGACCAGGCCGCCCGCTTCGCTGATGAGCAGGCTGCCGGCCGCCATGTCCCACGGGGACAGGCCGAATTCCCAGAAGCCGTCCAGCCGACCGGCGGCCACATAGGCCAGGTCGAGGGAGGCGGCGCCAGGGCGGCGCAGGCCGGCGGACTTCTGGGTGAGTTCCTTGAAGATGGCCAGGTAGGTATCCACGTTGCCGAACTGGCGGTAGGGGAAGCCGGTGCCGACCAGCGCGTCCTGCAGCTTCAGGCGCCGGGAGACGCGGATGCGCCGGTCGTTGAGGAAGGCGCCGGCACCCTTGGAAGCGGTGAACATCTCGTTGCGGTTCGGATCGTAGACCACGGCCTGCTCCACCACGCCGCGGCGGGCCAGGGCGATCGAGATCGCGTACTGGGGGAAGCCATGCAGGAAGTTGGTGGTGCCGTCCAGCGGGTCGATGATCCACTGGTATTCGGTCTCGGCCTCCGGGCCGGTCTCGCCGGACTCTTCTGCTAAAATGCTGTGGCTCGGATAGGCTTCGCGGAGTACCTGGATGATCGCATCTTCAGCGGCCCGATCGACATCCGAGACAAAATCATTGGGACTTTTGATCTCGACGCGGATCTGATCCAGGTCGAGGGACGCCCGGTTGATGACGGTGGCGGCGCGACGCGCGGCCTTGACAGCAATGTTCAGAGTGGGATGCATGGGTGTCTGGCAAGGTCTGCCGGCCCGGGCAAAATTGCCCACCGGTCGACTCTGATTCGGAAAACCCGATATTTTAATATGAACATCGATGGCGCGCTTGAGCGCGTGCGTGTCGTTCTTTCCCGTACCAGTCACCCCGGCAACATCGGCGCAGCGGCAAGGGCCATGAAAACCATGGGCCTGAAGCATCTGGTACTCGTTTCCCCCCAGTCCTTCCCTGATCCCGTTGCCACTGCGCGAGCGGCCGGCGCCGATGACATCCTGCAGAACGCGCGGGTCGTGGAGACGCTCGACGAGGCGTTGGAAGGCACTGTTTTCGCCGCAGCCATGACGGCCCGCAAGCGCGAACTGGCCGTGCCCATGCAGTGGGCGCGGGCGGCTGCGGGCGAGCTGGTGTCGGTGGCGGCGCGCGGGGATGTGGCGCTGGTGTTTGGCAACGAGACGGTCGGCCTCTCCAATGAGGAGGTCACCCTGTGCCACATGCCGGTCAAGATTCCCGTCAGCGAGAGCTACTCGTCGCTCAATCTGGGTGCCGCCGTGCAGGTGATGGCCTATGAGCTGAGGATGGCCGCCCTCGATCCTGGCAAGACACCGGGTGTCGAGTTCGAGCCTGCCACCTTCGAGGAGGTGGAGGGCTTCTATGCCCATCTCGACCGGGCGATCACCGCCAGCGGCTTCTTCCACCCCAGCAACTCCAAGCGCCTGTGGCCGCGCCTGCGCCGCTTGTACGGGCGGATCCGTCTGGAGAAGGACGAAATCAACATACTGCGCGGTATGTTGACAGCCTTTGAGAAGAAGTAGACTAAAATAGTCGGGAATTTTTCGTCCCCTAGCTGTCGGGGTTGTCGATCTGGGGCGTGGCTGCCCGTGGCGCGATCAATCCCTTTCCTGGAGTCATTTCATGTTCAGTCGTCTGCGTGAAGACCTGGCCAACGTTCTTGAACGAGACCCGGCGGCACGCTCCCGGTGGGAGGTCCTCACCTGTTATCCGGGCATGCATGCCCTGTGGTGGCACCGTCTGGCCCATGCGGCCTGGGTCCGGGGGTTCCGGTGGCTGGGGCGCTTCACCAGCCATGTCGGCCGCATGCTGACGGGTATCGAGATCCACCCCGGCGCCACCATCGGGCGCAGGGTGTTCATCGATCACGGCATGGGTGTGGTGATCGGTGAGACCGCCGTGGTGGGGGATGACTGCACCATTTACCAGGGGGTCACCCTGGGCGGGACCTCCCTCTACCGCGGTACCAAGCGCCACCCGACCCTGGGCAAAGGGGTGGTGATCGGCGCCGGTGCCAAGGTGCTGGGCGGCTTTGAAGTGGGCGATGGCGCAAAGGTGGGTTCCAATGCGGTCGTGGTCAAGCCGGTGCCGGCGGGTGCCACCGCGGTCGGCAATCCGGCCCGGATCATCGAGGCGGGGCGTGATGAGGCGAGCCGGGCACGGGAAGCCAAGGCCGAGCAGATGGGCTTCACGGCCTATGGGGTGACCCGGGATATGGATGATCCGGTGTCCAAGGCTCTGCACGGCCTGCTGGATCATGCGGTGGATACCGATCGTCGCATCCGTGTGCTGCTCGAGCGTCTCGAGGCGGCTGGAATCGCCGTTGAGGGGGCGTCCAAGGCGGAGGATGCCTTCGATCCGCAGAGCCTCGGCCGGATGGTGGACTGAGTCTTTCCGGGGTCGGGAAAATAGTTGATTGATTTTGTCGGGTTTGGTATTGTTGACTGAAATATTCAACTATTCCATTACCAGCCCCGGGAGCCGTCATGAGACTCACCACCAAAGGTCGTTTTGCTGTCACGGCAATGATTGATCTTGCGCTGCGCTGTGCCGACGGGCCGGTGACGCTGGCTGGAATTGCAGATCGCCAGAAGATCTCCCTGTCCTATCTCGAGCAGCTGTTCGGCAAGCTCCGCCGTTTCGAGCTGGTGAGCAGCGTCCGTGGCCCCGGGGGCGGTTATGCCCTGGCGCGCGACATGGATGCGATCACCGTCGCCGACATCATCGCCGCGGTGGACGAGCCGCTGGATGCCACGTCCTGTGGCGGCAAAGAGAACTGCCAGGACGAGCATCGCTGCATGACCCACGAGCTGTGGACCAACCTCAATCGCCGGATGTACGAGTACCTGCATTCGGTGACCCTGGCCAGCCTGGTCGAGCAGCAGCGTCAGAAGGCCGGGTCCGTGTCGGTGCTGCACGACGAGCGTGCTGGAACGGCCTGCCGCAGCGGCAGCAAGCTGTCCCTGACCGCCTGAGGCCTGGAGGTCCAGGGTGTTCGCGCCGGTTTATCTCGACCACAATGCCACCACGCCCCTCAGCGAGGTGGTGCGTGAGGCGATGCTGCCGTGGCTGGGTGAACGCTTCGGCAACGCCTCGAGCCGGCACGAATACGGTCGGGCTGCGCGCAAGGCGATCGACGAGGCACGTGCCCGGGTGGCGGCAGCGGTTAACGCCCATCCTACCGAGATCATTTTTACCAGCGGCGGCTCCGAAGCCAACAACCTGTTCCTGAAGGGCGCAGCTGCGCTGCTCAAGTCGGGGCGTCTGGCGGTGAGTGCCATCGAGCACCCCTGCGTACGTGAGCCGGCGCGTCAGTTGCGGCGCAGTGGCTGGCAGTGCCAGGAGATCCCGGTCGATAGGCAGGGGCGGATTGATGTCGAGGCCTTTCGGCGGCTGCTCGCGGAGCGTCCCTCCCTGGTGTCGGTGATGCTCGCCAACAACGAGACCGGTGTGCTGCAGGATATTCCCGCCCTGGCGGCGGAGGTTCGGGCGAGCGGGGGATGGATGCACTGCGACGCCGTGCAGGCCCTCGGCAAGGTCGAGGTCGATTTTCGACGCCTCGGGGTGCATGGACTGAGCCTGTCGTCGCACAAGCTCGGTGGCCCGATCGGCGCCGGTGCGCTGGTGCTGGACAAACGGGTCGAACTGGCCCCGCTGGTGGCCGGGGGCGGGCAGGAGCGCAACCTGCGTTCCGGCACCGAGAATGTGATGGCGATCGTCGGTTTCGGGGTGGCCTGCGAGCAGGCTGCGGCGGAACTGATCGAGCGGGCCGAACGCCTCGCTGCCCTGCGACTGCATCTGGAGCAAGGCCTGGCCGCGCTGGACGCACGGATATTTTCCGAAGCGGCTCCGCGGCTGCCGAACACCAGCTTTTTCGGGCTGGATGGCATCGACGGGGAGACCCTGGTGGCCAAGCTGGATCGGGCGGGTTTCGCCGTGGCCAGTGGCTCTGCCTGCTCCAGCGCCAACCCGGAGCCTTCCCATACCCTGCTGGCCATGGGGGTGGAGCCGGAGCTGGCGCGATCGGCGGTGCGGGTCAGCCTGGGAGCAGGCAACACGCGGCAGGATGTGGATGGATTTTTGGCAGCACTCGGCGAGAATCTCGCCAAGCTTCGAACCCTGACTGCCATGGCGGTCTAAGTTCCTGGAACGACACCAATTTTTGCAGTACGGAGAAGATGAAGATGCTGAAGTTTCCGATCTACCTCGATTACTCGGCGACCACGCCGGTAGACCCCCGTGTGGCCGAGAAGATGATTCCGTACCTCACGGAACTGTTCGGCAACCCGGCGTCCCGTAGCCATTCCTATGGCTGGACGGCCGAGAAGGCTGTTGAGGAAGCCCGTGAGGAAGTGGCGGCGCTGGTGGGTGCGGACCCCAAGGAGATCATCTGGACCTCCGGGGCAACCGAATCCAACAACCTGGCCATCAAGGGCGCAGCCCATTTCTATTCCGGCAAGGGCAAGCACATCATCACGGTCAAGACCGAGCACAAGGCCGTGCTGGATACCGTCCGCGAACTGGAGCGGCAGGGTTTTGAAGCCACCTATCTCGACGTCCGGGAAGATGGCCTGCTGGACCTCGAGGTCCTCAAGGCGGCGATCCGCCCCGACACCACCGTGATCTCGGTGATGTTCGTGAACAACGAAGTGGGTGTCGTCCAGCCGATCGCCGAGATCGGTGAGATCTGCCGCGAAAAGGGCATCGTCTTCCACGTGGATGCCGCGCAGGCTACCGGCAAGGTCGAGATCGACCTGAGCAAGCTGAAGGTCGACCTGATGTCCTTCAGCGCCCACAAGACCTACGGCCCCAAGGGCGTCGGTGCCCTGTACGTGCGCCGCAAGCCCCGCGTGCGCCTGGAAGCCCAGATGCATGGCGGTGGCCACGAGCGCGGTCTGCGTTCGGGCACGTTGGCCACCCACCAGATCGTCGGCATGGGCGAGGCCTTCCGTCTGGCCCGCCTCGAGATGGCCGAAGAGAACCAGCGTGTCGGCGCCCTGCGTGACCGTCTGCTGGAAGGCCTGACCACCATCGAGGAAACCTTCGTCAATGGCGATCTGACCCATCGGGTGCCGCACAACCTGAACATCAGCTTCGCCTATGTTGAGGGTGAGTCGCTGATCATGGCGATCAAGGATATCGCGGTGTCCAGTGGTTCGGCCTGCACCTCGGCGAGCCTGGAGCCGTCCTATGTGTTGCGCGCCCTGGGCCGCAACGACGAGCTGGCTCACAGCTCGATCCGTTTCACCATCGGCCGCTTCACGACGGTCGAGGAAGTCGATTACACCATCGACCTGCTGCGACGCAAGATCGGCAAGCTCCGCGAGCTGTCCCCCCTGTGGGACATGTTCAAGGAAGGCATCGATCTGAACACGGTGCAGTGGGCTGCCCACTGACAGGAGAACGAAAATGGCATACAGCGAAAAGGTCCTGGACCACTACGAAAACCCCCGTAACGTCGGTGCCTTCGGCAAGGAAGACGAAGACGTCGGCACCGGCATGGTCGGCGCACCGGCCTGCGGCGACGTGATGAAGCTGCAGATCAAGGTGGGCAAGGACGGCATCATCGAGGACGCCAAGTTCAAGACCTACGGCTGCGGCTCGGCGATCGCCTCCAGCTCGCTGGTCACCGAGTGGGTCAAGGGCAAGTCCCTCGACCAGGCCCTGGAGATCAAGAACACCGCCATCGCCGAAGAACTGGCGCTGCCGCCGGTCAAGATCCACTGCTCGATCCTGGCCGAGGACGCCATCAAGGCGGCTGTCGAAGACTATAAAAAGAAGCATAACGGCTGAAAGGAATCGAGATCATGGCAGTGACCCTGTCCGAGAAGGCTGCAAACCACATCGGCAATTTCCTCGCCAAGCGTGGCAAGGGCGTCGGTATCCGCCTTGGCGTCCGTACCTCGGGATGCTCCGGCATGGCGTACAAGCTGGAGTTCGCTGACGAGGTCACGGCCGAGGATGTCGTTTTCGAGAGCCGTGGCCTGAAGGTCCTGATCGACCCGAAGAGCCTGCCCTACATGGACGGGACCGAGTTGGACTTCGTCCGCGAAGGGCTCAATGAGGGCTTCAAGTTCAACAACCCGAACGTGAAGGGTGAGTGCGGCTGCGGCGAGAGCTTCACTGTCTGAGCCCGGCCCACCGCGTTTCCGTTTGCCTGGCCCTTCGGGCGGAAGGTTTGACATGCTGGATCTGAAGCAGGACTATTTCGCCCTCTTTGGCTTGCCTGTGAGTTTCGCCATCGACGTGGCGCGGCTGGAGCAGGCTTACCTGGACATCCAGGCCAAGGTTCATCCGGATCGCTTCGCCCACCTGCCCGACGCGGACAAGCGCCTGTCGATGCAGTGGGCGACCCACGCCAACGAAGCTTTCCGGACGCTCAAGACGCCGCTGGCGAGGGGGCAGTACCTGCTCGAGATGCAGGGGGTCGATCCGGCCTTCGAGACCAATACCGCGATGTCTCCGGAGTTCCTGATGGAGCAGATGGAGTGGCGGGAGGCCCTCGGCGAGGCCCGCGAGACGGCGGATGAGGACACGCTCGAGGAACTGTCCCGGCGCCTGCGCGCCAGCAGTCGTGATCTGGTGGCCCGGCTTGCCTCCGCCCTGGACGAGCGCAAGGATCTGGCGCTCGCTGCGGATACGGTGCGCCGGCTGAAGTTTCTCGAGAAGCTGCAACACGAAATCAATGACGCCTTGACGGCGCTGGAATCCTGATGGCCCTGCTGCAAATATCCGAACCGGGGATGTCCACCGAACCGCACCAGCATCGGCTGGCGGTGGGGATCGACCTGGGGACTACCAATTCGCTGGTCGCGACGGTACGCAATGGCGTGCCCCAGTGTCTGCAGGACGACGAAGGCAAGACCCTGTTGCCGTCCATCGTGCATTACCTGCCCGACGGGCATATCGCTGTCGGCCGCAAGGCCCAGGCGGCCCTCGCCGTCGACCCCCGCAACACCATTGCTTCGGTCAAGCGCCTGATGGGGCGCGGCCTGAAGGATGTCTCCCACGTGGAGACCATGCCCTACGATTTTGTCGACGCCGAAGGCATGGTGCGCCTGCGTACGGTGCAGGGCGTCAAGAGCCCGGTCGAAGTGTCGGCCGAGATCCTCCGCGATCTGCGCATCCGTGCCGAACGCAGCCTCGGTGGAGAGCTGACCGGGGTGGTCATCACGGTGCCGGCTTACTTTGATGATGCCCAGCGCCAGGCCACCAAGGATGCGGCTCGGCTGGCCGGCCTCAATGTGCTGCGCCTGCTCAACGAGCCGACCGCCGCGGCCATCGCCTACGGCCTCGAGAATGCCTCGGAAGGCGTGTATGCGGTCTACGATCTGGGCGGCGGGACCTTCGACATCTCCATCCTGCGCCTGTCGCGCGGGGTCTTCGAGGTGGTGGCCACCAACGGCGATGCGTCGCTGGGCGGGGATGACTTCGACCACCGCTTGTTCTGCTGGATGCTGGAGAACGCCAGCATCTCGCTGCCTTCCGACCGGGATTCGCGCCGCCTGCTGATCAAGGCCCGTGAGGTCAAGGAGCGCCTGACCCTCGACGAGTCGGTGCCGGTCCGGATGACTCTGGAGAGCGGTGACGAGGTGGATCTGGTGGTGAATCGGGATGTGTTTGTCGACATCACCCGCAACCTGGTCTCCAAGACCCTCAAGCCGGTGCGCAAGGCGCTCCGCGACGCGGGTCTCGAGCCCGAGGATGTGAAGGGTGTCGTGATGGTCGGTGGCGCCACCCGCATGCCCCATGTGCAGCAGATGGTCGGCGAGTTTTTCGGTCAGGCGCCCCTCACCAACCTTGACCCTGACACCGTGGTGGCCATCGGTGCGGCCATGCAGGCCAATGTGCTGGCGGGCAACCGGGCCGCGGAAGAAGAATGGCTGCTCCTCGACGTGATCCCTCTGTCCCTCGGCATCGAGACGATGGGGGGCCTGGTCGAGAAGATCATCCCGCGCAACTCCACCATTCCCACGGCACGGGCCCAGGACTTCACCACCTTCAAGGATGGTCAGACGGCCATGGTCTGCCATGTGGTTCAGGGTGAGCGCGAGCTGGTCTCGGCCTGTCGCTCCCTGGCGCGCTTCGAACTGCGCGGTATTCCGCCGATGGTGGCGGGCGCGGCCCGGATCCGCGTGACCTTCCAGGTGGATGCGGACGGCCTGCTGTCGGTGTCGGCCCGTGAACAAACCACGGGCATCGAGGCGCGTGTCGAGGTCAAGCCTTCCTACGGGCTGGCGGACCACGAGATCGCCGACATGCTGAAATCGGGTTTCGAGCACGCCCGGGACGACATGGAGGCCCGCTCGCTGAAAGAGCAGCAGGTCGAGGCGGAGCGGGTGCTGGAGGCGACCGAGAAGGCGCTTGTGTCCGACGGTGGGCTGCTTGATGCCGCCGAAAGGGCTGCCCTCGATACGGCCATCGCCGCACTGCGCGATGCCGCAGCAGGCCAGGATGTGCGGGCCATCAAGATCCAGTTGGAGAGTTTCAACCGGGCCTCCAACGAGTTCGCCTCCCGGCGTATGGACAAGAGCATTCGTGGGGCCCTGGCGGGCCACAAGATTGACGACCTCCGGATCTGAACCGGACGGATTGAAGAAGACAAAATGACCACACTGATTGTGCTCCCCCATGTGGAGCTGTGCCCCGAAGGGGCGGTGATCGAGGCCGAACCCGGCCAGTCGATCTGCGACGCGCTGCTCAACAACGACATCCTGATCGATCACGCCTGTGAGAAGTCCTGTGCCTGTACCACCTGTCACGTGGTGGTGCGGGATGGCTTCAACAGCCTCGAGGCGGCGGAGGATCTGGAGGAGGACCTGCTCGACAAGGCATGGGGGCTTGAGCCGACCTCCCGGCTGTCCTGCCAGGCCATCATCGGTGATACGCCGCTGACGGTCGAGATTCCGAAGTACTCCATCAACATGGTCAAGGAAGGTAAACGGGGATGAAGTGGACTGAAGTGCAGGAGATCGCGATCCAGTTGTCCGAGGCCCACCCGGACGTGGACCCGCTCAAACTCAACTTTGTCGATCTGATGAAGTGGGTCATGGCCTTGCCCGAGTTCGACGACGACCCGAAGCACTGTGGTGAGCGCGTGCTGGAGGCGATCCAGCAGGCGTGGATCGAGGAAGTGGAGTGAATCCTGCCGCGCCGGAAGAAGGGGTTCTGGGCTTTGAAGCCAGAAGCCTGTCCGGCGACCTGATCCGCTTCTCTGACTTCAGGGGGCGGGTCATCCTGATCGTCAATACAGCCAGCCACTGTGGCTTCACGCCCCAGTACGCGGGCCTGCAGGCGCTTCATGAAACCTACTCGGGCCAGGGGCTGGTCGTGGTGGGTTTTCCGTGCAATCAGTTCGGCGCCCAGGAGCCGGCCGGGCCGGATGAGATCAGCCGCTTCTGTCAGCGGAATTTCGGCGTCAGCTTTCTGATGGCCGACAAGGTGGACGTGAACGGGGATGGGGCCCATCCGCTGTTCAAATACCTGAAAGCCGCCTGCCCCGGTGTGCTGGGCAGTCAGGTCATCAAGTGGAATTTCACCAAGTTTCTGGTCGATCGCGCGGGGCTGCCCGTGCGTCGCTACGCCCCGACGACTTCACCCGCCGCCTTGGGTGAAGACATCGAAAGCCTGTTGTAGGATCTGCGGCTCAGCGTGAGCCCGGATCAGAGGGTTCATTGAGGGACAGCCAGTAGAGCCCCAGTTGCCCCACCGCCTGCAGGAAGCGCTCGAAATCCACCGGTTTCCGGATATAGCTGTTGGCCCCCAGCCGATAGGCCTCGAAGATGTCCTGGTGCTCCTTCGAGGTCGTCAGCACCACCACCGGCAACAATGCCGTCCTCTCGTCCGCACGGATGCGCCGCAACACTTCCAGTCCATCGATCCGAGGCAGCTTCAGGTCAAGCAGCACAAAGGCCGGCATGATCAGGCTGTCCCGGTTCGAGTACTGCCCGCTGCAGAAAAGGTAGTCGAGCGCCTCGACGCCGTCTCGGGCCACGACGACCTGGTTGGCGATCTTGTTCTTGCTGAAAGCCCTGAGGGTCAGGGCTTCGTCGTCGGGGTTGTCCTCAACGAGGAGGATGGGGCGATCGGTCGCCATAGAGACTCCTTGATCTTGCTTTTGTGTTTTTGTCGATTTGCATCGGTTGAGGGGCCGATTCCTGAATCGGCCCCAAGCAAGATCATAAGTACGGCACGGCTGAAAAAGTCTTGATCAAATTAGCAAATTTGGTGACTTTTACAACAATTGACCTGCAGTCAGCAAAAACACTTTGTCATCACCGCTCGGGGCGGAAAGCCAGGTCGGTGCGAGCTGCGGGAATGCTTCATCCATGATGGACCTGTTATGGCCCACTTCTACGGCCAGAATGCCCTCGGGCTTGAGGAAGCGGGGGGCATCGGCGAGCAGCTTGCGCACCAGGTCGAGTCCGTCCTCGCCCGACCCCAGGGCCAGCCCGGGTTCGTGCAGGTATTCGGGCGGCAGCGCGTCCATGGCTTCGCGCGTCACATAGGGCGGGTTGCTGAGGATGAAGTCGAAAGCCTGCTCGGGCACCGCCTTGAAGCCATCGGACAGCACCAGGGTGATGCGGTCCTCGAGCCCGTAGTCGGCGATGTTGGCGCGGGCCACGTCGAGGGCGTCCTCGGAGATGTCCACGGCAACGATGTGGGCGTTGGGGAAGGCGTGGGCCATCAGGATGGCCAGGCAGCCGGACCCCGTGCACATGTCCATCGCCAGACTCACCGCCTCGGGGTCCTGGATCCAGGGGCTGAAACCGTCCTGCAGCAATTCGGCGAAGTAGGAACGGGGAATGATGACCCGTGGATCCACCTGGAAACGGAAGTCGCCCAGCCAGGCCTCGCCGGTGATGTAGGCGGCAGGCAGGCGGTCGACCGCGCGCTTCTCGATGACCTCGTAGATGGCTTCCCGCTCGTCGCTGGGGATGCAGGCGTCCAGGAAGGGATCAAGTCGGTCGAGGGGCAGGGCGAGGGTATGGAGCACCAGGTACACCGCTTCGTCGTAGGCGTCCTGCAGGCCGTGGCCGTAGAAGCAGCCGGCCCGGTTGAAACGGGTCACGGCATAGCGGATCCAGTCGCGAACGGTGACGAGCTCGGCCAGGGGACCGTGGTCGTGCTCGTGGTGGTCGTCGTCGAAATGGTTGTCGTGGTCGTCGTGGGTCATGCCGTTTCCGATCGGGTCAGCAGGTTTTCAAGGATGCGTCGGTAGATGTCCGACAAGGGGGCTACGGCGTCGACGGCGATGCACTCATTGAGCTTGTGGATCGTTGCGTTGACGGGTCCGAACTCGGCGACCTGGGGGCAGATCTCGGCGATGAAGCGGCCGTCCGAGGTGCCGCCGGTGGTGGACAGCTCGGGCGTCAGGCCCAGGGTGTCGCGCACGGCGTCCTCCATGGCGGCCACCAGCGCGCCACGGGGGGTCAGGAAGGGCTTGCCGCCAAGGGTCCAGGCCAGATCGTAGTCGAGGCCGTGGCTGTCCAGGATGGCATGAACCCTGGTCTTCAGCGCGTCGGCGGTGTGCACGGTGGCGAAGCGGAAGTTGAACATCACCTCCAGGGTGCCGGGGATGACGTTGGTGGCGCCGGTGCCGGCCTTGATGTTGGACATCTGCCAGGAGGTGGGAGGGAAGTACTCGTTGCCTTCGTCCCACTTGACGGCGGCGAGCTCGGTCAGGGCCGGGGCCGCCAGGTGGATCGGGTTCCGCGCCAGGTGCGGGTAGGCGATGTGGCCCTGCACGCCCTTGACGGTAAGCTTGCCGGACAGGCTGCCACGTCGGCCGTTCTTGATCATGTCGCCGAGGGTGTCCACCGAGGTGGGTTCGCCGACGATGCAGTAGTCGAGGGTTTCACCCCGAGCCTTGAGGGTCTCGACGACCAGCGTCGTACCGTGGGTGGCGTCGCCTTCCTCGTCGGAGGTGAGGAGCAGGGCAATGGAGCCGGGATGGTCCGGGTTGGCGGCGACAAAGGCTTCGATGGCCGTGACGAAGCCGGCCAGGGATGACTTCATGTCGGCGGCTCCGCGTCCGTACAGCAGGCCGTCGCGCACGCTGGGGGTGAACGGGTCGGAGTGCCAGGACTCGAGGGGGCCGGTGGGCACCACGTCGGTGTGGCCGGCGAACACCACCAGGGGGCGGGCGGTGCCCCGGCGGGCCCACAGGTTGGCCACACCGCCGCCGTCGATACGTTCGCAGACGAAGCCGAGCGGCGCGAGGCGGGCGGCGATGAGGTCGAGGCAGCCGGCATCTTCCGGGGTGACGGAAGGACGGGCGATCAGTTCACAGGCGAGGGCCAGGGTGGGGTTCCCTGCAGTCTGGGGTGCGGTCATGTCGGGGAGGGGGCGTGTTATCAGTCGTCATCGAGTTCGAGGGTGAATTCGCGGAAGGAGGCGCCTTCCGGATCGGTCTGCTCGAAATCGATGGAGGGCGGCGTGCGGGCGTTGGTCTTTTCGCTGTTGCCGTTGCTGAACTGGGCGTTGTTGATGAGCCAGGACAGGTTGGTGGGCGAGTCGGCGTTGGCCAGCGCTTCGTCGAGGGTGATGACCTTTTCCTTGTACAGCCGGAAGAGGTCCTGCTCGAAGGTGCGGGAGCCCTGGGCCAGGCTCTGCTCCATGGCTTCGCGGATTCCGGAGATCTCGCCGCGCTCGATGAGTTCGGCCACCTGGCGGGTGTTCAGCAGGATCTCCACAGTGGGCGTGCGGCCGCCGTCGGGGCGCTTGACCAGGCGCTGGGAGATGATGCACTTGAGGGTTGCTGCCAGGTCGAGGGAGAGCAGGGCGCGCCCGTCCATCGGGAAGAAGCTGAAGATCCGGTTGAGCGCGTGATAGGCGTTGTTGGCGTGCAGGGTGGCCAGGCACAGGTGGCCGGTCTGCGCATAGGCGAGGGCCGCCTGCATGGTCTCCCGATCGCGGATTTCGCCGATCAGGATGCAGTCGGGGGCCTGGCGCATGGCATTGCGCAGGGCGTTCTGCCAGTCGAGGGTGTCGGCACCGATCTCACGCTGGTTGACCAGCGACATCTTGTGCTTGAACAGGTATTCGATTGGATCCTCGATGGTGAGGATGTGGCCGGAGCGGTTCTCGTTGCGGTGGTCCAGCATCGACGCGATGGTGGTGGACTTGCCGGAGCCGGTGGCGCCGACCACCAGTACCAGGCCGCGCTTCTCCATGATGACGTCGCCGAGGATGGGCGGCAGGCCGAGGGAGTCGAGCCGCGGGATCTCGCCGAGGATGTAGCGCACCACGATGGCGATGCTGTTGCGCTGCCAGAAGATGTTGATCCGGAAGTTGCCCATGTCGCGCCGGCCGAAGGAGAGGTTCATCTCCTTGAGCCTCTCGAAGCGCTCGGCCTGCTCGGGGGTCATCATCTCGTAGGCCATGCGATGGATCATCGTCGGATCCATGGCCTGCTGGTTGATGGGCAGGGTATTGCCGTCGATCTTGATGTGGATCGGGGTGCCAACGGTAATGAAGATGTCCGAGGCCTTCTTCTCGGCCATCAGGGCGAAGAGCTTGTCGATGATCATCGGGCGGCCCGGATCGGCGGGCCACCGCGACAGTGCGGCGGCCCGGGGGATAAAGGTCAGTCGCGCAGCAGTTCGTTGATGCTGGTCTTGGCGCGGGTCTGGGCGTCCACCTTCTTGACGATCACGGCGCAGTACAGGCTGTACTTGCCATCGGCGGACGGCAGGTTGCCGCTGACCACCACGGAGCCGGCAGGCACGCGGCCGTAGATGACCTCGCCGGTGGCCCGGTCGTAGATCTTGGTGCTCTGGCCGATGTACACGCCCATGGAGATGACGCAGTTGTCCTCGACGATCACGCCTTCGACGACTTCGGAGCGGGCGCCGATGAAGCAGTTGTCACCGATGATGGTCGGGTTGGCTTGCAGGGGCTCGAGCACGCCACCGATGCCGACACCGCCGGACAGGTGGACGTTCTTGCCGATCTGGGCACAGGAGCCGACGGTGGCCCAGGTGTCCACCATGGTGCCTTCACCGACGTAGGCGCCGATGTTGACGTAGGAGGGCATCAGCACCACGCCCTTGCTGATGAAGCTGCCTTTACGCGCAACGGCATTGGGCACCACGCGGAAGCCGCCGTTGGCGAAGTCGTGGGCGTCGTAGTTGTCGAACTTGGTCGGCACCTTGTCGAAGTAGCGGGTGTCGCCGCCTTCCATGACCTTGTTGTCGTGGGTGCGGAAGTACAGCAGCACGGCCTTCTTGATCCACTGGTGGGTGACCCACTCACCGTTGATCTTCTCGGCGACCCGGAGCTTGCCCTGATCGAGTTCTTCGATCACGTGCTCGATGGCCTCGAGCTGCTCGGGGGTGACGGTGGCGGCCGACAGGTCGGTGCGGCGCTCCCAGAGCTCTTCGATCAGCGCGGTAAAGGGGTTCTCGTGATGGGGCATGATGTGCATGGGTACGGTCATGAATTATTCGAAAGTTGTTGGGCAAAAGCGGCGATGCGCCCGGCGGCCTCGACACATTCGGCCAGGTCGGCGACCAGGGCGATGCGGACGAAACCCGCGCCGGGATTGACGCCGTGGGCCTCCCGGGCGAGGTAGGAGCCCGGCAGCACCGTTACATTATATTCGGCCTGCAGACGCCGGGCGAACTCGGTGTCGCTCAGGCCGAGGCGGGATACGTTGGCCCACAGGTAGAAGCCCGCATCGGGTAGTGCGACGTCCAGGTGGGCGGCGATGATGGGCGTCACCACAGCGAACTTCTCCCGGTACTGGCGACGGTTCTCGGCCACGTGGGCCTCGTCGTCCCAGGCGGCTGCAGAGGCGGCCTGCACCGACGGGCTCATGGCGCAGCCGTGGTAGGTGCGGTAGAGCAGGAAGCGCTTCAGGATGTCGGCGTCACCGGCGACGAAGCCCGAGCGCATGCCGGGCACGTTGGAGCGCTTGGACAGGCTGGAGAACATCACCACGTTGCGGAAATCGCTGCGGCCCAGGCGGTGGGCCGCCTCCAGGCCGCCGATCGGCAGGTTGGCGTCGTCGAAATAGATCTCCGAGTAGCACTCGTCAGCGGCAACCACGAAGCCGTAACGATCGGACAGCTCGAAGAGCTGCTTCCACTCGTCGAGGGACAGCACGCGGCCGGTGGGATTGCCCGGCGAGCACACATAGACCAGCTGGACCCGCTTCCAGTCCGCTTCGGGTACCGCTGCGAAGTTCGAGCCGAAATTGTCGCCGGGCAGGTTGTTGATGAAGTAGGGCCGGGCGCCGGCCAGGTAGGCCGCCCCTTCGTAGATCTGATAGAAGGGATTCGGGCACACCACGAGGGCGTCGGGCTGGCTGCCGTCGATGATGCACTGCGCAAAGGCGAACAGCGCCTCCCGCGAACCATTGACCGGCAGCACCTGGGTGGCGGCCTTGACCGAGGGCAGGCCGTAACGGCGTTGCAGCCAGTTGGCAATGGACTGGCGCAGGGCGTCGGAACCCTGGGTGGTCGGATAGTTGGCGAGGCCGCCCAGGTTGTCCACCAGGGCCTGGCGGATGAAGTCCGGCGTGGCGTGCTGCGGCTCGCCGATGGACAGGCGGATCGGCGCAAGGCCGGCAGGCGGCGTGATGCCTTCGAAGAGGGCACGGAGTTTCTCGAAGGGGTAGGGGTGGAGCGCCTGAAGATGCGGGTTCACGTTCGGATGGGGTCCTGTAGTCGGCCCTGGGCGGGCGTGGAATGAATATGGCATCGGCGGTGAGTCACGCCGGGCGGGCTCGGCAGGCTTCCTGAAACCATGTAGGCAGAGCTTGCTGGCCGCTTTTTTCGCGAGTGGTATTATAGCGGCCGCCGTCGATGCGGCGATGCAGCATATAAACCCCGTCCGGACCCTTTTCACCTCCCTGACGCCTTACTTATCCCGGTTTTCACGTGCGCCTGGCCAAACTCAAGCTCGCCGGTTTCAAGACCTTTGTCGACCCGACAACCGTCCTCACGCCTGGAAATCTGGTGGGGGTGGTGGGCCCCAATGGCTGCGGCAAGTCCAACATCATCGATGCGGTGCGCTGGGTACTCGGCGAGTCGCGGGCCTCGGCCCTGCGCGGCGGGTCCATGATGGACGTGATCTTCAACGGCTCGACGACCCGCAAGCCGGTGTCGCGGGCCAGTGTCGAACTGGTCTTCGACAACGCCGAGGGCAAGGCGGCAGGACAGTGGAAGCCCTATGCCGAGGTGGCGGTGAAGCGGGTGCTCGACCGCAGTGGCGAGTCCACCTACTTCATCAACGGGACGCAGGTCCGCCGCAAGGACGTGATCGACCTGTTCCTCGGCACCGGCCTGGGGCCGCGGGCCTACGCGATCATCGAGCAGGGCATGATCTCGCGCATCATCGAGGCCAAGCCCGAGGAGGTGCGCGGCTTTCTCGAGGAGGCCGCGGGCGTCACCAAGTACCGGGAGCGGCGCAAGGAGACCGAAGGGCGCTTGTCGGATGCCCGCGACAACCTGACGCGTCTGGACGACATCCGCAATGAGCTCGGGCAGCAGATCGGCAAGCTGGAGGCCCAGGCCGCCGTCGCCGAGAAGTACCGCCAGCTCAATGCCAGCCTGTCCGAGCGGCAGAACCTGCTGTGGCTGCTCAAGTGCTATGAGGCACGCGCCGAGAAGGCGCGGCTCTCCGGGGAGCTGGCCGATGCCACGCGGCGCATCGAGGCCGATTCCAGCCGCCTGCAGGAGCTGGAGGCCCAGCTCGAGGCGGTGCGCGAATCCCAGCTGGAGGCCAACGAGGGCGTGCAGCTGGCCCAGTCGGCGCTGTTTGCGGTCAGCTCCGAGCTGACCCGCCTGGAAGGGGAGCTGGCCCGGTTGCGGGACAGCCGGCGCATCCTCGAAAGCCGTCTGGCCCAGCTGGAGCGGGATGACGCCCAGTGGCGCGCCCAGCTCGAGGGGCTGTCCGGCGAGGCAGAGCGTTGGCAGGGCCTGCTGGAGCACGCCGCCCTGCGGGCCGAACAGGCGGAGGCCCGCCATGCCGAACTCAGCGATCGCCTGCCCGAAGCCGAGGAGGCCTTGCAGACCGCGGATGCCACGGCCGCTGCCGTACGCCGCGAGCTCAACCAGGCCGAGCAGCAGATCCGGGTCGAGGATACCCACCGGCAGAGCAGTCAACGTAGCCTGGACACCCTCGCCCAGCGGCGCGCCCGCCTGCAGCAGGAGCAGGCCGCGGTGCTGGCGCCGGACCTGCGGCTGGCCGCCGAGCGGGAGGCTGCCCTGGAAGAACTGGAGCTCTGTCTGGAGCAGGCTCAGGCCCGGATCTCGGAAGGCGGTGCCCGCTTGCCCGAGGCCCAGCAGGCTCTGAAGCAGGCCCTGGAGGTGGAGCGGCAGGCCCAGAAGCGTGCCACCGAACTGCGCGCCCGCCGTGAGGCCCTGGTGCAGCTGCAGCACAAGGTCCAGGCCCAGGGGCAGCTGGGCGAATGGCTGCGCCGGCACCATCTCGAAGGCCTCAAGCCCCTGTGGCAGCGCCTCAACGTGGAAGCGGGCTGGGAGCTGGCGGTCGAGGCCGTGCTGCGCGAGCGCCTGGGCGCCCTGCCTGCCGAGGATGGCCGTGTTGCGTTGGCCGCTTTGGGTGACAAGGTCCCGGGGGCCGTGAGCTTCCTGCTGCCGGTGCCGCCCACGGCCACGGCAGCCGCCGCGCAGCCCCCCGAGGGTGCCCGCCCGCTGCGCGATCTGGTGAAGGCCGAAGGCGGGCTGGAGCCGGTGCTGGCAGCCTGGCTGGCCGGCGTGCACGTGGTGCAGGACATGACCGAGTGGCTCGACCGTCGCGACACGCTCGAGCCCGGCTGCCTGCTGGTGTCCCGCGAAGGCCGGCTGCTGGATCGGCATGCGCTGACCCACTATGCCCCCGATGCCCGGACCCATGGTGTGATCGAGCGCCAGCGGGAGATCGAGCAACTGGCCATCGAGGTGGAGGCCGCCCAGGAAGAGGCCGCCGAGGCGCGCGAGCGCATGGCCGAGGCGGAGGCGCTGGCGACCCGCCTGCAGGATGATCTGACCAGCCAGCGCCGCGAGGCGCAGGCCCTGCAGGCCCGGGTGCATGCCGAGCAGGTGGAGGTGCTCAAGCTCAACCAGGCGCGCCAGCGCTACGAGGAGCGCTGCAGCCAGATCGACAGGGATCTGGACGAGATCGGTCATGCGGAGCAGGCCGAACAGGACCGCCTGATGCGTGCGGAGGCCGAACTCGAGCGCAGCCGCGAACTGGCCGACCTGCAGCGGGACCGCCTGGATGCCGCCGAGGCGGTGCGCCGGGAGCGGGAGAGCAGCCTGCGGGAGACCCGTGCGCTGGAGCAGGCGCTGGCCCGCGAGCTGCAGGAGGCCCGCCACTCGGAGCGCGAGTGCACCAGCAAGCTCGAAGACATCTCGCGCAACCGGGCCCTCGCCGGCGAACAGCTGCAGCGCATCGACGAGGAGCTGCAGGAGCGTCGCGAGAGTCTCATGGAGATCGACGAGGCTTCGGTATCGGAGCGCCTGCAGGAAACGCTCGAGCTACGCGGCGAGCGGGAGGCGGCCCTGGCGGAAAGCCGGAACCTGCTGGAAGGCGTCAACGGCCAGCTGCGCATGCTGGAGGAGGACCGCCAGCGCACCGAACATGCTGCTGCGCCACAGCGGGAGCGGGTGGCCGATCTGCGCCTGCGGGTGCAGGCCGCCGACATGGCCGAAAGTCAGCACGCCGCGCGCCTTGAAGAAGCCCAGGCCGACGAGGGGGCGCTGCTGCCGCTGCTCACCCCGGACATCAAGGAAGGTTCGCTGCAGCGCGAGGTCGCGCGCCTGGGGCGGGAGATCGCCGAGTTGGGCCCGGTCAACCTGGCGGCGCTTGACGAGTTGAAGTCTGCGGTGGAGCGTAAAACCTATCTGGATACCCAGACCGAAGATCTGCTGGGCGCCATCGACACGCTGGAAGATGCGATCCGGCGTATCGACAGGGAGACGCGTGAGCAGCTGCAAGAGACGTACAATACGGTTAATCGTCATTTCGGCAGTCTCTTCCCCATGCTGTTCGGTGGGGGCGAGGCACGGCTGGTGCTCACCGGCGACGAGATCCTCGATGCGGGGATCTCCATCGTGGCCCAGCCGCCGGGCAAGAAAAACAGTTCGATCCAGCTGCTTTCGGGCGGCGAGAAGGCCCTGACGGCCATTGCGCTGGTGTTCTCCATGTTCCAGCTCAATCCCGCACCCTTTTGCATGCTGGACGAGGTCGATGCACCTCTCGACGACTCGAACACCGAGCGCTACTGTCAGATGGTCAAGCGGATGTCGTCGCAGACCCAGTTCGTTTTCATCAGCCACAGCAAGATCACCATGGAGATCGCGCAGCAGCTGGTGGGCGTGACGATGCAGGAACAGGGCGTCTCGCGGGTCGTGGAAGTGGATATCGAGGAAGCGCTGCGGCTGGCAGAATCCGTCGCGGCCTGATCGGAAACAAGGGAAATCGATGGCAATCAGTGAGTTGCAAATGGGTCTTGTCGGCGTCGGCGGTGTCGTCGTCGTGGGCATCTTCGCCTTCAACAAGTGGCAGGAGCGCAAGCAGCGCAAAGCCATCGAGGCGGCCACGCCGGTGGTCCAGGAGCCCGTGCTCAGCGAGCTGCCTGCCGGTGTGCTGAAGCCTGAGCGCGTTGAGCCGGTGATCGGCGCAGAGGCCAGCCCGCGCGTGCCACCCAGTGCCAAGACGGTGAAGGATGCCAGCGCGCGCCGTGTGCCGCCGCTGCTGCCCTCGGACGTGGACGAGCGTGCCGACTGGGTCGTGCGCATCGAGTCCATCGAACCCGTCGTGGCGGGCCGCTTGTGGCAGGCCGCGGCCCAGCAGCTTGAGGGCATCGCCAAGCCGGTGCGCTGGTTCGGTTTTTCCGACTCCGACAACCGCTGGGAAGTGGTCGGCCCCAACAGTGGTGGCACCTATCACTGGGTCTGTGCGGCGCTCCAGCTGGTGGATCGTCGGGGCCCGGCGTCCGAGGCGGATCTGGCCCGTCTGGGCGATGGTCTGCAGCATATGTGTGACATCTTCATGGCGATTCCGTCCCTGCCTGCGCGCGGTGAATCCGTGGCCCAGGCGGCCGAGCTCGACCGTTTCTGCGCCGGGGTGGATATCCAGATCGGCGTGAATGTAGTGGCTCGCGACCTGCCGTTCCCGGGCACCAAGCTGCGTGGCCTGGCCGAGGCGGCCGGCCTCGAGCTGCTGACCGATGGCTGTTTCCACGCGCTTGACGAGACGGGTAACAGCCAGTTCGTGCTGAGCAATCTCGAGCCGGGGGTCTTTGTGGCCGAGGAGATGCGCACGCTGAGCACCCAGGGCGTCACCCTGAGCGTCGACGTGCCGCGGGTGGCGGACGGCGTGAAGACCTTCGACCGCATGATGGCGCTGGCCCAACAGCTGGCCGAGGCGCTCAACGGCGCCGTGGTGGATGACAACCGCTCGCCCTTCGGTGAGAAGGCGGCCGGCCTGATCCGGGCCCAGATCGAGCAGTACCAGGGCCAGATGGCCGAGTACGGCATCGCGCCGGGCTCCGCACTGGCCCGCCGTCTGTTCTCCTGACGCGGCCGGTCGATGACGGCCCCTGAGGAGGCCCGCGCCCGGGCGGCGGCCCTGCGCGAGGAACTCGAACGCCACGAATACGCCTATTACGTGCTCGACGCGCCCACTGTGCCGGACGCCGAGTACGACCGACTCTTCCAGGCCCTGCAGGCCCTGGAGGATGAATTCCCCGAACTGATCACCTCCGATTCGCCCACCCGGCGGGTCGGCGGCCAACCGGCCTCCGAGCTGGCGCCGGTGGCCCACGTGGTGCCGATGCTGTCGATCCGCACGGAGACGGATACCACCGAGCAGGGCGCCCTCACTTTCGACGCACGGGTGCGCCGGGCCCTCGGCCTCGACGAGGCCGCTGCTCCCATCACCTATGCCGCCGAACTGAAGTTCGATGGCCTGGCCATCAATCTGCGCTACGAGCACGGCGTCCTGGTGCAGGCGGCGACCCGCGGCGACGGCAGCACTGGCGAGGATGTCACCGCCAACGTGCGCACCGTGCGCCAGATTCCCCTGCGTCTCAAGGGTGAGGCGCCGCCGGTGCTTGAGGTGCGCGGCGAGATCTACATGCGGCGGGACGAGTTTGAGCGTTTCAATGCGGCCCAGGAGGCCGCAGGCCAGAAGGTCTTCGTGAATCCCCGCAATGCGGCGGCCGGCAGTCTGCGCCAGCTCGATCCCGGCATCACCGCCCGGCGTCCCCTGTCCTTCTTCGCCTATGGGCTGGGGGAGGTGCAGGGTTGGGCGATGCCCGACACCCACAGCGGCATCCTCGATGCGCTCGAAGTCTTTGGCCTGCCGGTCTGCGTGCATCGCTGCCGGGCTACCGGGCCCCAGGCGCTGGCCGCTTTCCATGCCGACATGGCCGCCTTGCGTAGCACGCTGCCCTTCGATATCGACGGGGTGGTGTACAAGGTCGACAGCCTCGAGCTGCAGCGGACGCTCGGCTTCGTGTCCCGCGAACCGCGCTGGGCGGTGGCCCACAAGTATCCCGCGCAGGAGGTCGCCACCCGCCTGCTCGGCATCGATGTGCAGGTGGGGCGTACCGGCGCCGTGACGCCGGTGGCCCGCCTCGAGCCGGTCTTTGTCGGCGGCGTGACGGTGACCAACGCGACCCTGCACAACCAGGGCGAGATCGATCGCAAGGATGTGCGCATCGGCGACTGGGTGGTGGTCCGTCGCGCCGGCGACGTGATCCCGGAGGTTGTCGGTCCGATCCTGGAGCGGCGGGAGGGCGAGCCGGCCCGTTTCGACCTGCTGGAGAGCATCGGCCACGCCTGCCCGGAATGCGGCTCTCATGTGACCCGCGGTGAGGACGAGGCGGTGGCCCGCTGCACCGGCGGGCTGTTCTGCCCGGCCCAGTGCAAGCAGGCCCTGCTGCACTTCGCCAGCCGGCGGGCGGTGGATATCGACGGGCTGGGCGAGCAGATCGTCAATCAGCTGGTCAGTGGCGGGATGGTGCGCAACCCGGCTGATCTCTACGACCGGGAACGGGTGAACGAAGGCGTGCTGGCCGGGCTGGAGCGGATGGGCGAGAAGTCCGCCGCCAACCTGGTCGAGGCCATCGACAAGAGCCGCGACACCACGCTGGCCCGCTTCATCTTCGGGCTGGGCATCCGCAACGTGGGCGAGACCACCGCCAAGGATCTGGCCCGTCATTTCGGCCGGCTGCCCAACTTCCTGGAGGCGGACGAGGCGGCGCTGATGGCGGTGCCGGACGTGGGGCCGGTGGTGGCTCGTTCGATTCTCGATTTCCTGGCCGAGACCCACAACCGGGAGGTCATCGCAGCCCTTGCCCAGGCTCTCCGCTGGGCCGAGAGCGAGCCTGCCGCGGCGCCGGAGCCCGGCATTCTGGCCGGCAAGAAGCTGGTGCTCACCGGCACGCTGCCCACCCTCAGCCGGGATGAGGCCACGGCCATGATCGAGGCGGCCGGAGGCAAGGTGGCCGGCTCCGTGTCCAAGAAGACGGATTACGTGGTTGCCGGCGAGGATGCCGGCAGCAAGCTCGAAAAAGCGCAGCAATTGGGTGTCAGCATCCTCGATGAGGAAGGCCTGCGCCGTCTGCTGCAGCCCGTGACGGCGGTTGCGCCGGACGGGCAGGGGACATTGTTCGGAGAGTGATGATGCTGAAGAAGGTGAGAAAGGCTGTTTTTCCGGTGGCGGGTCTGGGGAGCCGCTTCCTGCCGGCCACCAAGGCCAGCCCCAAGGAAATGATGCCCATCGTGGACAAGCCCTTGATCCAGTATGCGGTCGAGGAGGCGGTGGCGGCGGGGGTGACCGACCTGGTGTTCATCACCGGCCGCTCCAAGCGTGCCATCGAAGACCACTTCGACAAGGCCTATGAGCTCGAGACCGAGCTGGAGATGCGCGGCAAGGCGGAGTTGCTGAAGATCGTGCGGGACACCGTGCCGTCCCACGTCAACTGCATCTACATCCGCCAGGCCGAAGCCCTTGGTCTCGGTCATGCCGTGCTGTGCGCGGCGCCGGTGGTGGGCGAGGAGCCCTTCGCCGTGCTGCTGGCCGACGATCTGGTGGATTCCCTTGGTGACACGCCGGTCATGAAGCAGATGACCGAGGTGTACAACTATCACCGTTGCTCGGTGCTGGGCGTGATGAACGTGGCGCCCGAGGAGACCCGTCAGTACGGCATCGTCAGCACCGAGAAGAACAGCGGGGAGATCCAGCGTGTGACCGGCATCGTCGAGAAGCCGAAGCCCGAGGAGGCGCCGTCCACCCAGGCGGTGATCGGCCGCTACATCCTCACCGGCCGCATCTTCGATCACCTGCGCCAGCTCAAGCCGGGGGCGGGGGGCGAGCTGCAGCTCACCGATGCGATCGCCTCCCTGCTGCAGGAAGAGGCCATCCTGGCCTATCAGTTCCGGGGCAAGCGCTACGACTGCGGTTCGAAGCTGGGCTATCTCAAGGCCACCGTCGAGCTGGGGCTCCGCCACCCGGAGGTGGGTGCGGAATTCGCTGCCTTCCTGGCCAGTCGGTGCGAGTGCTGAGCGGCCTGCAGCCTCCGAGCAGAGGCCTCTGAAGAGGCCGCTGAAGAGGCCGCTGAAGGGGCAACAAAAAAGCGCGACCCTCGGGTCGCGCTTTTTTGTTGGCTGCCGCCGGCACGTGTCCGGCGGGCATCCGGCGATGCTTATGCCTCTTCGCGAGCAGCGCGCTTGCGGTCGTGTTCCTTCAGGAAACGCTTGCGCAGGCGGATGTTCTTGGGGGTGATCTCGACGATTTCGTCATCGGCGATGAATTCGATGGCGGACTCGAGGGTCAGCTGGATCGGGTTGATCAGGCGCACGGCCTCGTCGGTGCCGGAGGCCCGCACGTTGGTCAGCTGCTTGCCCTTGATCGGGTTCACCACGAGGTCGTTGTCACGGGTGTGGATACCGATGATCATGCCTTCGTACAGCGCATCGCCCGGGCTCACGAACATGCGGCCGCGGTCCTGCAGGTTCCACAGGGCGTAAGCCACGGCTTCGCCGTCGTTCTGGGAGATCAGCACGCCGTTGCGGCGCTCGGCCATGGTGCCGGCCATCGGACCGTAGTCATCGAACACGTGGCTGGCCAGACCGGTACCGCGGGTCATGGTCAGGAATTCGCCCTGGAAACCGATCAGGCCGCGGGCCGGGATGCGGTATTCGAGACGCACGCGGCCCTTGCCGTCCGGCGCCATGTCCTGGAGTTCGCCACGGCGACGGCCGAGCTCTTCCATCACGCCGCCCTGGTGATCCTCTTCCACGTCGACGGTGAGCATTTCGTAGGGCTCGCACTTCACGCCGTCGATTTCCTTGA